>JBARXS010000064.1:0-70787 GCA_049647465.1 Erythrobacter sp.
CCCACCCCGATATGGACAAACGAGAAAGCCAGTGACGCTATCCTTAGCCGCAGCGCGCGATGCTCTATCGCGCAGGCTTTTTGCCGATACGGCGCGACCCGAAAGGCCCCAGGCGCATTTCGGGCTCGATATGCTCTCGGACTGGCTTCCTTACCGGGTCTATGACGAGGGCGCGAAGCTCTACCGCAATGCGCGCTCGAAAGGCTTCGTCCTCGAAGTCACGCCGCTGATCGGAGCGGACGAACAGACCGGCGAGATCCTCGGACAGTTCTTCTCCGAAGGGCTGCCGCAAGGCGCCTGCCTCCAGGTCCTGAACTTCGCATCTCCGCGGATCGGCAATGTCGTCGCACCATGGTTCGCTCCGCGCTACGAACAGGGCGGGATTTACGAGGCCATCGCCAGGGCCCGCACCAACCGCCTCTATGATCTCGTCTGGAACTCGGGCTCGGCGCATGCGCCCTTCCATGCCCGTAATGTCCGGGTGATCGTCTCGCTCGGCGTGCCGGTGCCCGGCAGCGTGACCGATGCCGAGCTTTCCGAATGCCGCGAAGGCCTGATGGGCATGCTCCATTCGCTCGGACTGCAGGCACAGGAACTGCGCCCCAACGGATTGCTCGCGCTGATCGACGAACTGACCTCGCCCACCACCGCGCATGAGCCGGACATCCATGCCTGGAACCCGCATGATACCCTGCAGGACCAGGCGATCCGGCGGGATATCGAACTCGAGGTCGACGATGATCGGATGATCCTGCGAACCGAACGGTTCCGCGAGACCGGGCGCGATGCACAGGGCCATCCCGAAGTCGGCGCATGCTATCCAGATCATTTCGACATGCGCCATTATGCCGTGCGCTCGACCCCTGAACGCTGGGCGCCCTGGGAATGCGCGCGGCTTATCGGCGACATGTTTGCCGACAAGCTGCGCTTTCCCTGCCCCACGGCGACCATGCTGTGCCTCGTCTATCCCGACCAGGAAGCAGCCTCGGCGCGGGCGGGCTTCAAATTCATGCGCACGACCAGCCTCAGCCAGACCAAGAGCGCAAGCTTCCTGCCCAAGCTTGCCGAGCAGTCGGCCGAGTGGCGCCATGTCCAGGCTGAGCTCCAGGCGGGCAAAAAGCTTGTGAAACTGTTCTATGGGCTCACCAGCATCTCGCCGCTCGGCCAGGGCGATGCGCATGAGCGGGTGATCAAGGCGATTTACAAGGCGGCAGGCTGGGATCTCGCCGACGAGCGTTTTCTCCAGCTCCAGGGCCTCGTCGCAGCATTTCCCCTGAGCCTCGCCGACGGGCTTGCCGACGACATGGCGCGTCTCAAGCGCCTGAAGACCATGCTCTCGACCACGGCGGCGCATATCGCCCCGATGCAGGGCGAGTATCTGGGCGGGGCGATCCCGCACTTGCTGCTCGTGGGTCGGCGCGGCCAGCCCTTCTGGTGGTCGCCCTTCGAGAACGATGCGGGCAACCACAATATCGCGATCTGCGGCAAATCAGGCTCGGGTAAATCGGTGCTGCTGCAGGAGCTTTGCGCCGCCCTTCGTGGTGCGGGTGCCAAAGTCGTTGTGATCGATGACGGGCGCAGCTTCGAGCATTCGGTCAAGCTGCAGGGCGGCCGCTTCGTCGAGTTCACGCTCGCTTCGGGCTTTTCGCTCAATCCCTTCTCGATGGTCGACGATGTCCGCGCCCATGAGGACGAAGACTACCGGCTCGACTGTTTCGCGATGATCAAGGCCATGGTCGGCCAGATGGCCCGGCCCAGCTCCGCGCCGAGCGATACCGAGCGCGGCCTGATCGATCAGGCCGTGACGCACGTCTGGGAAGCGCTTGGCAGCGGCGCGTCGGTCGATGATGTCGCGCATGCGCTGCAAGGCGCTGAAAGCGAAGCCGGGCGCGATCTCGCAACTGCCATCGCGCCGTTCTGCCGGGGCGGCAGCTATGGCGGATTTTTCTCGGGCAAGGCCAGCTTCGCGCTCGATGATGATTTCACGGTTTTCGAGATGAGCGACCTTGCAAGCCGCGAGGAACTGCGAAGCGTGGTTCTCTCGGCAATCATGTTCATGACCGGACAGGCCATGACGCGCAGTTCGCGTAGCACGAAGAAGCTGCTGCTGATCGACGAGGCCTGGGCGATGCTCAAGGGCGGATCGATGGGCGAGTTCGTTGAGACCTATGCCCGCACCGCGCGCAAATACGGCGGCGCGCTCGCGACTGCGACCCAATCGCTCAACGACTACTACAAGTCCGATGGCGCGCGCGCTGCGCTCGAGAACAGCGACTGGATGCTGGTCCTCCAGCAGAAGGCCGAGACGATTGCGGATTTCCGCAGCCAAGCACGGCTCGACATGGACGATCGGACCGAGACGCTGATCCGCAGCCTCAAGCGCTCGGGCACCGAATACAGCGAGATCTTTATCAAGGGACCCGAGATCGAAGCGGTCGGACGCCTCGTGCTCGATCCGTTTTCGGCGACGATCTATTCCTCCGATCCCGACACCTATGCCGCGATCCAGGAATGCGAGCGACGCGGGCACAGCCTCGCCGATGCGATCCGCATAGTTGCGGGAGACGCGCAATGATGAGCACGCATCTTGCCGACAGGGTCGAACCGGCGAATCTCAAAGCATTCCTGCCCTTCTTGCAGGGAACGTGTTTCATCCTGATCGAGACGACGCGCTTCGCCGCGACTTCGCTTCTCATCGCGCTTGGCCTGCCGCTCGCGCTGTTCCTGTTTGTCGCAGGCTGGGATTTGCACGCGCTTTTCACCCAGCTCGGCAATCTTTCGGACCGCTATCTCGAGGCCGAAGGACTGCGCCGCAGCCTGTTCAGCCAGGACCTCAAGATCTGCTTCCTCATCACAGCTGGCGCGGTGACGCTGTTTCGCATGCCGCGCTTCCTCCAGCGGCTCGCGGCCGACCTTGAGACCCATCCCAACAAGGAGCCGCTCCGTGACTGACACGAGCAGATTACAATCTTTTAATCAGCCGCTGCTGCTGAAGATTGCCGCCGTACTTGCCATCGCTGCCGCGCTGCTCTGGGCAGCATGGGTTAGCCGCGAGCTGACCGAGCCCCGCCAGGAAATCGTCACAGTCCGGCTTGCCGAGACCATTGCCGCTTTCGTCGACGCCGAAGCGCGCGAAGCCCGCGATCCCGAGACCAGCCAGGCGCGCGTGCTCGCCTTCCTCAAGGCCTCCGAACGCGCAGTGACAGATATGGGAACAGGTGGCCGCGTGGTGCTGGTCGGTGAAGCGGTGCTTGCAGGCGGCGCGCCCGACGCGACCGATGAACTCCGCACGCGGATCGCCAGCCAGCTTGAACAAGGAGAAGCGCCATGAAAAGCCTGTCCAAGCGACTTGCGCAAACCCTCAAACGCCCGCTCGTCCTCACCGCGCTGGTCCTGCTTCCCCTTGGATGGAGCGCGGTCGATGCGTTCGCTAAAGATCACGCCTTCCTGATCAATGCCAGCCCGAGCCTGCCCAACTGGGCCTTCTGGCTCGACAAGCATGCACCTATCACGCGCGGCAGTCTGATCTTCTTTGAGCCTCCGGCGAGCGAACTCGTCGAAGCCCATTTCGGAAAGGGCGCGCAGCTCTTCGGCAAACGGGTGCTCGGTGTGCCGGGCGATGTCGTGAACCACCGCGGCCACGAGGTCTTCATCAACGGCCGCAAGATCGCCGCGCGCCTCGATGAAACACGGCTTGGAATCACGCTCCACCAGGGACCTGAGGGTCCGATCCCCGAAGGCTGTTTCTACACCGGGACCGACCATCCGCGCGGGCTCGACAGCCGCTACGCCGAGATCGGTTTCATCTGCCGCGGCCAGATCCTTGGCAGCGGGAGGGCAATCCTGTGAGAAGGCTCCTGGCCCCATCAATCCTGGTCGCAGTCCTGCTTTGCCCCGCCCAGGCATTGGCCCGCGACTACGGCCAGCGCGGCACGGTCTTTCCGGTGATCGAGCGCGATCTGCTCGAACAGATTCATTCGCGGCTCACCCAGATGGAACGCTCAGGCGAGACAGCGCGGCTCAATGACGAGTTGAAACGCCGCACGATCGCCAGGGTCAACCGGCCCGATCCGGTCGCTGGAATAGCCAGGGCAAGCGAAGCGCGGCGCTGGAGTTTCGATCCGACGATTACGCTCGCCGCCGATATCAGGGGTGCGAGGGGCGAGTTGATCCATGCTGCAGGCACAAGGGTCAATCCGCTCGACAGCGTCCAATTGCGCGGCGATCTCCTGTTTCTCGACGGCGACGATCCCGGCCAGCTGGCCTGGGCGCTGAAGCAGGACGCCGATGCCAAGCTGATATTGGTGAAAGGCGCGCCGCTTGAGCTGATGAAAGCCCGCCAGCGACGCTTCTATTTCGACCAGGGTGGCAAGCTGACAGCGAAGTTCGGCATCAAATCTGTTCCAGCCCGCGTGCGCCAGGACGGCCGCCTGCTCGAAGTGAGCGAAGTGGCGCTGCCACCAAGAAGGAGGCCGGGGCTATGAAATGCTTTCGCAAACTGGCGCTCATGTTGATCGCGGTGCTTGGCCTCGCAACCGCGACGCCCGCCATGGCCGATGCAGGCCCCGGCAAATGCACCGGCAGCTTCGTCAACCCGATTACCGACATCTGCTGGTCGTGTCTGTTCCCGATCTCGATCGGAGGGCTGGATATCTGGCCGAGCAATCGCCCCGATCCCGACAATCCGGACCTGCCCGTCTGCCTCTGCGGCATCCGGCCCGGCATCGCCATGGGGTTCTGGGAGCCCGTGCGGCTTGCCGATGTCAGCATGAAGCCGTGGTGCTTCGTCAACCTTGGCGGCACGAAACTCGATCCCGGCTTCGATATCGGCTTCCGCTCGATCTCGGGCCCTTCGGCGGTCGGCGGCGCAAGCCAGTATTATTCGAGCTGGCACGTCCACTGGTACGCCTATCCGCTGATTTACTGGATGGAGATCGTCGCCGATTTCCTGTGCCTCGAAGCAGGTTCGATCGACATTCTCTATATCTCCGAGATCGATCCGCTGTGGCAGGACAGCGAACTCACCGCGATTATCAACCCCGAGGCGGTGCTGTTCGCCAACCCGCTGGCGCTCGCCGCCTGTGCCGCCGATTGCGCAGCCTCGACCGCGAATCTGCCGATCGACGAGATGTTCTGGTGCGCGGGCTGCCAGGGCTCGATGTACCCGATGAACGGCAATGTCTCGGCGTCGATCGGGCATGTTCAGGCCTCGCGGCTCGTTCTTTCGCGTTTCGCCTACAAGCTTCACCGCGAGCTCGTCTCCTGGGGAACGATGGGCTCCAAGGGCCTGTGCGGCAAATATCTGATGCCGGTCATGCGCAAGCAGCAATATCGCTTCCAGGCCACCAACCCCAATCCGGCGACGAGCGGACGCTACGCCTGCCCGCCGATCGGTACATCCACCACGCTTCAGGAACCCGGACAGGTCATTCCCGCCATCGGCGAGGACATGGGATACCTCGTCTGGCGCAAACGGAATTGCTGCGCACTATGAACAAGCTTCTCATCTTTTTACCCGTTGGCCTCACACTCTCGCTGGGCGGCCTGGCGCTGGCCCAGAGCGATCCTGACGGCATCGACCTCGACAAGATTCGCGAGCGTGCAGCCCAGCATACCGAAGAGGCGCAAGCGCTCGCGACCAATGTCCGCGAACGTGCCGAAGCCCTGACCGAGGATGCGCAAGGCGTCCAGGTCCAGGCGCAGGCCAACCGCGCGTCCTATGCGGACAGCATCGAAGTCACCGAGCCGGACGCCGTCCTCGATTTCGACGCGATGATCGCAGGGCAAGCGCAAGCCGAGAAAGCATCGCTCGGGGAATCCCCGCGCTTTATTGCTTTTGCCAGCCTGTCGATGCCGCCCGCGGCCTTGAAGGCGCTCGTCCATGACATGACGCGGGCAGGCGGTGTCACCGTGCTGCGCGGCTTTCCGGAAGGAAACAGCGAGGCGTTCAAGAAGCGGCTCGCTGCGATCTGGAGCGACAGCAACGCAGCCGGATCGCTCGGCATCGATCCCCGGCTGTTTCGCGCCTTTGAGATCAAGGCCGCGCCGAGCTTCGTCATGCTCAGCACCGATTTTGTCCCGTGCGACGGGTTCGACTGCACCAGCATTGTGCCGCCGCATGACCGGATCGCAGGCAATATCAGCGTGGAAGAGGTGCTGGAGACCTTCGCCGCGGGCCGCGGGCCAGGGGCCGAGCTCGCCCGCCTGCATAGGAACCGCCTGCAAGGAGACCAGCGATGAAGCGCTTTCCATTGCTTAGGGCAGCGGCCTTCGCCGCCTGCCTCCTTGCCGCGCCCGTGGCCGCGCAGCAGCAGGCCGCGAGGGCTGATGGCAAGAGCTTCGGGGAAAGCCTGCGCGGTGAGGCACAGCGCGCCGCGCAAACCCAGCCAAACGCAGCCAATCTTCCCAATTACGACCGGAACGCGGTGCGCGGGCTCGAGGCGCTCAACGATGATCCCGACCGGATCGAAAGCAGCGCTGCGACGACGGCGACCAGCCATGAGGGATACCGCGCGATGCGCGACAGCCTTGCCAACCGTGCCCGCTTCGAGGCACAGGACATCGAGGACGTTATCGCCCGAAGCCTCGCAATCAACGAGACCCCGCTCGACTATACCAGCGGCATGACGGTCACCGGCAGCCAGGGCGCCTGCGTCCCGCTGCCGCCAGGATCGGCAAGCGCGGGGACCTACACCGCTACCTGCAACACTGGCACCCGGATCGAGCAATCGGCAGGCCAATGCACGGTCCCGCTCATCGCAAGCGCGACGCAGCGCCAGCAATGGCACTATCTGTGCAACGATACCGGAGGCAGTTTTGGGCACCCTTGGTGTTCGGCTTTTGATGGTGGTTCTTGCCGGATCACCGGATACAGGCCCGGCCCCTGCCTCCAATGGCGCGACAACCAATTTACCCGCTATTGCACGGAACCCGGCGATCCCATCGCCGAGATCAGCTGCGATGCGCCGGATAACCGCTACACCCCCTATGCGGTGACCACCGACAGCAAAGTCGAAACGGCCCCGGACGAAAGCCAGTGCAGCGGGTTTGCGGGTGATTCAGACTGCGCAGCTGATGCCGAGATCTGCAGCGACAGCTCGCCGCAGACCCGGATCATCAACGGCGTATCGGTAACCCGGCCCTGCTGGGAATGGCAGCGCAGTTACACCTGTACATCGCGCGAAGCGGCTTCCGACTGCTCGGACATCGAGAGCCAGGGCGCCTGCCGCTTTGTCCGCGAAGAGTGCATCACCGACGAGGACCCTTGCGAGACCTGGGAACGGATCTACGAATGCCCACTACCGGCAGGTGCTACCGAGGCAACCCAATATGTCTGCGACGGCGATGTCTATTGCATCGATGGATCCTGCGAGACGATCGAGCGCAGTGCAAATGACGAGTTCAAGGATGCTGTCACCGCGCTCCATGCCATGGACGAGGCGCGCGGGGCATTTGATCCCGACACGCTGACGCTGTTTCGGGGGACGCGAAACACCTGTTCGTCCAAGGTCTTTGGTGTGCTCAATTGCTGCAAGGGCAAGGGCTTCCCGCTCATCCCCGGAGTCAGCCTGCTCGTCGCACTTGGCTGCGACCGCGAGGAAGTGCTGCTCCACGAGCGCGATGCGCAGGGCCTGTGCGCCTATGTCGGGACCTATTGCTCGGACAAGTTCCTCGGCGTCTGCCTGACCAAGCGCAAAGCCTATTGCTGCTTTGAGTCCAAGCTGGCGCGCATCCTCCAGGAGCAGGGCCGCCGCCAGCTGCCCAAACCGTGGGACAAGCCCAAGGCTGAGCAATGCGAGGGGTTCACCCTCGATGAATTCGCGCAGCTTGATCTGAGCCAGATGGATTTCAGCGAAGTCTATGCCGAGTTCACCGAGGCGGCGCGGCTGCCCGACGAGCTCGAGACTAGCATCCTCATCCAGCAGAAGATCGAAGACTATTACGCAAGGAGTGGCCAATGACGCGCCGCCAATTGATCGCCGTACTGACCCTATGGCTCTTTGCCCTGACTCCCGGCCCGGCAGTCGCACAGCAAACCGAGACGGCAGAGGCGGCCAGCTCGGCCGACAGCCTCTACTGCGAACAGCGCCGGCTTGGGTACTGGTTTTATTGCGTCAAGCCGGTGCCGGTAGCCGAGCCGGAAACGGCTGAGCCTGCAGAAGAGCTTGCCGCCACGCAGCAGCTCGACGCGATCACCGGAGAACTGCGCGAGCTGAAGGCCCGCGCCATCCTCTATCCGACACCCGAAAACGTCACCGCCTATATCCGTTTCCAGCGGGCACAGCTCGACCGGGCGTCGCTGTTTTCCGATGTCTGGCAGCGCGCGATCTGGCAGGATCCGGAGCTTGACTACACGCTCGAACGCCCGGTCGGCGCGCTGGCCAAGAAGCAATGGCAGGACGCGCGCAGCGCCGACCGCGGCGCGGTGATGGCGCGGCTCTCCGAGCGCTACGGCCTGTTCTATTTCTTCGCCCAGACATGCGGTGCCTGCGAGGTCATGAGCCCGATCGTGCGCTCGGTGGCGGACCGCTGGCAGATTACGGTGCGGGCGATCTCCACCGACGGCGGACCCTCGCGGCATTTCCCCGACTACAAGGTCGAGAGCGGCCAGCGCCCCCGCATGGGCCTTGAGCCCGGGATCACCCCGGCGCTGGTCCTCTGGGACAGTCTTGCAAAGCGCCCGATCCCGATCGGTTACGGCGTGCTCTCGGCCGACGAACTCCAGGACCGCATCTACCTCCTCACAGCGAAGGAAGCCGGACATGATTACTAAGCTCCGCAATGCAGCTCTCACCATCGCTGCGGCCAGCATGGCCGTGTCTCCGGTCGCAGCCCCAGCATCAGCCAATGTTGGCGACAGTATGGACCGTTTCATGGATGACATGGGCGCGGCGGCAAATGTCACCGGCCCGACCGCATTCGAAGGCCAGTCGGCGGGCTATTACAGTCTCGGCAACGTCTGGACGCGCTTTCCGCAGAAGACGACCAATATCGCCAATCTCCAGCTTCCGAGAGCACGGGCAGGCTGCGGCGGGATCGACATCTTTGCCGGCAGCTTCTCCTTCATCAATGCAAGCGAGATGGTCGCGCTTCTGAAGGCGGTCGCCAACAACGCGGTCGGGTTCGCCTTCAGCCTGGCGATCGATACCGTTTGCCCCGAGTGCAACAAGATCATGCAGGAGTTCAGCCAGAAAGCGCAGTTGATGAACAATCTCTCGATCAACTCCTGCGAGATGGCGCAGGGGCTGGTCGGCGGCATCTGGCCCAAGGGCGATCTGGCCGACAAGGCGATCTGCGAAGCCATCGGCAATTCAGAAGGCATCTTCACCGATTACGCCGCTGCCAAGCATGGCTGCGGCACGCGCGGACAACGCGCTTCCACCAATGAGAACGCAGGCGCCGACTATGCCGACGTCAATCCGGGTATCCCGCGCAATTACACCTGGCATGTCCTCAAACAGAGCGCTTTCTTCAACCCCGGCGGCACATTCGACCGCGACCTCGCCGAATACGCGATGACGCTCATCGGCACGGTGATCTATGTGCCGCCGAGCGACGATGAGCCGGGCAAGTTCGTACCCTTTGCGGGTGATGCCTCATCGACGCTGGTGACGGCATTGCTCGACGGAACGCAGGGCCAGTCGGTGCGGGTGTTTCAGTGCGACGAACCGGACCAGTGCCTTGACCCCGCCTTCCAGCAAATGAACCTGTCCGACGCGCAGGCCATTCGTCCGCGCGTCGCCCGGATGATCGGTAGCATGGTCGAAGCCATTCGCAGCGACAC
This sequence comes from Erythrobacter sp., assembly GCA_049647465.1. Lineage (GTDB taxonomy): Bacteria > Pseudomonadota > Alphaproteobacteria > Sphingomonadales > Sphingomonadaceae > Erythrobacter. The sequence continues at coordinate 9,785 of JBARXS010000064.1, forward strand.
CGCGATCGGAGACGAGGAAAAGGAACTGCTCCAGGTGGCATCGGTGCCGCTCTACAAGATACTGACCGTTCAGGCGGCCTACGGGCGCGGCATGCCGACTGACGATCGCGACACGCTTGCAGAGATAGCTAGCATCGATCTCCTCTATGCCATTCTCGAACGCATTACCGCCGAGGCTGGACGCTCGATGGCGAGTTTCATCGCCGCCGATGAAGCCAAACTCGCAATCTGGCGCGCGCAGGTCGCGGAGGTTCGATCCAGCCTCGCCCAGCGGCAGGCAACCGGCCAGGCGCGGGTCTCGGCGATCATGCAGATCATCGAGAAGACGGCGATGATCGAGAATATGCTCGCAGCCTCGATGTCCCCGTCGATGGCCGCCGCACTCGACTGGTCGCGCGGGATGCAGTCCCGCTCCATCATTCCATAAGGATCAGCGAGAATGGTTGAGATCTTCACGGTCGGCGGCGGCGAATACATCGTCAACGTACTGAATGCGGTTGCCGCATGGACCGGCGCTGGCGGCTACAAGAGCCTTATCCAGGTTGCGCTGGTGATGGGCATGGCGCTGGCGGTCATCGTGGTGGCTTTCAACCAGGACTGGCGCGCATGGCTCAACTGGTTCCTCGGGGCGACGCTGATCTACATGTGCCTGATGGTGCCGAGGATGGACGTCCATGTAACCGACCGGGTCAATCCCAGCCTTGCACCGGCAACGGTCGACAATGTTCCTCTCGGGCTTGCCCTGATGGCAAGTTTCACCAGCCAGGCGGGCGACTACCTGACCCGTTCGGCTGAACTCGTCTTCGGCCTGCCCGACGACCTCAACTATTCGAAGAACGGTATGATTTACGGCGCACGCCTGCTCGAGGCGACGAAATCGCTGCGCATTGCCGATCCTGAGTTCGCCACCAATTTCGACGAACACGTGCAACAATGCGTGTTCTATGATCTGTTGCTTGGTCGCTACTCGATGAAGGAGCTTTCCGAGAGCGACGACATCTGGGCGAGCATCGCGCCGGGCAGCGCTGCAAGAGCGCAGCAATTCCTGACCCGGCAAGCCGACGACAGCGTCACTGCTTCGATCATCACCTGCCGCGAAGCCTACACCGCGCTTTCGGGTCAATGGACGAGCATGATCGACGAGATGACACTGGTGGCAGGTCGTCAGCTGTATCCGCGCCAGACCGAAGCGCTCGCCAGGGCCAAGCTGATGGCAGACCTGCCGGTCGCCTACCAATATCTCACGGGCATCTCGCGCAGCGCGAGCGACATCTTTCGCCAGGTGCTGACCATCAACGCCATGAACCAGGCGATGCACGGCTTTGCAGGCGCAAGCGGGACGAGCAGTGTCGATGTTTTCGCGCAGACGCGCGCCGACATCCAGACCGAGCGCACCTATTCCTCGATTTCGCACAACGCGATGAAATGGGTACCTATCCTCAATGTCGTGCTGACCGTGGTGTTCTACGCGCTGTTCCCGGTTCTCTTTCCGCTGTTCCTGATGCCAAAGACGGGTCCGATTGCACTCAGGGGCTACGTCACGGGCTTCTTCTACCTAGCCGCCTGGGGTCCGCTGTTCGTGATCCTGCACATGATCCTGATGTTCAAGGGCGCGGGCGATGTCGCTGCAGCAGGCGGCAGTTCGGGCCTTAGTCTTGCGACGTTTGCCGGTATGAGCGACGTCAACAGCGATATCGGTATCCTCGCCGGCTATCTCGTCGCCTCGATCCCCTTCCTCGCGGGCGGGGTCGCACGCGGTGCGCTGGCGATTTCGGGACAGGCGACCTCTTACCTCAATCCGAGCCAGAACGCCGCCGAAGAGGCTGCACGCGAAGCCAGCACGGGCAATGTCTCGCTCGGCAATTCCAACATCGACAATTCGAACGTTTTCTCGCGGCAGTTCGCCCAGGGCAATCTTGCACCCAATATCGCCTATGGTGCCACGCAGACGCGCAGCATTGGCGACAGCGGCACGCAGATCACCAGCTTTCCGGGTGGCGAGTTCGCTGCTGTTCCGAACTCCAGTTACCCCTTCACCCCTACGCTGGGGCAGGATTTCTCAAGCAGGCTATCGACTATGGCTAGCGAGAGCCGCAGCCAAAGCGAGACCTTCGCCAATCTCGCTCAGCAATCGACAAGCTCAGCGGTTACACGCTTTAGCGAGCTGCGTGATGCTTACACCCGGTCCCGCTCGAATGAGACGGTGAGCGGAACGTCAACCAGTGACAGCATTGGCAGGACCTTTAGCGAGCTCGACAATGCGTCGAACACACTTCAGCAGCAATTTGGCTTATCGCGCCGGGCATCGGATGACATCACGGTCTCATGGTTCCTGAATGGCAATGGCGGTTTGGGCGTTAAGGGAGAGCGCGGGTCAGTCGAAGGGAGCTTGGGCCTCAACGGCGGACGCAATCAAACTTGGACTGACAGCGATATCGGTATCGCCTCGGAGGATCGTTCGCGAATTGAGAGCGCCCTAAGTCAAATTTCGGAGAGCCGAAATTGGTCGAACTCGAGAGAGGGCTTCTTCCGCGAGACCAGCTCAAGCTCAGAAGCGCTTGTGTCAAGCAGTGCAGCGGGCGTCACAACTTCACTCACTGAAGCCCAAAGCTATACGGTCGAGGCGCGCCGCGCCGAAGAGATTGCCAATCGGCTTGAGAGTCAGGCCAGCTGGTATGAGAGCTCCAATGCAGCGGGAACTTTGAATCTGAGCCAGGCCTACCGCGAATGGGGCATGGCCGAGATCGAGGCCAACCGCGATTATTACGGCCAAGCCCGCTTTGATGACATCGACTTCCAGATGAGCGCGCAAGGTCAACAGCTTCAAGCACGCTTTGTGGAAAGCTATGCTGACGGGCTGAATGAGGAGATCGCGAGCGAACTTGTCTTACCTGATGCAGCGCCACTGGCCCGGCCCAATGTAGGAAGCGCAAGCGGTGTGCGCGGTTCGGTTCAGCTTGGCGGCGTTCCAAGCTCACTCGGAGATCCGTCAGATGGCCGAGAAGAGATCGCGCGCGACGTCAGCCAGAGGCAGAGAGAGGGCTCTCGAAATATTGAGCAACGAAGAGGAAGGCTTGATCGGACCACGCAGGATGCGCGAGGAGCTTCCGCAGAAGCAGCCGACGATGTAAAGGAATGGTAGGTCAGATCAAACCATCATAGATGATGACGAAAATGACAAAGGCCGTGAACAGAACTCCAAAAAGGACCAAGCCAGCCTTTCCCCACGGGTCAGCCCAAGTCTTCTTCCAAGTGTAAGATGCCAGGCGATCTTCAGCGATAGCGCGGTCGATCTCCCGAAAGCCCTTCCAGTCCTTTTCCTTATGATTTTTCTCATCGGGCATACCCGCACTCCTAAATCCAATCATTACGTATCGATATTAATGCATTAACGGCATATTTCGGTATAACGCATCGATATTGACACATTATAGATTCAAATGTAAAGACGCAAAATTGCTACACAAGGCTCCATTTCGGATATAAAGTCTCGATAATGATACATTATGATTCACCGGACCTGCGACCGCTCTCGGTGCTATTGTCCGACCTAGGGCAGCAGATCGAAGCCTACCGTATATCACGCAATTTCAAACAGGCCGAGCTTGCTGAGATAGCGGGTATCTCGCGTTCGACACTTTCCCGCTTGGAAGCAGGCAAAGGCGGGACGATCGACAGTCTTGCCAGGATTATGCGTGCGCTCGATATCGAAGATCGTCTGCTGGATATCGTGCCTGACGCCAAGCTGAGCCCGCTCGACCCGCGATCAGACACGGGCAAGGCACGGCAACGAGTGCGGAAGTCTTCCGAAAGTGCGCCCAGTGAGGAATGGAGTTGGGGTGACGAGGCCCCATGAGCCGCGCAGTCGTCAATCTTTGGGGCCGCCAGATCGGTGCCGTGCTGTGGGATGAGGACCGCGATGTCGGGGTTTTCGAATACACACCGGAATTCAGCCGCAGCGGTATCGAGGTCGCCCCGCTCACCATGCCATTGCGCAGCGGCGTCTATGATTTCCCTGCACTCAACTATGACACCTTCAAGGGTCTGCCGGGAATGCTGGCCGACAGCCTGCCCGATAAGTTCGGCAACGCCCTCATCAATCGCTGGCTCGCAGAACAGGGCCGAACGACCGACAGCTTCGATCCCGTTGAACGCCTCTGCTACACTGGTCGCCGAGGCATGGGCGCGCTCGAGTTTGAGCCTTCGACAGGCGAGCGCCGCGAACAGGGCGGTCCCGTTGACATCGTGCCGCTTGTCGAGCTGGCCAACCGTGTGCTTGCCGCACGAGAAGAGCTCTCTGGTGTCCTGAAGGGCGAGGATGATCATCACGCGCTTCAGGAAATCCTTCGCGTAGGAACATCCGCCGGTGGCGCGCGCGCCAAGGCTGTTCTCGCCTGGAATGAAGAGACCGGGCAATTCCACTCCGGGCAACTCACAGCAGGCCCCGGCTACACTCAGTGGCTCGTCAAATTCGATGGTGTGTCGGGCAATGCAGATAAGGAGCTCGCCGACCCTATGAGCTTCGGCCGTCTTGAATACGCTTGCTATCTGCTAGCCCGAGAGGCTGGCATCGACATGGCTCGCTCTCGTCTGCACGAAGAAGGCGGGCGGGCGCACTTCATGACCCAGCGCTTCGACCGCACGCCTGACGACAAGAAGCTCCACATGCAGTCGCTTTGCGCGATGCGTCACTTCGATTTCAATCAGGCCCGGACTTACAGCTACGAACAGGCGATTGAGACCATCCGGATGCTCGGACTTGGTCGTGATGCCATCAAAGAACAGGTGCGGCGAGCGTTCTTCAATATCTTCATCCGCAATCAGGACGACCACACCAAGAACATCGCATTCCTTATGGACCGGGCTGGCCGCTGGAGCCTCTCTCCAGCTTACGACATGGTATATGCCTATAATCCTGACGGCGCCTGGACCAACGAGCATCAGATGTCTCTGTCTGGCAAGACAGACCAGTTTGATCTGGATGACCTGATCGCTTTCGGTAAGTTCGCCGATCTGAAAGCAGGCGAAACAAAGTCCGTTATCGCCGAGATCCGTACAGCAATAACTCAGTGGGATAATTGCGTAGGCCAGGCGGGAGTACCGTTCGACATGGCACGAGCGACGAGAAGCGGATTTCGGGAAATCATGTGATCAGGGCAACTAACACTGAGCCTGCCAATAACCGGTGAAATGGCAAATGGCGCTGTTGCCCATGGGGACATTTCATGACATTTCGTCTGCATAATTACCCAAGGCGATCTAATGCAGACTGAGTTCCGAATCCTACGCTGTCGAACCGGACTTTCAACAGAGGCACTTGCCGAAGAGCTCGGATATTCGGAGCGAGAAGTTTTCCGATGGGAATCAGGGCAGATAAAGCCAAAGAAGGTAGTCCTCGACTGGCTCCGCGAACGCGCCGATGCGCCCTCACAGGAGACGACCAGTAAAGGATTTACGTTCATCGATCTCTTCGCCGGCATTGGCGGGCTGCGCAGAGCTTTCGACAGCATCGGCGGGCGTTGTATCTTCACGTCCGAATGGGACAAATATGCGCAGTTAACCTACCAATCTAATTACGCTGACAATCGACCCATAGCGGGCGACATCACCAAGATAAGCGTCGATGAAATTCCTGAACATGATGTGTTGCTGGGAGGCTTTCCATGCCAGCCGTTCTCTATCGCAGGCGTATCAAAAAAGAATGCGCTGGGGCGGAAACATGGCTTTCTCGATGAAGCGCAGGGAACATTGTTTTTCGATGTCGCCCGGATCCTGAAAGCTCACAGGCCACGAGCTTTTCTTCTAGAGAACGTCAAAAATCTGATGAGTCACGACAAGGGTAGAACCTTCGATGTTATTCGCAGGATACTGGAGAAGGACCTCGGATATGACCTGCACTTCCGTATCCTAAACGCACGTCACTTCCTTCCCCAAAACCGTCAGCGGATCGTCCTTGTAGGGTTCCGCGAGAAGAGTGGATTCGACTGGGCAGACCTCAGGCTTCCTCCCGAAGGCAAAACGGTGATGCGATCGGTACTGCATCCGGAGAACGGCAGCGAAACAGCAGAATCGCACTACACGGAAGGCGAGTTGGCTAAGGTCAGCGCTAAATACACTCTGAGCGATCATTTGTGGAAATACCTGCGGGACTATTCAGCCAAGCATCGCGCAGCCGGAAATGGATTTGGCTTTGGGCTGGTAGGACCGGACGACACCTGTCGAACTCTTTCAGCGCGGTACTACAAGGATGGTTCCGAAATTCTTGTACGGCAAAAAGGACGCAAGAACCCCAGGCGACTGACCCCGAGAGAATGTGCGAGGCTGATGGGCTTCCCCGACACCTTCCGCATCCCGGTTTCCGATACGCAGGCGTACAAGCAGTTCGGAAACTCCGTGGCAGTGCCGGTGTTCAATGAGGTCGCGAGGATCATGCGCCCGCACATCACCGGCGAAACGGTACTTAATGATGAGGTCTCTGCCCAAGAGTATGCCTGACGTTCACGATCCCGTGACCAGGAGCCGTAATATGGCGGCAATCAGGGGAAAGAACACAAAGCCTGAACTTTTGATACGGAGCGGTCTGCACAAGTTCGGTTATCGCTTCAGGGTCACTCGAAAAGACCTGACTGGCAAGCCCGACATCGTCTTCGGCCGGCTTCACGCGGTCATCTTTGTGCACGGTTGCTTCTGGCATGGGCATGATTGTCACCTTTTCCGGCTTCCCGAAACACGAACCGAATTTTGGAAAACCAAGATCAACACAAATCAGAAACGTGACAACTCTGTCAGATCGGCTCTGCTTACTGACGGATGGCGTATTGCAACTGTCTGGGAATGTGCGCTGAAGGGAAAGGGTCGGCTTCATCTGCAGGAACTACTGACGGAGCTGACTAACTGGCTGGAGGGCGTAGAAAATCTGCTGGAAATCAGGGGCCGGGACCTACCACCACAGGAGAGTTTATCAATGGACGCGTCGAAAGCCACGGAGCCGGATCCGACCAACAGGTAACTGAGTTAGCGGACCAACAACCTGGCTCGCGACAGGCGCTTTGCTGATTGACCGTTTAGATCGTCTGTCACTCGGATAGCCGCTCAGGACCGCCCAGATCGTAGGTGCAGCTTTACCAATTTCACGCACTGTCAGGCGCCATTTCCATGCGAGGTTTTCAGAGAATTGCCCGAAGTCCTCCGGGGCAGTTTCATAAACGGCTCGTGCTTCATCCCAGTAGTCCAGCCAGATGTGATCCAGCCATACTGGCAATGCGCTAAAGTCATGACCGATAAGAGTTTCATTTAGAAAACGGAGAAAGACAGTTTCTTCGCGCTTTATCGTTGGCAGGTGGGTGTCCATGGCATCAGCTACGGCCTGAAGCGTCAGCTGACTGCCGAGAGTACGGCTTGTGCGGAGACGATAAATGTCAGGTGCCCGTTTGGTAATGTGGCACGCCGTTAAAAGCTCACTGACTGTCTCTCGCAGAGTTGCGACAAACTCGGCCGCATTTGCCGTTGATCTGGCGGGCAGACAGGAAAGTGAATTCGCTTCCCTGTAGGCCTTCCAATCGATCTGGCCATAATCACGAATACAGGAAGCTAAGATGTTAGCATGCTGCTCGACCATTTCGGCAGCTTTTCGACCTCTTTTCCCAAGACTGCCATCGCGCAGCCGCACCAGAATATCTCCGACTGTCTCAGATCCCTCTTCAGCTAACCGCCCAGCATATCTGCCCAGTCTGAGCCTATTCAACGGCAGTGTCAGTACTTCATCATTCAGAACTCCGAAGAGCCTCGGGTCGAGGCGGCTCGCCGTCCTGAATTCACCGGACATCAGTGGTTCGCCGGTAACGATTGCCAGTATTATGGGAAGCTGCCCTATGACAGCATCATTGGAAACATCCCACGCAGCAGAAAGGCAATTCACGAATTCTGAAAAGTCGATTTCGTCAAGGTGTGAGAGGTGGTCAGCAGCCCGTCTCCACCAGTATGAGAATTCAGGTCGAAAATGAATTCCCAGAACACCGTAGGTATCGTTGAGAAGGCCACCGGCAAGCTGCCCAAGAAGCTTCTTCTCCTTCTGGCGTATCCTTTCGCGGGTCACGGGCGGCGTAGTCGCCGAAGCGATTTGATCGAGCGTTTTTTGCCGGTCCGGCGGCTGACATATGCGCTCGCGAAGGATTGCGGAAAAAGCCTCGTCTGAAAGACTGTCCGCGACCTCATCTAGAAATTCAGGCAATACTCTGAGGAATTCTTCGCCTGAAGTCAGTCGGCTCTGGCGAGGCAGGAGCGGTATTTCTGTTCTCTCGCAATACTTATCCCAGTCGATGCCCGCTTCGGCATCCGACGCCGCAAGCAAAGCAAGACGATTCCTCGTCAGAAGTTCGGCAGTTCGCCATCCCACAGTTGGAATTCGCATGATCCGGTCCGGGGTAACGTTCGCAAGATCGCCGATGGTTCGGAAACCTGCCCGCTCAAGTGTGAGGGTCTTTACGCCAAGATGCAGAACCCCGATCGGGAAATCCTCTACCAGTTCAGGATGCGGAAAACTGGCATGATGCTCAGCTGCGGAATGGTCTTCTGACTCTTCCTCTGTCCTAGTGCACACGGCGCCAGCCTTTGAGCTGGACCCTTACTGGCGCTCCCGCACCGATGCCCTCAGACGGACCTTGCCTGCGGACCGAAACAGAATAGCTGAGCTCTCCCGGCGACCCGCTCAGCACGAGTACGTCACCCTCCTTCGCTCCGACGGCACGGAAGAATTTAGTCATGTGAGTGATCCTGTACTCGTCCCTCGTGCCTCCTTCGTCATGAAGCCGGTTGTTGTAGTAGATGTAACGAAAGCGCCAGGTCACCCCCGTATCGTCTGTCATTTCTAGCCATGCGTCAGGGTTCTTACGCGCGGGATCGAGGAACGGGAGCAACGCAATCAGCTCCGACTGGGACTTGGGTATATGGATGCCTGCCTGATGCCCGCCTGTTTCTCCGGTGTCATTTGCCGTCAACGGCTTCTCATAGGTCTGACTGCTCATCATTTCTCTCCGCTGGGCCGTATCGAAAGGGCGCGCCTCAGATCATCAGCGTCACGTGTCGACACTGGCACTGCCTCATTGCCAAGTTCGCGGCGCCATTGAGAACGGTCAATCATCACGCGTTCCACTGTATCCTCGTAGAACAACCGGTAAATGTAGACTGGCTCGGTCTGCCCACGGCGGTGTGCACGGGCGCTGGCCTGCGACTCAAGAGCCGGATTCCATGCCTGGGTAAAGTGAACGACCACAGTTGCAGCAGTTATGTTGAGCCCGGCACCCGCTGCCTTGGGATTGAGCACGAGGCATCCAGGCCCATCGTGGCCGGAGAAAGTATCAACGATTGCCTGCCGCTCTTCCTGCGGAGTGGACCCGTTAATTGCTCCCCAAAAGGCATCCGGCTGCCGCCCCTGAGCTGCCTCACGGATAATCTCGCCACAACGGTTGAAGATTGCAAAGAGCAGAACCTTCCGTCCGTTCCTGAATGCCTCCTCGAGAATAGCAATCGTGCGCTCTACCTTGGGGGTAAGTAACGGCATTCCGGCTGACTGATCTATTCCGGCATTTTCATCAGTGTCCGGGTCGCCGGATCCCTGTAGCCACGGATGGGCACAGAAGAGCTGCAGCTGACCTGTCGCCACCAGATTACCTGCCACAGGATATTTCTCGAGAGTTTCGGTGAGCACCTCATCATAGCGCCGGGAAAGCTCGTCACCCAGCTCGAGGGGCAGATCGATATCAATACGTTCCGGGAGGTCGCCGGCGACGTCCTTGACCTTTCTACAAAGGACAACCGGATCTGTCAGACGGGCAAGGTTCTTTGCCGATTCCTCAGTATCAGGATGATCGGCTTCAAAGTCTTCGCGGGTTCCCAGCAAGCCAGGAATTGCGAGGTCAGCCAGCGACCAGAGATCCATCAGCGACGTCTCGACCGGTGTTCCGGTCATCGGAATGGTCATCTGCCTTGGAATTCTTCCCACCGCCTGCCTCCTGGCGGAATCGGGGTTCTTAAGAGCCTGTGCCTCATCGCAGATAAGCCAGGACCAGGTCATGCCCGCGAAAATCGAAATGTCGTTCACGACGGTGTCATAGGTCGAAAGTACGACCTGTGCGCGCTGCAGTCCCGATGTGATGCCAGTCCGGTTGTGGCCGCGGTGGATCAGGACTGAAAGCTCGGGCGCAAACTTCATGATCTCTTTGCGCCAGTTGGCGATCAGGCTGGTCGGGCAGATAATCAGCGCTGGGCGTGATGTGGCAGGCTTCTCGCAAAGCAGAAGGGCTATAATCTGGATCGTCTTCCCAAGCCCCATCTCGTCAGCGAGGATGAGACCTCCAGTATGCCGAACGGCTTGCTCCATCCATTCTACTCCCTGAGCCTGATAGGGGAAGAGAGTGGCGCGCAGACCCGGAATTTCCTGGTCTGGGCGCAGTTCGGCGGCGATCGACCGTGCGGAAAAGAAGACACTTTCGTCTGCGGTAACGGGCACATCGGGGCTTTCCAGACGGACAAGACGTATAACGTCCGGGAAACTCAATGTGTTCGGGCTTTTTCCACTCAGCATCTGCCGGATCACGGACGGTGTATCGTGGGGAAGTGGACGGATTACATTCCCATCGGCCACCCAGTTGTAGTCCGGTCCTAGCGCATCCCAGACCTTCTTTTCGCCCCGTACAGTTCGGGTGCCAGATAACCGGAGCGCAAAACCGGCCCCTTCCTTCCCGATCCGTACTTCCGGTTCCACAACTCTGAAAGAAAGCTCCCAGCCTGCCGGTTTGTCGGCTAGAATCTGCCTGAAGTCGTCAGGAAGCGATGCGAGCCCTTCAGTCATTGGAAAGTACATTCCTGAGCTCCGCAGGTGTCCACGGCACCGGGCGCCTCGTGTGGACAGCGCGATGGCAATTGGGACACAACGGAACGAGGTCAGTTGCGGGATCATACGGTCTGGGCTCGCCGGCAAGAGACAGCGGCTGCAGATGATGCACTTCAATAATGTTCCCCGCCTCGCCGTACAGCTCTCCGGGATCAAAAGCGCAGATCTTGCAGACCGCGCCGTGTATCCGCAGGCAGAGCAGGCGGTTGCGGGGATTTCGTTCGCGCTTACGAATAGCTGTGAGTTTTACAGCGCCTTCCGTCAGCGCTTCCTGGTCGGGCGGAGCAAGTTCCTCAACCGGGTCATATCCATACAATTCGGCCATTGCGGCCAGGATGGGAATGACAAGCTCACGACAAGTGTCGGCTACTGAATCATCGTCAAACCGGCCTACAATGCCGCGCTTCTCTGCAACGATCGTGAAGCTGCCATCTTCGATCAGCCAGTTGTCAGTCGTCTGACCTTTTCCGATCTTCACATCCGCACTGGTTGTAATCGACGCGATCAGTGCCCTCGCTAACTGTACCTCTTCCGCGTTGGCCCGCTGCATCTGACGGATTGTATCAGCCGCGAAGTTTCCGAAAGCCAGCTTTGCCTCAAAGCGGCGAAGACCGGTCGGTCGAAGAGTAACAAACGGGCTGTGTGTGCGCTCAAGGTCGGCAAACCAGAGTTTGATGGCTGTCTGGACTCCAGACCTGTCTTCTTCGAGGCAGATCGCCGCGCCTGTGCCCTCCTCGACCTCCCGGCGTATCAACGCCTGCTTTTCGGTAAGCATTTCAGGACTCTTCTTCGTCCCCGGGTTCGTTCATATCGCCATCGTCAGGCAAGGGGACATCACGCAGCAGCTTTTTGAGATTACTCGAAATTTCGTTTCGGATGTCCTCGAATATTGGTTCGAGTTCTTCATTCGCGTTGTTTTGCTCGGCTACTGCAAAGGCCCAAAGCAAAAGGTCCATTCCTTCAACAGCATAGCCGCTGCCGGCAGCCCTCTGATAGATTTTTGCATAGAAATCATGGTGCTTATTGATCCGGACCCCTGGCACGAAACCGGACTCCGCGTCGCTCCGCATTGCCGGTTCCCAAAGGTCGCCGGACATAATGGTCTCGACAGCTTCAACGTGAATGCTGTCCGGATTCACGTTCGTATCGACAGACACCCTTAGCTTGATGCTCGCACCACGGTTGTTGCTCAACATCGCTGTCTTTGCGCCCGGATCTGCGGACTGAACGGCAGGCTTTTTGGTCGAAGGTGTGTTGCCGATTGCAACGTTTGAGCTGCCGTGATCGACGCCACGCTCGACAACTGCGGCCTTCTCTTTGCGCCGGTAACGGTTGCCAGCCTCCCTATAGGTGGGTTGCAACAGGGTCTTGAGGGCCTCCTCAAGCGCAGGATCGAACAAAATCTTCGACTTCTTGACGTCGACTTTGAAAGCCTCATCAAGCTCATGGGTGAAATCGAACTCGACGCGCAACAAAGAAGTATGGGGTTCAACTGCGCCAAATACGCCGAGCCACCCTCCCTGTTGGATCACGCGCCCTTCGCGGTGGATATAGAATCCCTGACCACGATTGGTGATATTCGCAATCTTCTGCTCGTCCTTGGTCAGGTCCCGCCGGTTCGGGAGTATCCACGCCCTGATATTCGCGACCTCAACCGTCCCGTCCTCCATTACGATTTCAAGCTTTTGCTGGTCCGGCGAGAGAACCTGCTCTGCCTTCTCAGGGTAGAAGGGATTCCACGGCTTCACCAGTTCGCCATTCACACAAATACCAACGTTCCTTTGGCGATCATCGTCCTCATCAAGAAATCGATAGTAGATCAGAGCAACATGGTCGATCAGACGCTCACCCAAGCGCCGGATCGCGGCCTGTTCTCTTGCGCCGCCCGGATCGTCATACTCTTTTGAAAGCAGCCGGTCGCATTTAGACCAGACTACCAGTGTGCCCTTGTCGCCGCAAAGCTCTTCGAAGAGCTCATAATCATCGGCCGTCATTTCTTCACGGAGCATCTCCCACTGGTTCTGCTCTTCAACGTGTTCAAGGTCCCATGCGAGCTTTGCAAAATCGCTCTTGCCAGACTGGCGCGAGATGACCGTAAATCGAAGACAGACAGAACTCGATGCCGTCTTGAGACCAAGGCCGAACTTGCCAAGGCTCGCAAGATTTGCTCTCGCAGGCGCACCATAGCGCATCGCATCAAACAGCATTTCGCCGTCCATGCCATCGCCATTATCGCCAAAGCAAACGAACTTACGCCCATCTTCGGCAAGTTCTATTCGGACATTTACTTCGGTCGCATTGGCCGCAATTGAGTTATCGATGATGTCTGCGGCAGCGGTATTGAAACTGTAGCCTGTGTCACGAAGACCATAGATAAGGCGCGGGGCATCGGGTTGGTTGATTAGGTCTTTCATATGGCACCGTATTTCCAGATTAGATCCGATGGATTAGGGCAAAATTGTTTAGAAGGCCAATCTTCTGGCATACTGAGGCATCACTGGATTTTTCTTACCTTTTTACGGCGAAATAGCTTTCACCCACTCCAGCAACAGCAGCTGATGATCGAAGCAGGTCACTTGCCTGCGCAGGAGGAGCCGAACGAAAGTCATGCCGCGGCGGGCTACCAGCTATGCGCCAATATCCAAACCCCTGGTCGAGCAGCACGAGGACCTTCTGACCATCGGCGTACTCAAGCTCGAGCTTTCGGCCATGGTCGGAATTTTCCGTGACCTGAAGATCGACATCGAGGCCAAACCTTTCGCCCAATAGTTCCGCAACTTCCGCTCGGTCGTCTTCATACTCCCAGTCATGGAAGATCCGATGGGGTGGCCGATCCTTCTTGAGTGGCTGGACCACGATATCGACTTCGACCGGACTACTCGCCTTAAGGTCGGCAGATAGAGCTTCGCATGTCCGCAGGAAGAGAAGCATGGGAAGAGGCGCATTAAGATAGCGGTCGGTGTAGGTGATCCGCACAAGCCTGCCAGGCTTCCAGACGCCAGCCGCCTCCATTTGCTGTTTCAGCTTCACTCCGAAGCGTTTCCCAAACTGGCCCACAGGGCATTGGCCAAACCCCTGCATCAGCTCTACCTGATCACCCGCTGCATTCTGGCGTTCCAGATCCTCTGGGTCGATTGGCTCAAAGTTAGTGTGGCTATCCAGCGTACCGGCAACCACTGCGTGCGTTTCCCCCACGCCCCAGAGTTCTCCGGGTTGAGCCGCGTTCGGATCGCGCGAGAAGAACCCCGTGACGCTCTCGCTCGATTTCAACTCAGCGAGGCGAACGCTGTCGAAGGGCCCGCCTTGTGGGCATGCAAGGCCGAGAGCGAACTCGAAGCGCACGGAAGCATCGCGCAGGAATCTCCGCTCAACTTCTTCCAGGTTTTCAAACGACTTCGCATCGAGCATCAGCGTAACAGGTAGTGCGCGTGCCGAGGCTGCCGAGAAGAAGGACCGCATCTTGGTTGATGTCAGCTCAGCCAGATCGAACGTCGACGGCAAGAAGATGGAAATTTTGTCTCCGCCGCCTGCTTTCAGAAGAAGTGTATTTGCCGCATCATTGATGGGCCTTGCGTCTGGAACAGCCCGATCTTCTTCTGGCAGTTCGGCATTTGTCTCAAGGAAGGCCTGGACTGCTACGAGCGCAGCACGCCTGTCGAGTTTGCCCTGTTGCTTGTAGAGATCGGCAGAAAGCACGCAGGCAGAACAGCCCATCTCACACTCATTCGGGCAATCGAGGACTTGATCCGCTCGCTCAAAGACATGATAAATATCGTCAAGAAGCCTCGGAGCATATCCGGCACCGCCTGACGCTTCATCGAACAGGTAAACCGATGGAGCTTTGCGGCCCAGCTTACCATCTCTGGCTGCTACCGCTATTCCCAGTTCCCGAGGTTCGATCCCTAGCCAGCGAACAAGACCCTCGCGCAGCGCCGCGCCAAGCGCCCAGGCCGCACCATTGCTTTCCAGTCCTGGCAACTGGACCTCGATAACGTCGGTGAGGACTTCGTGACCCAAAGCGAGGGCCCCCGTGATCGCATAGCCCTGGTCGTTGCCAGGGCAGCGCTCAATCGCCTTCTTGTTTCTGGGGGTGAGCGGCCTGTGGTCTTTCAGAGCATCGGTCCCCGCATCGCCAGCCCGTCCGCATTCGAGGCAAATCTCGTAGCCCTTGTCGTCAGGGCCGCGCGAATGGTGGTAGATATATCCTTCGTGCGACGCGCGGATCCGGCCACTTTCGGGCTGCAACAAAGGCTGCCAGAGAGCATCGCCCACGCTGACCTTGGGAGACTTTGGCTCGATATAGACCGCCTGGTCAGTATCGGCATGAGGCTGCGCATTCCAGTCCACACGGAAACCGGCAGGTTCGAGAAACTGCTCGATATTGACTGCCCGTTCACCGCAATGATCGCAGTGATCGGGCATCTGATGGTCGCTACCTGCGCCGCCACAATGATCACACCACCAGGCCCAGCGAAGGTTCTGCGGCTCACGCTGGCCGCTGTCGATCGGGCTCAGCCAATTCAGAGTTACCCCTGCTGACTTCCAAACCAGACCGTCGACAACGACTTCAGCCCCAGGAGCATACTCGCGAATGGCAATGTCGGCATTTCGCGTCGGGCATTCGTAGCGCCGGTCACGGGTGCCCTCATCTTCCGAACGATTGCGCTCCTGCGCCTTCTGGGTTTCAGCACAAAGGGTGTCGAACGGGACAACTGCTGTCGGGAAGCCGCTGCCCGGGATAAGCGAACGATTGGCAAGTTCCTTTAAAAGAAACTCTTTGCAGAGGCGCCGTGCCTGAAACTCGATCGCCTTCTTCGCTGGACCATCAAGCGCGTCCGCATCCTCTTTGAGGCGCTGCCAGGTGCGCCGGAAGCTTGCGGTTTCAGCGGCGAACATATCCGCCGTGTGTTTCCTGATCTCAGTGTCGTATTCGAGACCAGTTCCCTTGAGGAGACGTTTGAGCCCTTGCTCGGTAGCCGAGGCTGTCGCTGGAAGTTCAAGCCACTCGCAGAAGGCGTCGACCGGCGCGAGGCCTTCAAAAGCACGCAGGTCCGAGCGGCAGCCGAAGAAATCGCCCGTCTTTGTCTTGGCGAATTCACCGTCGACTTCACGGAACCACTGCGCAAGCAGGTAAGCGTTGGCGTGCCGCTGTGCGATCCGGTCAGAATCGAGCGATACGCGCGGAGAGGCCAGTTTGCGCCTCAGATAGCCTGCCGGATCGGCAAATGTCTCCAGATCGAGCGGCGTGTTCCGGGCGATCGTGAGACTAGTAGAGAAACCTTGTCCGCGGCGGCCCGCTCGGCCCGCTCGCTGATTGTAATTGGCGATCGAGGGAGGAACGTTGGTCATAAGCACGGCTTCAATCGAACCGATATCTACGCCCATTTCCATTGTGGTTGAGCAGGCCAGCAGATTGATGTCACCGACTTTGAACTGCTCCTCGAATTCGCGCAGCCGTTGTGGAGGCTGCTGAGCACTATGTTCTTCTGCCCGCAAATACGGAATCGCAAGCGCTGCCTGATCATGCCAGTTCATCCATATGCCGCGCTCACGCAGGATCGATACCTCTTCATTGGTCTCTAGCCAGGCAGCAATTTCCTTTCGCTGTTCAGTCGAAAGCGGCCTCGTTCGCGGAAGAGGCGGGAGCTGCACTTCGCGCGCTGGCTGGTTTGCGAAAACCTTGCCCGCGCTCACCAGATTTGGCGATCTTCCAAAAACCAATCGCGGCAAAATTCGACGGGTAAGCGGGCATTGCCAGGCCTTACTCACAGCCTCGATCTCGGCTGTTTTTTCCAGGCGCAGACTGAAGGTTCCACCAACCCCGGACAGGAGGGGTGCTAACTGGTCCCAGGCCGCGCGCATGAGCTGATTAATCTCATGTCGGCCACGATCCGAAGACAGGTCAAGATCCAGCGCGGCAGCCACGATAAGAATACTATCGGGCTGGCGTCCCTTAGAATTGACGGTCGGCCAGGAAGCGTCGCGCTTTTCGCCTGGAGGCTGATCGGGTCCGATAACATTTCGCGGCCGAGCCCGTCCGGGCATCCAGCGTGCGTCGCCGTCATCAACCTCAAGGGCGAACTGGCCACGAAGATAGTCGACCATGTAGTACAGGAAATCGCGCCAGTGCTCGATCGAGTAGCCCTTCTCGCGCACGATTGGCGGTAGCTTGTCCTCACCAATTCTTTCGATGTCCGGGAACCGCAACCGCGCAAGTCCGAGCGTTTCCATTGCGTTGGCATTGCGGGGACGGCGGGCGAGTTCGCGCAAAAGCATGAAGCGGGCGAGCGCCTCGCGGTTATCATGAAAGCGTTCGCTGCGATCGAGATCCCAGACTTTGGCCATCATACCAATGGCCGGCTCGGCGGCGAGCGCAGGCACGAGGTCTTGCCACCGGACCCCTGCGACACCTGTGCCACCGAGCTCGGCGTCAATGTTCGCGATATCGTCCTTAAAGGCTGGCATGTCGTCCACAAGACGAGCCAGCGCCTCCCGCTTTTCGAGTAGTTCGGCTCTGCGCTCATCGGTCAGATCATCGCCATGAGCAGCCTTCTGAACAGCGTGGTAGATGAAGCCGCGGACAAAACCACGCTCGCCATTCGTTTCGATATTCGCGGCGAAGCGTGCAGTTCCTTGTCTGCTGTCGGAAAAACTGATGAGCTGACGGCCATCGAACGGCAGCGCATGCTCCGCTTCATGCGGTGAGACACCTTCCAGGAGGATCGGCGCGGCGTTCTGCGTCAAAAAAGGTGTGCCGAAGCGGAAGGGGAAAACCGCTGGGCGACCGCGCCGCTTGTTGCCAAGGCAGGAAGGACAGCGCCCTTCATCCAGCTGCGTCAGGTGGAAGTTGCCTGCCTCCCCGGTGAATTCGCCACTGCTAACATCGAAGCCGGTGGCCTTCGCATCGCCTTTTGGATTGATGGCTATCAACCGCGGATGTCCAACTCCCTCGTGCCTTGCGGCATCATCGTCATCAGCATCATCATGATCGTGCTCCCGGTAGCTGTCCTCACGAAATTCGTCGGCATCGTGGTCGCTTCCACGAGGAAGGATTCGGTCACCCATGTCGTCGGCCGGCAAATAAGGTTCGCCGCAATCGAGACAATTCTGGATTTCGAACACCATTGATTGGCAATGCGGGCATTGATCCCGCTGCTCGAACAGGACAGTGCCAAACGGCCAGCCCTTTGGCCGCGCTTCACCAGAGCAATCGGGATTGATGCAAGTCCAGAGGCCAGGAATTGCCCGCGTAAAGCTATGCGCACGCATCGGCAGGACGGGCTTTGCCTCTGCTGCATTGTGCGCGGACAAGTCGAGCAGGACCTGCCCGGCGTTCGGGGCGAGGGTTCTGAGTGAAGCAAGAGTCTGCGGTTCTCGCTCGAGCTCTTCGGCGATAGACTGAGCGGCGGGATCATCGGACGCAGTCAGGACCTTTGATAGGTCGACCGGCTGAGGTTTACCCACCACGACATGCGCGCGGTCAAGCGGAACTCCGGCAATGTCAGCAAGAAATCTCTGGAGATCTTCTCGCGCCTTCTCATCATCGGCCGACCCGATCGTGGCTGACGTTGCCACAAACCGGACCTGATCCGGAGTGACCTCGAAGGCGTTCATCACACGCCGGAGCAGGAGTGAAAGCTCTGCAGCTGCCGAGCCGATATAGCTGTGCGCTTCGTCAATGACGATCCAGCGAAGCTTGCCTTGGGACTTCTCGAGGATTTGGCGATCCTCACGACGGATCGTCATATATTCGAGCATGGTCTGATTGGTGACAAGGATCGGCGGAGGGTTGGCTCGGAGGGTTTCGCGGTAGAGGACCTGGTGCGGGATCTCGTGTTCGGCCTTGTCGCGATTGGATTTTCGCGCCGTTCCCATCAAGCCGTTGTAGAGCGCAAACCGGACATCGCCACGAAGCGGCTTTGTCCAGGCCGTCAGGCGCTTTTCCTGGCTCGCGATCAGCGCATTGAGCGGATACAGCATCAGGGCTCGTACCCCGGTAAGCGGACCTTCTGTTGCCGCTTCACGAACCAGATCATCCAGCATCGGAACAAGAAAGCATTCGGTCTTCCCCGAGCCCGTGCCGCTGGAAACCAAAACAGATTGCGGGTCTTTAGCGCTTAAGAGCTCCCAGGTGCTCAGCTGGTGGGCATAGGCCTCATAGTCGAAGCGCAGGTCGGTGACTGGCGTTTGGCTGATCGCATCAATTGTTCGCGGGTGCAGGAGCGTCTGCAATTGGTCAGGGCGTTTGCCAGACGACACGTAGCCTGGGGCCGCCTGAAAAAGTTGCTCGGACAGAAGACCACCCTGCTGCGGTTCTGTTCCGGCCAGGTTTCGTCGGAGAAAAGCATTGAGGCCTTCATGCCGGATGCCGGCCCGGGAAACGACCGCTTCGGCAAGACCGGTCCTCAACCGCTGGTGGACCTCCATTGGAGACAAGCGTGAAAACTGGGAGGCGTCACTAGCGGCCATTTTTGAGCTCCGAGAGGGCATAGCCATAGGCTTTTGCGAAATAATCAGGGTGGCGTCGCTCGACGTCCTTGACGGTCAGGATCTGTTTTTTGTCGAGAACGATAGAACCAAAAGTCGAAAGGGCGGCGGCAAAAGGTGCGTCGAAGACCCGCATCAGGCCTTCGACGAAGCTTTCCTTGGGTAGCAGGTCGCCGAAATCATCGCGGAAGGGATTGAACCCGGCGGCGCCGATATTGATGCTCTCGCTCGTATGGCTCGTGAAATGCTGGCGAACCTCTTGATACGCGAGCGGCGCATAATCGCGGCAAATCAGCGGCGCCAGTTGCGGGGCCCGAGCGGCAATTTCGTTCTGGCGCTCGGAGATGTTGGCCAATGCCCATTGAGGGTCATCGAGTCTGCTCACCAAAAAGGTGCCCTGCGCCTGGAAGGCCGCGTCCCAGACTTCGATGGGGAGAAGAGTCCAGCTCGAACACAGTCCGTCGAACAGTTCAAGGATCCCTGAAAGGTGCTGCTCCTCGCAGCGATAGAGAAGCAGGGGCGCAAGAGGGCCAGCGGCATCGAACTTGCTGAATATCTCGAAGGTTTGTGGAGGCAGGCCGTTCAGTGAAAGGGCCAAATCCATGACAGCCCTGATAGTCTTTATGGCTTCGGGCGAGGCAGGGTCGGCAATGATATCATTTGTTATGCGGGTGAACTCTTCGCGCGCCAGTAAAATTGGCTGTGCCATGGCACGCCCGAGCCTGTGCTGGGGAAGGTCGTGGACCGGATCGCCGTCAATGAACTTGGGCCTGGTCAGGACACGCGAGCCTTCGCGCAGGTATATGAGCCATGGGCCACGCAGGCGTGGGAGCTGAATGAGCTGCCCGCCCAAACCCACATTCAATCCGTCAAAGCCGCCGAAGTCGATTTCCTTCTCGGGGGCCCCCAAGAAACGGCCGCAGATCCGCACAGATTCGCCGACAATGCCAGTCCTTGGTCGCCACCCTCCCGAGGGCTCCCACTCCAGCACATTCCCGAACTCGGTCACATACCAGTTGTCGTTGCTGCCGTTATGAAAGTCGAGCCTGACCTGTGCATCAATACCGAGCGGTCGCATCAGTGCCGCTAAGTCGTTCCGCAGAGCCGAGAGGCCCAGTTCGCCATCGAGTTTCCAGCTCGCTTCAAGCGATGCTCCGGTGTGATGGGCAACCTCGCCCATGAGGACAGCACTCGCTGGCGCTCTGGCGACAGTATCGCGCAGATCGGCCAGACCAAGTACTGCATCGCGCTTCAGCAGCTCTCCACCCCAAGTCGTAAGCCATTCTTTTGATCGTAGCGGAACGCTGAGCTCGAGAGCCGAACCCTGTGGTGTAACGAGATGCAGTGGAAGCAGCGCGCGGCGAGGCGGATCGATCCGCACTGTCCACTGGTGCTCAATATCATGGGCGTCATCCCCGAGTGTGACCCTCCCAGTCCATCCCTCCAGAGTGATTTGGGCATGAGATGCATTTATCCTTTGGGTCAGCGCGAATTCGCTGGGGAGCACAAAGGCGGTGATACGGTCGCGCACGTGTCTCGTGGAACCGTCAAGCCAGGCGAATTCGCAAGCGCCAGGACCTGCGCTAGCCAGATCTTCACGCCAGGATTTCTCTCCAACGAAACGCCAGCAAACTTCCCCGCGGGATCCGGTCCGCCGCGAAACGCCATCTTCCACCTGTGCGTGCAACGGATGCTTCAACAGCCGCTCACCACTTGGCGCCTGTACGCCGGAAGCGGTATCGGCCACGATTGTCAGGCGATCCTTCCTATCCACGCTCTGCCCTGTCCGGACCAGGTATGTATCGCCATTCGGCTTTTCGGCGATAATCTGGCCGGCACAGCGGTAAAGCGAACGACAGGCTGCAAACACGAAGTCTTCAGGCTCAATTTCGGTATTGCTGTCTTTGCCGCGAAGAGCCCAGTCATGCGGCACATCGATGAAGACCGCTTCTGAGCGGTAGCCACCGGATCCTTGCCCGATGAGTGCGAATACGCTGTCGTCATTTTCTCCGCGGCGGCGTTCAAAGACGCGTAATCCATTCGAAACCGGTTTTCCGCCAGGCAGAATAAATTCGCGGGACAGGCGCTCACCGCGCGAGTGAAACTCAGCTGCTACGGCAAGGTCGAGCGGATATTCGATTGCTGTCTCGCTTCGCATGGCACGGGCAATCCAGCAGTTCCCGGATTCGAACTCCAGATACGCGAGACGACCCGAAACGCGGTCTGCAAGGCCACCTGAGGGCTGGAGAAAGACCCGAACACTATCATCGACCGCAAGACTGCCATCCTTGTCTTCCCAACGACCGTTGAGATGGAAGTCGATACACTCACGCCAGTTGCCGCCGGAAAGACGCATCAACCGTCCTACACGAATGCTCCCCGTGCCGGTAAGCGTTCGGGCCTCCAAAAGTGTATCGATAAGGCCGGCCGCTGCTCCATCAAGCGTCATCGGAAGCTCATCGCGCCAGTCTTCATAGGCTAGGTCGAGGCGGGCCGAATAAGGCCGCCCGTCCGACGGCAGCGCCTTATCAACGAATGCGCGCAACTCCACGATCTTTAGAGAGAGTTCTCCGCAAATCGCGTACATTTCCTGGCTACGCCAGATTGACGGGAGCAGATACTCGTTGCGTTCGCAGATCCCCACGGCAGTTGTGATATCCTGAATGTCCGATCCGAGAAGCTCGCCGACCGCGCGCTCTAGGAAACGGCGGGGCCAGCTTGCTCCGCTGGAAATTGCGGCAGCAGGAAATCCGCCATGGCGCGCGAGATTGGCCAGGCGCTGATTGCCATGCGCAGTAACCAACGGATCTATCTTCCACGCGCGAAACCCGCGATCGGCAAGATCACGCCATTCCGATTGCGGTAAAGACAACCCAAGCGCTTCTTCGATATCACTCCAGCGCTGCATGCCGCCCTGATATGATCGACGGAACCAGTCGGCCGCCCAGACGACAAATGCAGCGGCCAGAGTGGGTCGGATCAGATCTGAATGCAGGTTTGAAACGAGCTTTTTCTCGATCCTGTCGAAAACGCCTGGAGGCAGTTTGTAACGGTAAAGGGGTACGCCTTCGGGCCGTGGTAAACCAAGCTCGCCGCAGATCTTTCCTAAAGGATGCGGGCCACTATCTGCCGCCCGTGCTAGCTGAATAGCCTTGATCATGAGCAGGCGAGACGCTCCTGCATCCTGGATGTCCTGCGCAATTTCCCGAAGCGCTGCCGGATCGCCGCGCGCCGCGTCAATCTCTGACTTAAAGTCGCGGCCGTCCATGCTGTTGCTCTACCCCTGGCCCCTGTTGTAATCAGAATGCACTCATGCATGCCAATTCAATAACTAACTCTTATCAGTAGTTTATAGACAAGCAAGGAAACTCACTTTTACTGCAATCGATGTCCCCGTAATCCGGTGCCTGCCGGGCGCTTGTCATGAAACGCGTTGACGACACATGACCATTTGGCACTCATAACTCCGTCGATTCCCCGTCCCAAGTCCCATATGACGGCATCGCCATTCTCCAGCTGGGCTTTTACAAAGCGGTCGTGCAAATCCCCTCGCGAGCGGCGTGACCGCTGGACCAGATGCAGAGGGGTCGATCCTATCGTGTTTCTCCAGCGGTTCTCGAGATCGGCACGTTGATCTCCATTGGTTTCCGGAACTCGCTTATCAACCGAGTCTGCATCGAAGGTCACAATCTGCACCTCATCAAGCTTCGCCGCGAGTTCACAGAACCGGTTGACGAAATTGAGCAGGCGTCCGCGCGCCTGCTCGTCCGCACAGCAATATGGATCCTGGACTTCGAGGCGGTCGATTTGGGCTTCGCGGACGAATTGCTCGAAGATCGTCCAGTCTCGCGGACCATATTGTTCGTAAACCACACGTTGGACACTGGGTGTGCGCGCTTCGGCTGCCTCGACAGGCGTCCGGACCGACAAGATGGGTCGTCGAGATTCGGGTGCCGGTGCTTCGGACGCCGTCTCTACAATGAGAGGAACCGCAGACGCACCGTCTGCAGCACCCTCTGGGCTGGCCTTTGCATCTCCCTCAGACTTCTCGGATGCGGTTCTCGGGACATTAATTGCCTGAGATTCCGAGGAAGAATGAGCCAACGAAGAGGCAGATTCGGCACCCTCTTCGGTGCCGCTTTTTCGTCCATCGAGAACATCCGAAAGCAAATCATCGACGTCGCGCGCACTCTCAGGCGGCATGAGCAGCCCCCTGCTGAGCGAGCGCTTACGCTCCATCAGGGCATCGAGCCGTTGGTCGAAGCTCGATGGTCCAATCGCTTCATCGGGATGGACAGCCATGGGAATGTGGATCGTTACCGGTCTGGTCTGACCGATCCGGTAAGCCCGGTCGGTTGCCTGATCTTCAACAGCGGGGTTCCACCAGCGGGACAGGTGGATCACGTTGTTGGCCGCAGTGATCGTAAGCCCGACACCGCCGGCCTTGGGTGAGAGTATCAGAACATCGAAGGGTGCAGGAGAAGTCTGGAAAGTAGTGACCATGTCCTGTCGCTTGTGGCCAGCAACCTTCCCGCTGATGCACATAGGCCGCCGGTCGAGCGAAAACCGATCCTGAATGGCCATCGCAAGGAAAGCCTGCATTTCGAGATCTTCGCAAAACAGCAGCGCCTTTTCGCCGCGCTGTTCGATCTCCTCGAGAATCTCGAAGGTCTTTTTCAAGCGTGCAGACTGGTCGATGTAGCCATTGATATCGGTTATACCACGCGGCGGTGAAGGATGGAGCGATGTGCCGCGGAGCATATGCAGCACTTTGAGCATCGCGCCCTGTTCGCCGCTTTCCCTGAGCGCTCGTGCTCTGGCGAGCACAAGGTCGTAGGCCTGTGCCTGTGCAGGTGGCATCTCGACAGGGTATTTGCGCGCCGTCTTCTCCGGCAGGCCGGTCAGGATCTCATCCTTCATACGGCGCAGCATAAATGGCGGGAGGTTCTCGTCGCGCTCGATCAGGCTTTGCTGAAGATCGCCAAGGCGCTCTAGGTCATGAGCGGGAAAGCTGTTCTCAAAGTCCCGGCTAGAGCCGAGAAATCCTGGATAGACCGTGTCGGCGATCGACCAGAGATCCTGCAATCTGTTCTCGACCGGAGTGCCCGTCATGGCGATCTGGAGGCGCCCATTGAGCGCCTTGGCCGCCCGCGTCATCTGGCTGGCGGGATTCTTGAGCTTCTGTATTTCGTCGTAAACGATGGCTGCGAATGGAATGCGCGCAAAGCTCATGTGATAATCGCGCATCGTCTCATAGGTCGTCAAAACGATGCCGGCCTCTTCCCACTGGGACACGTCCAGGCGCGAGGTGCCTCCTCGAATGTCGCTCCCGGCTTCAAGCCGAAAATCACGCAGGTTAGTGCCAAACGCCTCGACCACCGGCCCCAAGAGATCAGCTTCGATGTGCTGGACCAACTCGGCTTGCCAGTTTCGTAGTAAACCTGTGGGGGCAACGATCAGAACGGGCTTTGGATGAGCAGAACTCCGGCGTAGCCAGAGCAGGAACATAAGCGCCTGGAACGTCTTACCGAGGCCCATGTCGTCGGCGAGCAGAACGCCCGGCATCCGCCGCTGCCATGCCTCGGTGAGCCAGGCAAACGCTTCAATCTGGTGGGGCTTCGGCTCGGATTTCAGGCCTTCGGGAAGTTCGGGAGCCTGAAAAACCTCAGCGCTGGTTTCAGAGCGAGGCAGGCGCGCATAGTCGAGTTGCTCGAAATTTTCTCCAACCTGAAGGAAAAATGTGCCGACGGCCTCCCGCTCGCTTCTCTCAGAAGATTGCTCCTCGCTCTCGGCAGTGATCTGGTGTTCGAGGTCCGCAATTGCGCGTGCAGCCTGCAGTGTCGCGGGAGTGGCGGGAATGCTTTCGTCACGCCAGGCGATGGATTCCTTGCCCGACGCGATGGCTGTCTCGACTTCGCCCGCAAGCGTTTCGGCTTCACCCGGGGCCAGCTCGACATGGCGCGCATCAGGCGGATCGCCAATGCGCAATCCGAACCCTTCTGGTAGCCAGCTGTTCGGCTTGGGCTTTATCCAGGGAAGGACGGGCTTCTGCCAGACCTCGATCCCGCTGACCCGCTCGGAGAACTGCTGGGTCTCGATGAACAGACGATCGGCCGCCTCGTCATCACCGCCTGCGTCAAGCTTCAACTCTTCGCGCAGAACACGCTGCGGCGAACGCAGAAACTCACGCTTCTCCTGGGACGTGCCTGTTTGCTTTGTCCGCACGATGTCGAGGGCTTTGCCAAGAAGCGGATCAAGGAACAAAAGAGTTCCGTCGGAGAGCAGATAGCTTCGCCGTCCGCCCTCCTGCCCCTTGAACCGGCGCTGAAAATGCTGATTGTCCCTCGGCGTCAGAAGCGACGCTTCTTCTTCATCCACCAGGTCTCCGTCAGCGTTTTCGCTCGCGTTTCTGGAGAAGAGAACCGGATCAAAATCAAAACGCCCATGGTCGGTCTTGGCGTTCAGCGAGAAGTTTGCCGCATAGGCAATCCGGACACGCTCGAGAAACCCGTCTGCCTTGATCCCTGCTCCAATCTCATCGCCGAGGGTCGCGCGAAGATCGGCAAAGGCCGCCCGGCGCTCGTCGGGATCATCAGCAGCATTGACTAAGAGCGCGGCCTGGAAAGCCGAGTAGATCGGCTCGGGAATTCTCCCGACCTTTCCACCTTCGCGCACGCGCGCACCAACGATATCGGCGCGAACCGGGAGACCGCCGCGGCGGACCCATTTTGTATCGACCTTGATTGTTCCATCGGCGAGCGACCCGCCTGAGTTGAGCTGCAGCGTCAACGGCGTGGTCGGGGGAAACCCGATAGCAAAGGCATCGGCCTCGTCGAGCTGCGCGACGATCTCTGGCGGAAGGACAATGCCGTCCTCTTCCTCGCTGATCCGGTCTTCGGCGTCGAGAGCCCGGGCGAGTGCAAGAGAAGCCTGACCAGCTTGAGGCGCAAACCTCGGCCACTCCGAAACCGGAACCATTTCGCTGGAAGCCCGGCGGAATAGTCCGCCGGGTTGTTCGCGCAGCAGGGCAATGGTCTCGCCGCCATTCTCATGGGGCGTGGCAATGAACTTTGTCGTCACCATCGGTCATTCCAGTTGCGCCCCCGGCCTCGCCCAAAATGAGGGTGAGCGATTGATGTGCGCCGGTGAATGATGCCTGCGAATTTGCCTTCCCAACCCGGGCTCGCGGGAACATGGGATTCATACTCGAAATCCGCACGGCCTGCGGTGGTACGCAGCTTTCCACCCTCGTACGTCTTGGCGTAAAGTTTCGGGGCTCTCGGATCGCTGTCGCTCCAGAACCGGCATGACCCGTTGTCGCTCCATTCTGAAATCCGCAGATCACCTATCTGCATGATGATGGAAGATGACGACGAAGGCCCCCCCCGGATTATCCCGTATTCTGGCCGTTCGCCGCTCTGTCGGATGAGATCTTCAATCCTGTTGCGTGCCCGGATCCCGAGAGCGGGCCAGGCGTCCGTGACCAGGCCTTCGTCGAGATAAGCCATCCAGAATTTTTCGCGCTGGGCCCACTGGTCGGGCCGGTCGGTTGTTTTTGCGATGGCGCGGAAAAACTCGCGCATGGCGACTTCGGTAAGCCAGCGCTTGAAAACCTGGGTGACTTCGCGCGCCTTTTCCTCGCCGATTGATTCCGCAAGCGAACGCACAATCCTGTCCCAGCGCGTGCGCTGGAGGCGCGGGTCACCAACCTGATCGAGCAGCAACTCCGAGATTGCTTTGCGATGTTCAGGCTCCGGTTTGGTCTTGATCCATGGCTCAAGCAACGCGCGAACTACGAGCTCCAATTGCCCCGCCTGAGCCTCGGTATCGAACATTCGCAATATGTTGCGTTGCGCACCCACTGCCTCGTCGGGCGGAAGCTCAGCGGTTACCTTGCAGGTCTCGGAAAAGACTGACTGGCCAAAGCCGCTCGCAGCCAAATTCGCACCCAGCCCGGTTTCGCGCATCAAAAGGGAAATACGCTCCGCATCTCGGGAGACGAGATCCCGTGCCACCTTGGCTGGACCTCTTTGCGGCAAGAAAAGGTCCCAGCGAGCGCCGCGCTCACGCCAGGCCCAGTCATGGCGGCCAGCGGCGCGAGAAGCCGCTTCAGCAAGCTTTGGCATGACTGGGCGCCCGGTCGGAAAATAGGTCAGATATCCATCGATCATAGCTTGGTCAGAACTTCGGCGATGGTCGCTATCGGCGCGCTCAAGCGCTGCTACGCCCAAATCATCGAACTCAGGGTCACACCAGGCGCCGCGCAAGACCCGGTTGAGCTGAAAACGCGGCAACCCGCCTGTGCCTCTATTGGCTGCTCCCCGCAGAAACGGCTTCAGCTCAACAACGGGTTCGGCTTCGCCGACGCTGGCATCAAGCTTTGCCAGTTGCCGCTGCAATTCAGGCTGTGTCGTCGGAGGCTTCGCCAGGCCGGATGAACCGAGGGCTTCCATGCGCGCAATTGCAGATTGCAGGTATGTCACTGCTCCTGCCTCAGGATGTCGGGATCAAGACCAGAAGTCGGCGTTGCCATGAGAAAACGTAAGTCGATACGCCGATTGCGTTTTTTTGCTTCCTCTGATTCCCCCCGATCCACAGGACGGTCGGGCCCATAGCCGCTCAGACTCAGGATTGGTGCGGAACCGTCTTCTCCGGCCGGTCTGTTGAGGAAGCCCCTCAAAGCCGGTTGATTACGCTGCAGCATAGTAAAGGTCGTCTCGGCCCGGCGCACCGAAAGCCCGTAATTGTTCATGCCGCCAGACATCATATCCGAATCCGTGTGTCCCTCGACAAAGACGGCATCGATCAGATGCGGTGATCGCTCACCCTCACACAAATCAGAAGTCGTGTAGCAAGGCAGAACGGCAACCATAGCATTCGCAACCTTGCTTATGGCCTCTTGCCCCCTCCCGGTGAGTTCCCACTGACCCTTGTCGAACAGGACATCGTCAGGGAGCCGCAAAACCCCGCTTTTTGTGTCAATTTCAACCTGTAGCCCCCTGTCCTTGAGCGACTGCTGCAGGTCGTTGAGGATCTCCGCGCGCGTTCTGTTCGCGCCGGTCAGCTCTTCGGTTTTCGTCTGCAGATTAAGGGCAAAGTAGGCGAGCAGGATAATGAAGATAAGCAGCAGACCAACCATCATGTCTGTCATAGACATGAAGTAGCTTTCGCCCTCCTCAGGAGGTCTTCGGCGGACGGCGCCTTCCATTATTCAGCGGCTTCCTGGTTCTGGCTGGCGAGGATGCCTGCAAGTTCTTCGACGGTGTCACGCAGAGTGGTCAGCGGTTCGAGAGCACCGGCGAGCTGTGCCACACCATCGCCCAGAGCCTGGTCGATCTGACCAACCCGTTCGTTGAGGTTCGTAGCGTGGTTTCCGGCGGCATCGGAGATTTTATCGATGGCATCTCCGAGGGCGCGATCCACGTCCTCGAAACGGGCACGATATTCAGACCATGCCGATGAAGCGGCCGTAGCAGTATCATTGAGCGCCGCAGCAAGCTGGCGCATTTCATCGCGGGCACTTTCAGATGAATCTGCATTCTTCGAGATGATCGATTCCACTGATTTGACCGCTTCGGCGATCGAAACCGCCGACTGGCGAACCGGCGCAGTCGCAGCTTCGACATCATTAGCGACCGTTCCGAAGGCTGTAGCAAGATCGTTCGAGCGAGCCGCCACTTGCTCGATTGCCCGCGTATGATCGCCAATCGCGCTTTGCGCGCTCGAAAGATGATCTGCGGATGTCGATATGGCGTTGCCAGCATCTTTCATGCTGCCGACCAGCGGGGCTCCAGTCTGATTGAATCTCTCGACAAATTCCGAAAACGATTTCTCCATCGCCTCCTGACCGATACGGGCCGCATCATTCGCAGCCCGGGCCGAAGCTTCGCCCATCTGGCTGGCAGCCGACGCAAGGCCTGACTTCATATCATCAAGCGTGTTGCCGAGATTGCTCAGCAATTCATCCATCCGTTGCCGCGCCAGTTCACTTGCCTGCTCGTTCTCTTCACGCATGCGGTCAGCCACAACACCGAAATTGCGATTGAGCTCTCCGAAGGCAGAGCGCATCTCTTCTGATGCCTGACCGAAGCGCTTGACCGCCTCTTCGATCTGGCGGTCGGCTTCGCCGGTCTGCTTCTCGAGGCGCTCCGACATGGTGGTCATCGAGGCCGTCATTGCGCCAATAGCGTCCGCCAACCCCGCCATTTCTGCACCGGCGCCAGTGGCAATCGCGTCACGAACTGCCTCGCCCCCACCGCCGCTAATCTTGTCGATTCCCTGTTGAATCGATCCCAGATGCGTAATCATTGGAGCCATCTGCCTTTCAAGCGCACCATCAAGCGCTGCAGCTAACTGCTCGGAGAACGTCCGGAGCGCCGGGGTTTGCTCCTTGAGCTGCTCAAGCTGATCGCTCGCAATTCGCTGCGGCGGCAAATAGGCCATGCCATGCTCGAGCTTGTCACACAGCATCGAGAGGCCATCATTGATCCGTTTGCCGAAGCGGTAATCGTACGATCGTAAGATGATCGAGGCTATGATTCCGCCAACAGAGGCCCAGAACTTAGCTCCGGCGACTTTCATGAGGCTGTTGAGCTTATCCTGCATTGCTGCAGTGTCGCCGCTGAAATCTAGAGTGGAGAGCGCTGCTATAATTCCCAGGAACGTGATCAGCAGGCCAAGAGCGATAAAGATATTCGCAAACCAGTTCAGCCCGCGGTGGCGCTCGCCGAGGTTGACGAAAAAGTGCTCGGGTCTGGCAGAGTTCTGAAGAACTTCAGCGGAAGGATCGACAATAGTCTCGCGATATTCCTCCCAGGTCCTGCGAAGCGGAAGCGCCTCGGAGTGGTTCGCCTCCATCATTTGGGCATCAATATCATTGAAGCGCTGAGCGAATTCCAAGCGCGCTTGATCGACATCGGCCGTGCTGCCGCCGGTTATCTCATCAAGCAGCCGAACTCTGGCGTCGATCGCGATCGCCAGTGGCGCATGATACTCACGCTTGTAGCGATACGCGATTGCAAAGGCGGTTCCGACGAGCACAATTGCGAGAAACGCCGCCATCGCATCGCCGATGAGCGGAATTTCCGTAAAGAAGTAAATCAGCCCCTGGCCAAGCCATTCGGTAATTTCCACGCAGACCCCCTGAAATCCTTTGTGATCGCAGGCCCCTGGCGACCGCTGCGACACCAGAACTGGTATTGTCGCGGCGAGCGGATAGAGGAACCCCGTTCGCGTCGGACGTTATCGAAGCGCCAGCTCCACGCCAAGATAGGTTGCGACAATAACAAGAGAAATTCGTGATTTTTCAGAACTATTCGGTTGGAGCTCTTGTATTAAGGTAATTCTCCACCTTCTCGATAGTTCTTCTGCGCGGCCTGCGGCCGGCTCTAAGATCAAGCACGAACCTCGGGTCGCCAACAGCGCGACGGCCAAAGCGCGTCGCTGACATGTGCGATTCTTTGAGATGACGCTCTATTCTATCCAATAATTTCATGACCTTCCTCGACTCACTCAACACTTGCGTTCTTGCTTTGTTCTTAGTAGGAAGGTTCCATCGAGTCTAGGAGATTTCCTTCACTCCTCAGACCGTCAGAAGGAACCAGACGATGGAACATGTCAGAGAGGAGCTTGATCGGCTGATCCAACAGCGACGGCTCGGATATTCGGCTATCTCGAGGTTGATCGGACGCAACTCGTCCTACATCCAGCAATTCATCAAACGCGGCTCACCGCGCAAACTCGACGACGATGACAGGCGCGTCCTCGCGAGCTTCTTCGGTGTCGACGAGCAAGTCCTTGGCGGCCCGCCCGCACCGATGCGCGACGGGTTGATCGAGATCCCGGTGCTGAATGTCGATGCGTCGGCTGGCTTTGGAGCGATCGCCGAGAGCGAAACGGCGCATACCCGGTTCGGCTTCGATGAGCGCTGGCTCGCTGGGCTGACACGGGCGAAAAGCGCCAGCCTCTCGATCATTCATGTTCGCGGCGATTCCATGGAGCCGACTCTGAGCCATGACGATGAAGTGCTGGTCGATGCATCGGATGAGGGTTCACGGCTGCGTGATGGTATTTATGTTCTGCGCGCCGATGATGCTCTGGTGGTCAAACGCGTGACTCTCAAGCCGGGCGGACGCAAGATCACCATCAGCAGCGACAACTCGGCCTATCCTAGCTGGGACGATGTCGACCGGTCCGAGATCCAGATCGTGGGACGGGTCATCTGGTTCGGACGCGCGGTCTAATCCCTGGCCGGTCAGAAACCGGCAAAGCGCGCGCGATGCTTCGCAACAAAATCAGGGCGAGGATGATCTCTTGGATCGGCCGGCAGTCTGATCTGCTGGCCTGAAGGGGGGAACAGCGTCAGCAATTCGGATGGCACCTTGTTGTGCGACACGAGCAGGCACAAATTGTCGTCGAAGCTGATAAGGTGACGATCAAACAGCCAATGCGCTGTTGCCGAGAGCGCTACACCGTTGGGCACGATGTCAGGGCCGCCATCAGCGACGGACCAGATGTGAGCCGCCTGCGCTTCGGCTTTCCCGCCACCATTGACGATCCGCAATCCCGTGACTGCACAGGTGCTGTCATAGGCGTCGAGAACATGGTTGCGGAAAGCGGCCGATCGGATCTTCTTGTTGACGAGGATCTGCTCGATCCGGCGCTCGCCAAATTCCTCGGCCAGCAGTCCCGCAGTTGCATCATCAATGTACCGCTCGTCGAGCTCAAGCCTGATCCGGTTGTCCGGATCCAGCGTCTCACGCAGACCCTTGTTGACGATGGCAACAAAATCGTCGCTAGCGAGCGTGCGCACCGATTTGCCCCGCAGCGTCCTTCCGGCATCGCCCGGACGGGCCATCTCGCGCAGGAAACGCTCGGCAAAGCGTCCGTCCGTGTCGCGATAGGCAACCGCATCATCGAACGGCAGATAATCTCTGACGCGCGCATAATAGTGGGTTGGATCAGCCTCATCGGGATCGATCCGCTCAACAAAGGCGGTCGCAATATAGGCCATCCGGCCGCCGGATACGCGGGTCTCGCGGTAGAGTATCCAATCGCTCTCGAGCTGCTTGGCTTCAGACAGATATTGCGAAGGAAAATCATACCGCTCGGTGATGAGGTCGTCGTAGCGCGAATTGCCGCTGATCTCGAACACACCCTTCACTGAAACCACTCCGCATTTCTCGTTCAACTTCCTCGTGCCTGGTAACAGCAAATCCGTCCAGGTCTTGGTCGATCAAATCCCGATCTCGA
Organism: Erythrobacter sp.; assembly: GCA_049647465.1. Lineage (GTDB taxonomy): Bacteria > Pseudomonadota > Alphaproteobacteria > Sphingomonadales > Sphingomonadaceae > Erythrobacter. Next base: position 42,414 of record JBARXS010000064.1, read on the forward strand.
ATGGCTTTACTCTCTCCTTCGCGAGTTCCGGTGTATCCTTCGCAGCCGCAGCGCTCTCATTGGCCTTGCCTTGCGCAAGCCCTGTGGCAGCGGCCGCCTTGAGGCGCTGCGTGACCTCGAGAGCCGAGGTCTTCTCACCGCTATTGGCCTTGATTGCACGGCCAAGCTTCTCTGCGCTGTCAGCGACAAGGGTTAGACCGTCGCGCAGTCTTGTCACAGTGACCAGAAAGGTTTGCCGGTTAGCGAGATTGCGCTCGCGGCTGTCCATCACCGCTATGCCGCGGTCCGAGGTCAGCCCCTGCGCCATATGCGCGTTCAAGGCATAAGCCAGATCAAGCCGCTTCAGCATCGGATCGCCGCGCGATAGGCGAAGTTCATTGCCGGCCGATGTTTCGACAGTAACGCCCCTGGTGTCCACCGCGACAATCCTCGCTTGATCGGCGTTGAAAAGAGCGCGCTTGTGATCATTGTCGGTCCAGCGGATCTTGTCCCCTTCGAAGAGCTTCAGTGGTTTACGCTCGAACAGAGAAAACCTGTCATCGCTTGCGCCTGGTCTGAGGCGCGAGAGGCTGAAAGTGTGCTTCCGGCCCTTCCTGTCTTCGAGCGTGACGCGCTTTCGGGCGTGGTCGATGGATTGCACGGTGTAGTCGCCCTTCGACAGCTTCTGGGTGCTGTCGCGCGAGCGGACATTCAGAACCATGCCCACGCGGTAAGTGCCGGGATACCGAAGCTCCTCCCGTGTCGCGTTGACCCGGGAGTGAACGGTCAGTTTTGCGACACGGGGACCAAGCTCGCCATTGGCCCTAAGTCCCTGCTGCACCGCATCGTTGACGGCCGAGCGCAAGGCGCGTCCGGAAGCGTAGATTGAAGTCGTGGCGCGCTCAATGGGACTAAGCGAAAGCCATCGCTCGGCGGCAACGATCGCGCTGTCTCCCCTGGCCTCGATGGTCGTTGGCGCAAGCGCTTTCAGCGCATCATCAATCCGACCTTCCTGCGCAGCGGCCTGGGCGCGCCGGAGCACCGGATCACGTCCGCGCAGATTGACCTCCATATTGGCGCGCTCGATGCCCGCCTCTTGCACCAGAGCGAAGGGCTTGCCGGCGTCGACCGCGCCAAGTTGTTTGCGGTCGCCAACGAGCACCAGCCGCTGGACCTGCGCAAGGGTGGCGAGACGGACGATCCTGGCCTTGTCCTCGTTCGAAACCATCGAGGCTTCATCGAGCACAATCACATGGTTGCCGAGCGCGCTCTTTGCCTCACCCAGCAAGGCCGTGTTACCGGGCTCAGCCAGCAGGCTGCCCCATTGCGACAGGAAGCGGGCAATCGTCATGGATTGAATGCCCGTGTCGCGTTCGAGCATCTGGACGAGCGTGTTCTGCACGGCGAGACCCAGCACTTGCTTGCCTTCCTCGCGCAGAAGCTGGGCGACCGGCTTCATCACGCTGCTCTTCCCGGCGCCGGCAACACCCTGGATCGCGACGATCCGGTCGCGCGACGAGAGTACAAGACTGGCCGCCTCTTCCTGGCCCGGATTGAGCGTGATGCCGTGATTGATCGCGGATACCGCCTGAACGCGCGAAGCAGCATCTTTGCGTTCGAGGACTGGCGCTACGGCGCTGCGCCCCTGGTCGACACCGGCAAGGATGGTTCCTTCAAGCTGTAAAGCCTCCTTGCTTGCGAGCCAGCCAGAATGCGCACCCTTGCCGCGGACCAGCGCGCCCTCCCGCACCAGTGCATTCACCTGCCTTTCGACACGATCCACTGTCGTTGGCAGCCCGAAATCCAGTGCTGCTTTGAGCAGTCCTTCGCGGGGGAAAGCTGCTTCGCGCTGCGAGAGGTGGCGCACCGCGGAAGCGACAGCCTGCGCAGCGGCGATAGAAGGCGCGTCTTTCTTAAGTACATGGGCGGGGATCAGCGGGTCTGCCGGATCGCCTTTGATCCGCTGGGCAAATTCTCTCAACTTTGTGAGCCCGCGCTGGAGCAAGGTCTCCTCTTTCGACCCGCTAACATTCTGCATGTCGGCCCGTGTCACTGACCCTTCAATCAGGCTGGCGAGATCAAGACCGGCCTCCTCCGCTCGTTGCCTCCATGACGCGAGGAGACCGTCGCGATCGCGAACGGGCTCCTTGCCCTTGCGGGTTTCGAGCGTTGCAACAATGCCCGCTTCGAGCCCGCTTCCGCGCCTCGCTGCGAGAACTTCCTCACGCCGCGAAGAGAACGCCATGACCTGCTCGCGTATGATCCCAGCGGCTTCAAAATTACCGTGCTTGCCGACCGGGCCTGCTTCGTAACCCATCTTCTCGACTGACATGCGGAAGCGGGCCATGGTCATCGAATTGAGCAGCGTGTTGAATGACCAGAGCTTGTCATTGCGCAGCGCCCGCCACTTGCCGTCGGGGCCTTGCGTGACATTCGCGACGACCGCGTGAAAATGCAGGTTGGGCTCCTGGTTGCGATTGGTATCGTGCTGGAAGAGGCCAATGGTGAGGTTATCGGTCGCGACCTTCCCGTAACCCTCCTTGCTGCCCATCCGGGTCTGTGCCGCATTGGTCTCGGCCCAGCGCAAGGTCTCGACCACCGCCTGGCGATAGGCCTCGATTATCCGCTTGTCCCCGCCAACGAGCGCGAGGAGCGACCAGCTTTTGGGGAGCGAGAATGTGAGGTCGGTTCCAGGCCTGTGGGACTGGCCAGCGTTACCAACCTCGATACCGCCGGGCAGTTCTCCGCGCAGCAAGGCGTCGAACTGCTCAGCGCTGACCCTGCCCTCAAGACCAAGTCGCTCGGCACCCTTACCGGTCCAGGTTCCCGAGCGATCGGCATCAGCGCCGGTGTAGTAATTGTCGGCGGCAAAGTAGGCCGCTGCTGCCGAAGGGGAGCGCACATTGGCAACGGAAAGCATCGTCTCTGATCCTCGTCACGGCTCCCCTCCGGGCCGAAAAATCCCTTCCCTTGTTCACGTCACATATCGGGCTCAAACTCTCCCAAGTCCTTCGCAGGCGGATCGCTTACAGCGCCTTCTCGCAGATCCTTTTCGGCCGGCCTGATCGGCTGGCGTTCACTCTCGCGTGATCGCTCCTGGGTTGGGGGAAGAGCCTTATCTGGGGTATCAGCGCTGCCAGGTCCGGCTTCAGCCGGGTCCTTTTTTCGAGCCTCGTCCGGAGAATGATCGCCCGTTTGCACGGCAGATGGTGGCAGCGTCGCAGACGCGGCAACGACTGCATTGCCGTCAGCTCTGGACCTGGCCTCTCCGGCCTGACGCCATGCCTCCAATTGCTCGCGGGAATCCGCTTGCTGATGCTCCCGCGCCTCATCAAGGGGACTATCTGGTCCTGACAAACTGAGTTTGAGCTGCTTTGGATCGACAGGCTTTCCAGCACCGTCATCATTAGACGCAGGATGCTCACCATCCGTTTTGGGGCTGGCCTTTCGCTTCTTCGCCGAAGCGGCGCTCGTACCTTTCGCGCTCTTCGAAGACGGCTTCTCGCGCGGAATGAAACCCTCGGCAATACGATCGCGCGAACGGGGTATGAGCGATACCGGGGCGGCAGGGAAACCGTCAGGAAACTTGATATAGGCTGAGAGCCTTGGAAGGTTCATGAACTGGTCCGGGAGAAGCAGCGGTTCGACCTGCCGCCTCGGTGTCAGGCTGACCGCGTCGCGGGCATTGTTGTAGCCGTAGCTATAGCCCTCTTCCATGTCTCGCACCTGCCGGTGACCGATGAAATCGGAGCACCATGTCGCAGTCTCGCGGTCGGCTGTTGCCATGATAAGCTTGGTCCGCGCAAGCGAAGACAAAGTCATGGCCATGTTCTCGCCGTAGACCTCCTTGAGCTTGGCAAAAGCATGCACCCCGGTGACGATCGCGCCGCCGAAATTGCGTGCGGTCTGCAGGCCCTTTTCGAGGGCAGGGAGACGATGGAGAGCGCCGAGCTCGTCGATCAGGAACCACATCCTGAGGTCCTGTGTGCGCTCGAGCGTCATCAGCGTGTTCATCGCCGTATCGAGCCAGAGCGTGAGCAATTGGGACGAGATGCTCATGTCGACATAGCGCGCGGAAAGGAACAGGATCGAACCCGCTTCGCAGTCCCCTTTAACCCAGTCGCGGACCGAAAAACGCGGGCCGTCCGAGGGCAAGAGCTTGAGCACTTTGGCGTTGGCATTGAACACCGCACGGATAGATTCAGCCATGCGGGCAGCCTCCGGAGCAGTGAGCGGATCAGCCATTGTCCCGCGCATCAGCTTGTGCACCTCGGACAGATCCGCGGTCATCAATTTCTGCGCCAGGGCGTCGTTGGTCGCTGTTCCCTTGCGAGAGAGATGGAGGCACATTTCGACAAACAACATGCGAGCCGCAAGCACCCAGAATTGTTCCGATCCGCCGCCATCATGGGGCACCAGCGCCTCGGCTGCGGCATGGAACTCGGCTTCGCTCGAGCAGTCGTTAAACACGCTCCATACCGGACAACGCGCATCGATTGGGTTGAGAATAATGTCGCGTGCCGGATCGTAATAGGCCTCGATAAAAGCACCGGTGAGATCGAAGATCACTGCGCGTTGGCCGCGCGTCCGGGCCTCGGTCACGAGCTCTGTAAGCGCGACTGTCTTACCGGTCCCGGTCGTTCCGATAAGCATGGTATGGCTCTGCTCCAGCCGCCATGGCCAGCTTACTCCAGCGAGATGCGCGGGCGTATAATGACCAGCCTCCGCAAGCGCAGAAGAACTTGCCAGCCGCCATTTCCATCCGAACTTTCGGCTGAGCTCTTCAGCGCGACACTTGCCGTTATAGCGCGCGATTTCGTCCTCGAGTTCATCGAGCGAAACAAGCATGGCTCCGCGCTCGTGCTTTCGCTCTTTTGAGCTTCCTCCGAAGCGCTCGGCGAACCACCAGAAGAACACGAAAGCCGGACCAAGAAAGACAGCCGATGTAAGGAAACCCTGCTTTGCTGCCGTGCGGAATGCGTCCATCGCGTCGCGCATGGGAGGGAAGTCGCGGACCACCGCGAAAGGGAGGCCAACCTTGTCTCCATCGGCCAGCGTGAGGTTGACCAGCTTTGCCGGATCGAACTCCATGAAGGCATAGAGGCTGGCATAGATATGCATCCAGACCAGGTAGAACTGGTGATCGGTCAGGTTCGTTCGCACTTCCCAGTAACAGGTACCTAAAACCACAAGTGCCGTGACGATCACAGGACCCTTCAAGCCCGCTGCAAACATGAAGGCAAAGTGGCCGAGCAACTGGCTTCCACGGGTGAAGTTGAGAAGGTTATGCTTCATGGGAAGTGCCTCCCACGTTTGTGCTCAATGGCAGGCCAAGCCGCTCGAGACGGCGGCGGTAAGCCTCGTGGGTCCGGTCCCGCAATGCCGGGTCTGGATGACCGGCAAGCAGGGCATCGAGAGCCACAGAAATGAAGACGTTTTGGCGCGCCGGATCGAGTGCCCGGGGCCTGTCCTTCGCCTCGTTATCGCGATGCCAGGCGGCCACAATGAGGTCGCGGATGAAGACGCTTACACTCTCGCCCTGATCCGCAGCACACTGGCGAACCCAGTTGCCTATGGGAAGCGATACGAATGTCTGGAGCCGATCTTGTCGGGTCATGAAACAGGTTCCTTGTCGGGCCGACGGAACCTGGCTCACCTTGCGGAAGGTGAGGATGAGAATAAATCGTGAACAACTCGCAGTCAATCGAAATTTTATGATATGATTACAATCCACTAGAACTAAGTGAGTTGTACAGGGATCAGCGCAAACCCGCTCTACTCGCAGACGGGTTGATTGCGCCCAAAACGGTATTTCGCAATAAAATCAGAATGATAATTCCCGAGTTCGCGGGGTACGGTGTGCTCGCCAGATTCCCATATGTGCGAGGGTTATCCAGGCGATCTGAGGTTTTGATCAAGGGTGGTTTTTCCTGTCTCTCAGGATGGAGCGCAAGCAACGGTCGCCGGCAGGTCAGCAAGAGCAAATATGAGACTCTTGGGTGCCTCAAACAGAAGGCTGCACCTGCGAAAGAGGCAGCGGCCAAGGGCGCGTGGGACGCGAGGCAAGCGGGGCATGTCGCGTGCCTCGCGTCCCGCCGCCCGACCCGTTGCCGGTTCGCAAGTGCATGCAGGGCCCGGATACTTAAAACGCCGCACCCTCAGGAGCGCATCGCATGATGCGCGGGACAGAGTGCGTCCATAGCCCTGCTCCTTTTTCGGGCGCCGCTGCTAAGCACGCGGCGCCCGTCAGCGAGGGATAATGTCTGTCGGCGATCCGCTGTTCTCTACCAAGGCGAACATGAAAAAAGGGCAGGAACCGTTGCCGGTTCCCGCCCTGCCTTTGGTATCAGAACTCGTCGAGCATGCCGCCGTGGACCGTGTGGACCACCCGCGCTGTGAGATGCGCTGGCAAGGCGTTGTAGTCACCCTCGTCGAGAGCGATGAATCCAAGCTCATCATCCTCGATAACATGCTGATCAAAGAAGCTGTGCAGCGCCCTTTTCTCGGCGGATTCAAGAGCCTCGAAGTAGCTGCGCGATGGTAGAGTGCATTGTGTAGAACAAGCCATGGTAATCCTCCTGATATCTGTCGTGAAACGACAGGAGGTCGTGCGATGGTCTTGCGTATTCCGGGTCACAGGATCGCCCGGATGGGCGACCGCGTGAGCGGCGGTGGGGGCAACGACTTTGTCCGGCGCCGGATGCAATCCGGTGGCGGGCAAAATGGTGGGGCCCCGCGCGTCCTTGAGGCGGAAGGCGCAAGGCCATCATGCTGGGATGTCCGTGAGCCAGGACCCACCACCTTCGCCCCAACATCAAACACCTGCTGGGTGCGAATTGCCTTTCCTACACCCCGATGACGCGCGCATGGAAGCAACCGGGGAGCAGATCCGAGGGGGATAGAAGGACAAGTAACATGCCCCGAAGCAGAAGCGCGATTGCAGCCCTGCAAAAGCTCGAAGCGGACCGCGAGGCGCTTGACGCCAAACAGCGAGAACTTGAAGTGCAAGCGGCCAGAGAACTCGGCGAAATCATCCTCGGAAGCGGCCTCGAAAGCTTCTCGAAAAAAGGTCTCAGAAAGGTCGCGGAAGAACTCGGAAAACTCGGCGAGAATGCCGCGATCGAGAAGCTGACTGGGCGCGGTGCAACCCGTGCTTCGAATGCAGCACCGGGAACCCAGTAATCACAGAAGAAGAGGCCCTGCCGCTTGCGGCAGAGCCTCTTCGTAAGGGGGACGATCGGGATCGATGTCAGTCGATATCGGGAGCGTCGGTGTTGTCGTTTTCGTCGCTCGAACCGCTGCCGCGGGAGAGGAAGTCGACCTTGTCGGCGAGGATCTCGGTGCCGTAGCGCGTGACCCCGTCCTTGTCCTCCCACTGGGTGTAGTGGATGCGGCCCTGGACCGAAACCAGCTGGCCCTTGGAGCAGTACTGGCCGACGGTCTTGGCGAGGCCGTTGAAGCAGGTCACCCGGTGGAACTCGCTTTCCTTGGCGGTGTAGCCGCTCTCGTCCTTGTAGGTCTTGCCATCCTTGTCGCGTGCGGGGCGATCGGTGACGACGGTGATCCCGGTGACATTGGTGCCGCCCTTGGTCTCGCGGGTGTCGGGATCGCGAGCGATGCGGCCGGTGAGGATTGCGATATTGGTCATGGTGTAAGTCCTTCAGCTCTTCAAACCGGAGACCATCTCCGGCTTGCGAACATCCAGAAGAAGCAGGGCATGGGAGGACTGCACCGCAGGCCAACAGACATCGTCTGGGGGCCGAAGGGGAACCTGTTCATGACGGGTGGTGCGGGCAGGCAGCGCAGCTGCCAACACGGCCGGAAAGGAACGGGTTGCCGTCCTCAGCTGACCTGGTTCAGGACTGTTCGCGAAGAAAGCCGTGTGGGTATCGGGTGCGGGGCTGAAGGTGCCGAGACCTTGTGCCGCAATCGGGCTGCCCCATCACCCTCCGATGCCGCTAGGAGATCCATGAAGTCGCGGGCTGCTTCCCGGTCTTCCTCGTTCTCGAACGCCACGTCGAGATCGGGGGCGGACCCGAACATGTGCAGGAACGTCCACAGTGCAAAGCGCTTGCCCCGGTCCTTCTCAAGGCCGAGATCGACCCGGCAGCGCTCGATGCCGGCTGACAATGTGTCAGGGGCAACCCCAGAACGGTCGGTGGTGGCGAAGTAGCGCTGCAGCAGATCGTCAAGTTGCATGACCTGAACATAGTCGGGCCGGCACCAAATGCACATCCAGGCAATTCAGATACAGATGATGAAGGGCCCCTCAGGACCCCGGAGAGGTCCCCAACGGTCCGCGGCGATCGACCACGGTGATCCGGCGCGCCTTGGCATCGATGACGAGCCGTTCCGTCACGCCGTTGCCCGGGAAGGCGACAACGTAGCGCGGATTGAGGGACAGCATCTGCTCGTTGCGCTTGAACCCGGCACGGGCGCCGAGACGACGATCAAGCGAATAGGTCAGCTGCTGCACTTCGCGGCGCTCAGCCCAGCTCGCTGCCAGGCGATCGGCACCCTTGCCGTCGCCGCCATGGACCAGGAAGAGATCGGGAACCACATTGCAAACCTTGTCCAATGTTGCCCAGATATTTTCGGCATAGGCACGCGCGTCCTCGGCGCTCTCGAAGCTCTGGCGACCACCGGCAAAGAGGACCGGAGTTCCTTCCGGGATCAGGGCGTGACGCCGGTTCTCGGCGCGAGCGCGAAGGAAATCGCGGGCATCGATCACCGCCGAGGTCAGCCCCCGCGAATGGCTCGTGCGCGAGCCTGACATGGGCTTCCAAGAAGAGCCGGTTTCGTCGCGGTAGAGAGCAGCCGCTGCTTCGCGCATCTGCTCGAAGGCCAGCATGCTGGCTTCGGCAGCCTGTGCGCGCTCGACCTGCTCTTCCAGATTGCTCGAATGCACTTCGGAGCCATCGGCCGATGCGAGGAGGACCCGGATTTCGTCGCTGGCCCGGTCAAGCTGAGCTGACTTGCGGCTGGCTACGCGGTGGAAGAGATTGACCATGCCCCAGGCAATGTCCTCGGCATCGGCTTCAAGGGCAGTGTCGGAGAACATCGCGAAGAGGTCGGACCAGACGGCAGCGAGGGTCTGCTCAATCGCATCCTCGCAGGGAAAGTCGGTTTCGTTGAAGGGAGCCGGCCTGATGCTGAGGCCTGAGAGGTCGAGGCCGCTCAACTGGTCGATGAAGCTGTCGTACATGGGGTGTCTCCTGATCTGATCGTGCGGACAAGGAGAGAAGGCACAATTGCCACGGCCCTGCCCGCAGGAGCCCGATCAGGGCCGGGGAAAGGGGCGAGGCGCACGGCGCAGCGGGAAACCTGCGGCCCTAGGCTGGCGCGGGCAACACGGGCCGACGGGCCGCAGGTTGCGGCGCGCCCCGACCGGCCCAAGGGCCTCTCCCGGCGGACAGGACCGAGGCAGGTTCAGGACACGGTGTCGCGGGTGCATCGGGAGCGTTCCAAGACTGCTTCGCCATTCGAGAACCGACCCACCAGGCGCAGCTCGCCAAACAGGTCGATGAACCTTCCCGACACCTGGGCGAGCCAGTGCCGTGCCATTGCCGTTCGTGGCGTGGTGCAATCGGCTTCCCAGTACCGGGAATCGTCGCGTTCTACGAGCCAGATGGCGGCAAGGCCGCAATAGGTCGATATGCCGCAATCGGCGAAGGCATTGCGCAGGAGGATACGGTCCTCCCGACCGCGCCATCCTTCGAAGCGCTCGAAGGACGGAAAGTTCGTTTTCGTGGTATGGATGATCTCGTTGACGAGGCACTCGTAGACCCAGTCGACATCGTCGTCTTCGCCGTCATCAAGCAGGCGAAAGGCAACCACGGAGCCAGTTGGATAGCTGACGGAACGTCCCATCTCACCGGTCCTCAGGCTGCATCAGCAAGATCGACATCGGTCTCGCATTCGCAGGATTGGTATCCACCCAGGCCTAGCAGCAGGCTGGCTGCTTCCTCGGCCTTTGCGGCAGCTGTCAGGATCGCCCGCTCGTCCGATTTGAGGATCTTGAGCCAGGACGCGATATAGCTGGCGTGATGGTCGAGGTGGGTTACCGGAAGACCCAATTCGGCCCCGAGAATGGCCGAGGAGAGCTCGGCGATCAGTTCCTCGGCGGCATAGGCGTCGCTGCCGAAGCGGTTCTTGAGATCGCGATCGAGCCGCGAGGAATGCCCCGTCCAGTGCGACAGCTCGTGAGCGAGTGTTGCGTAATAGTGGTCATAGGCTTCGAATAATTCGACTGGCGGCATGGTGACGCGGTCGCGCAGCGGCTCGTAATAGGCTTGGGCACCATGATGCCGCAGGTCTGCGCCGATCTCGGCGAAAAAGGTATCGAGCCGGTCTTCGCGCCCTTCGGGCTCAAGCGCGGCAACCAGTGGCTTGGGATGATAAAATGCAGGGAGACCATCGCACTGGTCGGCGTTGAACACCGCATAGGCCTTGAGCACGCGCCGATTCTCGGAGTCCGCTTCCCCTTCTGGGTTTTCGACTTCCTTGGTGTAGCTCTTGTAGAAGATCGCGATGGTCGATTTCTCACCCTTGCGGACCTGTCCGCCGAGCTTCTGGCACTGGCGATAGGTCATCCAGTAGGGCGAGGCATAGCCACAGCCGTCGGCCACCATCCACAACCAGAAGGTATTCATGCCGCGATAGGGCGTCCCGCAGGAGCGCAAGGGCCGCGAGACAGGCACACCGCGCCACGGCTTGACCCATGGCTTTGTGCCTTGCTCGAGCTTTTCGACGATGGCGGCGGTGATGCGCTGGGCAGGCGAAGTCGAAGCAGTGCGGCGGGACTTGGTCATGGGAGTTCTCCTGATCGCCGGGACGGGCTTGTCCCGGTTCAGGAAGAGCAAAGCTCCCTCTCCTTTCGTCCGCTGATGACGGCGATTCGCTCCGCTCTTGCCGTTCAGGCCGTTGGCCGAGAATGCCTAAGAGCTAGATTTGGATGGACGTGCGGAAGTAAACGGGTTCTGCAATTTACTAGGCAGCTTCGTCCAAACGTCCGGGCCCGCAAGCGGCGCAGCCAGCGGACGGCCAAGGCCGGTCGACCGTCCGGATGCCCTCTCCAAGTTCGCCAAACGCGGCGCGCCAGGTTTTGGTCGGCTGTGCATCAAACGCAGCAATACGGCGCGCCGAAGCCACGAATACTCGGCTGAAAGAATGCTTAGGCGGATCGAGGAGGCAATCCATCGCCGCGTCCGTGACCATCGCCGTTACATAGGTCAACTCTACAGGTCCGTAGGGCTGATAATGGGCCCCGCATGCCGGCTCCTCTATGGTGGCTCCGCCGCCTTCCGGCCACTCGATCACCGTGAGGTCTGGCACACCGGTGCGTCCAATATGGCATTGCAGACAGCCGTCCTCCGCGCCGATCGCGACCGCATGGCCGGCGCAGGCATGAGGCTCAGTCCAACCGTAAAGAATGGGCCTCGCGCGACCTTGCGCCACGTGCCACCGATTAAGGGCGCTTTCGGCGACCCAATTGCCTGTCGCGGCGACGATCAAATCGGCTGCCGCGAGCAAATCGCCGTCTTGCGCAATAAGCTGATGGAGACCGCACGGCCGGTGTTCGATGGTGAGATGCGGATATTCGGCCCGAAGTCGCTCCGCCAAAGCCTCGGCTTTGTTTCGACCAACATCCGTCGCACCAAGCGGATGACGACCAACGTTCGGCCAGGCCAGAATCTCGGGATCAACCAGCACGATCCGCCCGACCCCCGCTTGGGCCAGCGCACACGCGACGGGCGCACCGACTGAACCACAGCCGATAATGACGACGGTCTCGCCAAGCAGACGAAGTGTGCGAGAATCCTGACCGCGCCCATGAATCCAAGCAGCATCCGCACGCTGGACCTGGGTCCGTACGACCGGGAGCGCGCCGAAGTAGCGTCCGAGCAGGAGCGGTTGCGGCGTATGGCGCGGCCGGAACCCCACTGACAGCGGTTCGTCGGGCGCGCGCGGCCGGCCCTTGCGTCGCTTCGGATTGGGCACCTTCACGCCGATTAGCGCCGCACCGCCGCGCCCCATCGCTCCTAACAGCACCAATACCTCGTCCGGCTCGTTACTCGCGACCTCTTCGAGAATGGTCCGGGCGTCGTCGCCGACCCGCTCGGCCATACGATATAGATCGACCGCGGTCTCCGGATAGTCGGCGGGCAACGGCGGCGTATCCAACCAGAGGTAAGCCGCCGCTTCGGTCTTGACCGGCGTCTTGTCGCCAAAGCGATGATGGACCCAAGCGGCCAAGACTTCGTGGTCCTCTCCAACCACCTCGAGGCCCTTGCCGCGCCAGACCCGCACCCGCCGCGAGCTCGGAGTGGGCGCGAGTAAGCTGAACAGGGATTGGCCTTGTGAATGCACCCGGTAGCCCCAGTAGGTCACGAATTCCTCGCGGAAGTCGCGTTCGACGATGCCACCCTCAAGCAGTTCCTCGATCAAAATGATTGAGCGATGAAGGAGACCGAGGGCGACCGTCGACGGATCGTCCGGATCCCACTCGGCCATATTGGGCAGCAGACAGAGGATGCCGTCGCTCTCGACATGTGGCCAGCTCATCGCCTCGGGGTGATCGACCAACGCCGTTCGCACCGGAGTCGTCGGAAAATGCCTTCCTGCCAGCAGATCAATGCGTCGGGTCACGCCGTCGGAGAAGGCAACCTTGATCCGCCAGCCGGCCGCGATCCAGTCGCGAGTGGGATAGTCGGCGCCGATCGTCGCCATGTTGAGACGCTCGGGTGCCTGCCCCGCTTGCTCGCGCAAAGTCGCTTCGAGACGAAGCGCCGCCTGTCGCCAGCCGAGCGGAAAGACCTCTTTAGGCATGGCGTCCGCCGCCGGCGCTGCTGACCGCGCTCGCCGCCGCCGCCGTCGCGCCCAACAGGGCAGCCGAGCTGATGATCGCCGGAGCAGCCACTGAGGCGCGCTGCTCATCCTCCAGACGTTCACTGAAGAACGTCGTCGCGAATACCTTATCCCAGCATTTGAGCGCCTTCTCACGTGTGCAGTCCGCGTCGAAGAGCGGCGCCAGCGTGTCGATCGCCTCGGTCAGCTTCTCGCGGAAGCAGCGCGCCTTGGCGTCGTCGGAGCCACTGGTGATGGTGTCCCCCGGAGTCACGGGGTGGGCGACGACGAGGTTCCAGTTCAGCCGGTCCCGGATCGCGACCATGGTGTCGTAGAGCGCCCGGTCTTCGCGGTCGTTCACCTGGAACCTCTCCGTCGTCAGCACCGAGATGCCGAAGCCGCTCAGGATCGCGCCGCGCCAGCTGTAGCGACTGCGCGCGTATTTTTTAAGATTGCGGTTGATACGGCGCAGTTGGATGCCGTCCGCCGACGCCGCGCGCTCGTCTTCGTACCAGCCTGACACGTCGCGGGCGTCCGAGCGCTTCCAGCCGCTGCTCGCCGCCAGCTCATAATGCACATCCTCGCCGAACGCGGTCGTGGTAACGACGCGTCGGTAGACCGGCAGGTCGACGTGGTAGCCCTTTTCGTAGAAGACGCGTGCGCAATTGGAGCGCACCTCCGGCGCGCACTTGAACTTGCCGTCGTCGACCGCGTCACGAACCATCTGACGGGCCTGCAGTGACGTCATCTCGGCACCGCGGTCGCCCACCAGGTCGTCCTTCTCGAAATAGACGCCGTCGTCGATGTCGTAGTCGTTGCCCGGGTCGCGGCACATCGTCTTCATGGCATAGCTGCCCTGCTTGACGAACTCGATCGGCTTGGGCTTCCTGGCCTTCTCCAGACCGTTCCTCAGCCGCCTCCGGTTGGAGTCGCGCCGGTCGCGCATGGCGTCCTGTTCGCTCTTGGGCAGGGTCACGTCCTGATTGTGATACGCACGCACGTCTTTGGAGCAGTCAAACATCACCTATCCTTCTCGGTTCTCGGTGGGGGGGGGCGCCAGACGGCCCCGGTCGCCGGCATCGCCGGCAGGTCGTGCATCAGGCGACGGATCATGCGGCCGTCGTCGCTGTTAGGATCGTCGCACGCGCTCTTGGTCAGGTCGGCGTCGGTGTGGGCCTGGCCGACCAGCCGGTCCAACGCCTCGGGCCGGGTGTCGTCGAGCGCCAAGTATGGCATCATGCTCGCCGGCACGGGCTTGTTGGGGAAGCGCACGCGCCGGATTGAGCGGCCGCAGCTGCTGATCGCGTTGGTAAGAAGCCGCGCCATATGGTCAAAGGCGAACTCTTGGGCCGAAATGCTCAGCGGCGCGACGTCCGCGCCAAGCGACCAGTCGAGCATCGAGCGGTGCGCGCTCTCGGCGTCGAGGTGATCCCCGTCGGGACGCGGGCAGGTGCCGAGCGAGTAGATCTCGATCGGCTGCTCGGGCGGGGCCACTGTCAGCGCGTCGACGAGCCCGACCATGATCGGATTGTTGGCCCAAAGGCCGCCGTCGGCGAACACCTGCTTGGGGCCACCGGGCGCGTTGGGGTCATCGATGGCGGCGAGCGAGCGGTAGATCGGCGCGGCGCTGGTCGCCATGCAGACGTCAACCAGCGGGTAACCGTCGTCACGCACGCCGCTCTTGGGCGTCTTCTTGAACACCCAGGCCCGATGCTCACTCATGAGCACGGTGGGGATCGCGAGCGAAATGCCGCGGCCATCGAAGACCTCAAGCATCGTAACGTCGTCGAGCACGTCCTTGAGCGCGGCGCGCAGCGCCATGTCGCCCTCGCGCACGAACCGGCTGCCCTGACTCGCGCGGTAGATGGCGCTGCGCTTGCCGGCGATCCGGTGCGGAAATATCTTGGGACCATGCTCGCGATAGAGGCTTACCACCTCAGTCATCGGTCGGCCGATCGCTAGCGCGCACCCGACAATAGCGCCTGTGCTGGTTCCGGTAATCAGGTCGAAGCCGCGGCCGAGGTCGAGCGCCGATTCGGCCCGGATGCGGGCGAACTGGTCCGTCAGCCGGGCCAGAAAGGCGGCGGTGTAGATGCCCCGCATCCCACCGCCGTCCAAGCTGAGCACTCGATATGGCCGCTCAGCGCCGCGTTCTTTTTCCCCTTCCTCCATCCGCCTGATGTTTCCTCTCTAATGACCCAGTTGCTTCATTCACGTACCGGAGCCGGATCGCTTCCAAGGCAGCCCAAACTCGTCACCCCTTCGGTGGAAAGGGGTCGTTGCCATACGAATTGGCATCCCGGATGCGACCGTCCGGCCGGTGGATTATTACTTCGCCGCGTTCGCGAACGGCAGTGCCACGCGCTGCCTGCGTAGCATCGGCCTGGGTGTTGTGGGTCGACCCCACGCGGGTCGCGCCTTCGCGACGTGTGGCCCAGCCCGACCCATGGGGCACTACGTGAATTCGCTTCGACATCGCTGGTTCTCCGACTCATCTTGGGCACCACGCCCTAGCGCAAGGGATTCCCGAATTGGATCGTAATGTCAATTATTGAACACACTTATATGTTTGTATCAAGCACATTATGTTTGTGAGGTTGACATTCCCGAGAGCCGAGCGCAAACAAAATTCATGGCAGGCGAAGCTCTCTACAAGGCTTTTGGCAGCGCGGTCTCAACCCGCCGGAAAGCGCTTGGTCTCACTCAGGCGGAACTGGCTGGAAAGGTGAAGATGTCGCGTGCGTCGATCGCAAACATCGAGAGTGGTCGGCAGAACATTCTTCTGCATCACGTTTACGCGCTCGCCGCCGCACTCGATTTTACTAAGGTGGCAGAACTCCTGCCACCCACGCCGCAGAAGCCTTTAGGAGATGGACTGAAGATGATGCTTTCCAATCAACAGACGCTTTCGCAACATGCTGAAGCTCAAGTCGCCGACCTGATCACAACCGCGTTGCAGCCTCGACGCGGTAAGGCTTGATTTATGGCAAATGCGGATTTTGATCGGGCGCGTGCATCTGCGCGTGCGATCCTGATGGAGTTTGGCGTGTCGGCGCCACCAGTCCCGGTAGAGCGAATAATCAAATCGCGCAAAATCGTCCTTCAGTATGCACCGCTCGATGAGGACCTTTCGGGCATGGCGTATATAAAAGATGGTGTCGGCATCATCGGCGTAAACGCGCTGCATCATCCGAACCGACAGCGATTCTCGGCGGCTCATGAGCTAGCCCATCACATACTCCATGCCCCTGAGATCAGCCAAGCCGTGCATGTCGACAAGGGAATCCGCGTCCTGTTCCGCAACGATGTGTCAGCGCTGGGGACTGAGCCGATGGAAATCGAGGCCAACGCGTTCGCTTCGGAGTTGTTGATCCCCGGCGATCTCTTAGCTGCTGTGTTGGAGGGCGGTGGAGTAGACCTTGAGGATGAGGCGACGATCGAAGCGTTAGCTCGTCGGTTCAAGGTGAGCCCGACCGCCATGCGCTTTCGGCTGACTCGCTGGTAGCGCACCATGAGCTTCGTCTTCTTCGATACAGAAACGACGGGGCTCAAGCGCGGCTTCGACCAAATTCTCCATTTCGCAGCTATTCGCACCGATGCAAACCTGAACGAGGTGGCGCACTTCGAGGCCCGCGCGCGCCTCCAGCCACATGTGCTCCCCCATCCCTCGGCGCTGCGTACGAACGGGCTGCCGATCGAATGGCTCACGGACACCAACCTGCCGTCGCACTACGCGATGGTGAGTGACATTCGTCGGACTCTAATGTCTTGGAGTCCAGCCGTCTTCGTCGGCTTCAATTCTATCCGTTTCGACGAAGAGATGCTTCGCCACGCTCTCTTTCAATGCCTGTACCCGGCTTATCTGACGAGCAACCACCGCAACTGCCGGGCTGACGCGCTCAGTCTGATGATGGCCGCGGATGCGGTATCGCCAGCGCAGTTAGTTGTGCCGGTCAGCGAGGATGGGCGAAGGACATTTCGTCTCAAGGACTTGGCGGCGGCGAATGGAGTCACCCATGCCCGTGCGCATGACGCGATGTCCGATGTACTTGCGACGGTGGAGCTATGTCGACTGGTCCATCAGCGGTCTCCGGAGCTGTGGCAAAGGTTCGTGCGCTTCTCGAACAAGGCTACCGTTTCGGATTTCGTCGATACCGAAGATGGCTTTGTGCTGACGGAGTTTTATGGCGGGCAGGCTTACCACGCGCCTGTCGTCTGCATCGGTGTTGACCCCGACCAAGCCAACGGCCGAATTTGCCTAAACCTCAATCAAGACATCGACCAGCTTAGTAAGATGAGCGATTCCGAATTGCAGGCCCACCTTGCGCAGAAGCCCAGTCCGATCCGCCGCATCAGGGTCAACGCAGCGCCCACGCTGACCGCATTCTTCGATGCTCCTGAACAAATGTTGGATGGCGCTTTGATTGGTCAAATCGAAAATCAGGCCCGGCGGTTGAAGGCGGACGCCGATTTGCAGGCCCGGCTTGTCGCCGCTTACGTAGCTGCACGTGAACCATTTCCACCGTCGCCTCATCTCGAGGAGCGAATTTATAATGGCTTTCCTGGGCCGGACGATGAGAGGCGCATGACCGCTTTTCACCAAGCCCAATGGCCTGATCGTCTCGCCATTGTTCAGAGCATTGAAGACGAGCGCCTGCGGTGGTTTGGCTTGCGTCTGATGTATTGCGAAGCCCGCTCAGTTCTGCCCGTTGAAGTAAGGGCCGAAGTCGAACATCGCTTAGGCAATCAACTGGCAGGCGATGGGTCTGGCTGCATCACATATGAAGTGGCTATGGCCGAGACTGACAAGCTGATCGTAGAAGGAGCAGACCACGACGGGCTTCTTTCACGCTACCGCACCTACTTGCAGGATCGTAGCGCTCGGGCTGCTGCCTTCAGGCAGCAGACGGTCGTATAAAGCGCATTTACACCAAACCTTTGCGAAACTGTAGATCACGTTGCGACCATAGTGAGCGAGGTTCGTCGTTCAGATCAATCTTGCCCCAACGTTTGTTGTTCGATCTTTGGCGACCAAGACCGTTCTGTCTGAAGGCGACCCATAACTCCACAATTAAAGGCGGTCCGTCCCAAATGGGACGGACCGCCTGCCGAGTTACCTGGACCTGTCAGGAGGGATCAGGCAGCCTGCTCGGCAATCTCGTCAGTTGTGACGTCGCTGACCGGCTCATCGGATTTGGCGTCAATCGGTTCGACGTCTTCGGAACCGGCAAAACGCATAATCTTCGGAACCCAAGCCTGTGCCCGTTCCTTAACGTCGGCCTCGCCAATGAAGTTGCCCGAGAAGATGCGCTCGGCTGCGCTCGCCAGTTCAGCCTTCTTCGAAGCAGCGTATCGACTGACCAGCTCCGGACCACCCGCAGAATCGAGCGCTTCGAGCGTGCGGGCCTTGGCCACGCGGTCGAAGTAGTTCGCTGCTGTGGGACGCCACCAATGCGCGGTCTCGATTTCCAGAAGCGAGCCGAGCGCCTCGTGCATCGGCACCGAGCGTTCGCCTTCGCAGGCAAGGCTGGCAATTAGAGTGCGCGAGATGACATGGCCAAGCCAGGCCGAACGCGCCTCGTCGGAAAGCGCCCGAAACTTGGCGAACCGCTCGACATCGCTTTCGCCAGAACGCCAGCTTTCATCGAGTGACTTGGCGAACTCGACCAGCGCAGCACTCGCCGGTGCATCCTTGGCCTCGAACCCGATGACCGGGCCCGACGCCACCGACCCAACGAGCGTCGACGCTTTCTTGGCACGCCAGTCGTGCCCATCGGCATCGGCGAGCGTGAAGACCATGAAATCGAGCGCCAGGGCCGGATCGTTAGCGAGATGGATCGCCAGGATGTCGCGGCGCTGCATGGCCAGTTCGTCAAGCAGGCGCTGTGAGAGCGAGCTCCCTTTGGGCTTTGCCGCTCCACTTTCCTCGATTGCCTCGACAACGCCTTCGTCAGCGATGACTTCGGTTTCGGTATAGAACTGCTGGACCAATGTCGGCTCGCCATTGCGCGAGAGGACGAGGAAGGCACCGGCCTCAGGTTTCAGTTCGTCGGCCAGCACCGGTGGCCGATCGTTGAGCGCGCGCATGGCGCTATCGATAACAACCAGTTCCTTTTCGGCGCTGGCAACCTCATCCTCGTCGCTGTCTTCGTCTTCGAGCACGGCCGCGACGCGGTCGTAGTCGGCCTCAAGTTCGCCGAGTTCCTGCGCTTCCTGTTCGGTCATCGGCGCAGGCTCGCTGGGCAAGCGACTTAGACCTTCGACGAGGTCATGGCTCACATAATTGCCAAGTGTCGGCCGCACCCAGGCAAGGCCGTGTTCCTGAGCCGTCCTGGCGGCCGCTTCCTCCATGGCCTTGTGCGCGAGGTCTTCGAGCAGCGCGACATCGATCCAGCTTTCACTGGCATCATCGTCGAACAGTTCGCGCTCGATCCGGCCGCCGGCGGCGAGATAGCCATCTCTTCCGACGAGCACAGCTCGTGGATCGCTGCCGCGCACCGTCGCATCGAGCACCATACGGCGGATCGTGTTGGGTGTGATCTGGTACCAGGCATCCTGCAGTTCGGCATAGACATGCGCCTGGCGCTCGACGTCGGAAATCGCGCCGTAGGCCTTGGCCATATCGAGCGTGATCGTGCCTTCGGCGAGCGCTTCGAAGACGCATGATGCGAGACTTGCCAAACGCAGACGCCCGTCGACGAAGCGGACGGTGAGGCCGAAGCGGCGCGCCACGTCTTCGGTGGTAGCGCCTGCCTCGATGATCGCCGCGAAAGCCTGCGCCTCGTCGGCCGGGTTCATCGCGAGACGCTGGAAGTTCTCGGCAAGACTGGCTTCGCGCACTTCGCTTTCCTCGCCTTCGATGACGAGGCAGGTGACTTCGTGCGTGTCAGGCAAGGTGCCCTCTTCGGCCAGCGCCTGCAGCGCGACGAGACGGCGACCGCCAGCCTCGACCTCGAACTTGCCGCGCTTTCCTTTGCGCACGACGAGGTTCTGCAGCAGGCCGCGCGCGGCAATGTCTGCCCGCAGCTGGAGGTCGGCCAGCACGTCGCTCGACTTGCGGACGTTGCGCGGGCTCGGGACAAGCTTCTTCAAGGGGATCGACTGGATCATGGGTGTTCTCCTGATGGAATGAAGGCGCAGGTGAGGATCACGAGGCCCACAAGCCCAAAGGGCTCCCTCCACTCTCATTCTGAGATTGGGGTCTGCCCGAGGGATCAGGCGGCAAGCGCGGGGAGGACCGACGAGGCTGCGGAGACTGGCACGAACAGCCGTGTGCGGTAACGGATGATCTCGGTGAAGCAGCCCTTGTTCTTGTACCAGTCGAGGCGATCCGGCGAGAATCCGGTCAGTTCAAGCCGCTGTTCGCCGCCAACGAGCGATCGCTTCACGGTGAGTGGATCGTGGCTGGCAAGACACAGCGGTTTGCCGCTGGCGAGGACAAGCCCGCCGATCTGATCTGGCGTTGTTCCAGCAACGCCGGAGAGGGCAAAGGTCTCGGCAATTGCGGCGAGATCGATATCGAGCACTTCGCGGCCGATGATCGATTGACCATCTTCGGCAACGAGCCGGGTAACCCGAACATGATCGCTGGGCAGGCGCTTCCAGACCGGGAGCAGCAACCCGGTGGCGAGATGGACACGCTCGGTCACTGGTGAAGCGGCGGCCTCCTCTTCCTCGTCTCGCCATGCACTTGTGAACGCGGTGACGCCGATTTCTTCCCAGAGGCTCTCACCGAGTGCTTCCAGTGTCCAGTTCGCGGATTTGAGCGGTCGCAGCAGGCGTCGGCGTTCGATCACTTCCCCGTCGTCGGCGACGAGGCGCCGGGCTGGAACAGACAGCGCGACCTTCCCCGAGCGCGCATTGCGCATGGGGATCGCGTGCGCGCTGCCGATCTCATGCATCCGCGCCAGGCGCTGCAAGCGCAGAGGCCGCAGGTGCCTCACCACTTCAAGCGAGACGAGGCGGGTTTCGGCACCGGTCACAGGATCGGTGCGCAAGAGTTCGTCGGCGAGGATATCGAAACTATCGACCCTGACGGTTTCAAGGCCCTGGTCGAGCGTTCCCGCTTCGCGCGCGGCTTCGATCCGCGCTTCCACCAGCCCGAGATACTCGTCGAATATGGCGTTCTGCAACGCGATCGGCAGCGCGAGGATACGGTTGAGCCAGCGCTGGATCGTGGGGAGATTGTCGGTCAGCCCGCCGTCGGGGTTTTCAAGCCTGAGTCCGGTGCGCTCGACGAAGTTGCCGAAGCTCGTGGCCTTGAGCTTGCCGTCATAGAGCAGCTGGAACCAGCGGCTGAGCGCATCGCGCGCATAGTCGCTCTCAAGATTGTCGGCCGGGTCGAACAGGTTCTGCCCGCCGGTCTGGCGCTGGCCACGCGTGAGCGCGCCCAATGCGTCGAGCCTTCGCGCAATGGTCGAGATGAACCGGCGTTCGCCCTTCACGTCGGTGGTGACCGGCCGGAACAATGGGGCCGAGGCCTGGTTGGTGCGGTTGGTACGACCAAGCCCCTGGATAGCGTTGTCGGCGCGCCAGCCCGGTTCGAGCAGGAAATGGACCCGGCGCTGCTGATTACGGCAGCCGAGGTCAGCGTGATAGGATCTCCCCGTCCCGCCTGCATCCGAAAAGACCAGGATGCGCTTGGTTCCTTCCATGAAGCTTTGCGCTTCAGCGACGTTGGCGCTTGGGCTTCGCCGTTCGAGGCGCTGCTGGCCATCGCGGCCCAAGACCAGTCTGCGGGTCCGGCCTGTCACCTCGGCCACGGCCTCGGTCCCGAAGTACTCGATGATCGCATCGAGCGCGGTGGCGATTGGCGGCATCGCGCAGAGCTGCTCGATCAGTGCATCGCGCGCGGCAATCGCACGCTGGCAGAAAACGGGATTGCCTTGCTCGTCGCTCATCGCTTCGGAACGAAGATTGCCATCCTCGTCAGTGAAGATCTGCATCAGGCGAACCGGGAAGCTCTTGGCGAGGTAATCGATGACATATTCGCGTGGGGAGAGGTCGATATCGAGCGCTTCGCGTTCTTCCACGGTGAGGTCGGCAAGGCGCCGGTCGAGCATGGCTTCGGCGGTCGAGACCAGCTGCACGACAACCGAATGGTCCTCGTAAAGCGCCGCTTCCATAGCAGGGATCAGGCTCGGCAGTTTCATCGAAAGCAGGAGCTGGGCAAAGAAGCGCTGCTTGGTGCCTTCGAAGATCGAGAGCGCTGCGGCCTTCGCGTTGCGGTTGAGCGTATCGCCGCTGTCCTCGTCGACCACGCGGGTCGCCTCCAAGGCCGCCTCGAGGTTGCGGTGAATGATCGCCCAGGCATCGGCATAGGCATCGTAGATGCGAACCTGTGCTTGGGTCAGGCTGTGTTCGAGGACATCGTACTCGACCCCGGCGAAGGACAGCGCACGGGCGAGATAGAGGCCCTGCGCCTTGAGGTCGCGGGCGACGAGTTCCATCGCCGCGACGCCGCCAGCGCGGATCTCGGTCATGAACGCCTCATGGGTCGGGAAAGCAGTCTCGGGACCCCACAGGCCAAGGCGGGCGGTGTAGCCAAGATTGGCGATATCCGAAGCACCGGTGGCCGACGCGTAAAGAACGCGGGCGCGCGGCAATTGGTTCTGCAGCCTGAGGCCCGCCATACCCTGTTCGGAGCCCTTGACCTTGCCGCGGGTTGAAGAGCCCCCGAG
Source organism: Erythrobacter sp. (assembly GCA_049647465.1). Classification (GTDB taxonomy): domain Bacteria; phylum Pseudomonadota; class Alphaproteobacteria; order Sphingomonadales; family Sphingomonadaceae; genus Erythrobacter. Next base: position 64,919 of record JBARXS010000064.1, read on the forward strand.
CGCATTGGCCATGGCGTGGGCTTCGTCAAAGGCAATCACGCCGTCGAAATCCTCACCCGCCCAGGCAAGGATCTGGTCGAGCCGCGTATCCTCGGCGCGCCCCGATCGCAGCGTCGGGTAGGTGACGAAGAGAATGCCTTCGGACATCGTGACAGGGTGGCCGAGTTTCCAGCGCGAGAGTGGCTGGATGTCGAGCGGCAGCCCGCCAAGCGCTTCCCAGTCACGGCGTGCATCTTCCAGAAGGGCTTCGTTCTTGGTGATCCACACATGGCGGCGCTCGCCTGCGAGCCAGCGATCCATGATCACCGCTGCGATCTGCCGCCCCTTGCCCGCACCGGTCCCGTCGCCGAGGAAAAAGCCCTGACGGTAGGCTTGGCCGTCCTCGGACAATTCCAGCGAGGTGCCTTCCTGGCTGGCATTGAACTGGCCCGGTAAATCGCGTGCGAATGCCTGGGCAGCGTAGACCAATGTCTCGCATTGCGCATCGGACAAGAGGCCATGGGTCTGCCAGCAAGCGGGAAGGCGCGGGCTAACGTCCGGCTGGGGCGCCGCGACCGAGCCCATGGCGACCGATTCCACAAGCGGCGTGGGGTGAACCGGCGCGCCTTCTAAAGCGATGCGGCTTGGCCGGTAAGGTAGATAGATGCCTGTCTGTTCAGGCACCGGCGCGGGTTCGGCGAGGACCGAATAGGCAAGGTCGATCGCATTCGCTGTGGCTGTTGATGTCGCTGCGAAAGGCGCCAACGGCCGGGCCGGCGTGCGTTGGGTCGAAGTCTTGCCAACGAGGCGCACCGGCTTTCCGACTGGCAGGCGATGGAGGCTGGCGGATGTTTGCGCGCGGCGCGGAAGCGCGGTGACAAGCTCGTGGAGCTCGATCAGGTCGCAGGTATCTCCGGTGATCGCTGGTTCAGGCGCAGCAGGCACTTTGTCGATGACGACGAGGCGAACGGCAATCCCCGTCCCTGTCCGGCGAAACATCTGCTGCAGCCGAACATCGAGCAACAGCGATGCTTCGTCCTTTGCCTTGGCGAAGGCGGAAGCATCGAAGCCTTCGGGCATGATCGCGACAATCCTCGCCCCATTGACAGCGGCCTGGATTGCACTGCGAAGGTGGCGCTGGGCTGTACCGCCGTCCTTGCCGCGTTCCTGGCTGCGGGCGAATGGCGGGTTCATCAGCACGACCGATGGTGCAGGACCGCGAAGCAGGTCCGCGATCAGTTCCCCGTCATGCGCGGTGATCGTGGTCGAAGGGAAGATGTGGCCCAGGCCGTCTCGTCTTGCCGGATCTATCTCATTGAGAACCAACGAGGCGCTCTGGACGCAGCCCCAGAGAGCAAGAGCGCCATTGCCTGCGGATGGTTCGAGAAGCGTGTCTTGCGCAGCAACTGCTGCAGCCTTCGCCATCAGCCAGGCTAGCATCGGCGGGGTCGAGAACTGTTGGAGCTCGACCTGTGCTTCGCTACGCACGTGTCGGGGCGGCAAGGCTGCTTCGAGCCAGTCGAAGCGCGCTTCGGCTTCGTGCGCGCTTGTCGTTAAATTGATGCGAGAGAACCCTTGTAGCCAAAGCAGAGCGCCGATTTCGACCGCGTTGTTGTAGTCGTTGATGGTCCAGGCGGTGCCCCAGTCCAGTACGTCGGTTTGTTCGGCGAACAGGTCGGAAATGTCGGCACGGGAAAGGTGGCGTCCCGAAGCGAGAAGTTCGGCAATCCTGGCGCCGATGGCGTAGGCCAACGGCACTGACGACAGTTGCTCGCCGGCGGGAAACAGATCTGATTGAAACATGGCAATTCGTCCTCCCGATTGAGGCATCGGGTCACGCCCTCCGCCGGATCAGGGAATCGAGAAGCCCTCTCTCCTCTAACGCGCCGCTTTGCGGCGCAGCCATGCTGTAAGTTCGTCGTTCCAGTCGGTGTCGCATGAGGATGGCTTGCGGACCTGGATTGTCCGTCCTTTGCATTCGTAAGCTCCAAGGCCACGCACCGCGGCCAGCTCACCCCCAGCATCGTGATCGACGAACAGATGAAGCTCGGTGACGCTCTCGGGAATGCTTACGAGACCGAAACGCTCATTGCCCAGCGTCGCCCAGACAGGAATGCCGGTGAGCGCATAGCCTGACATCGCGCTCTCGATCCCCTCGGCGAGACCGAGCTTCCCGGAAACCGGAAGAAAGAGACGCACAGCAGCTTCACCTAGCGAGCCAAGCGCGCGCTTTGGCTTGTCGAAGGCAGCCTTGGTTGAGGCCTCGGTCGACAAAAATGTGCGGTGGATCGCGATCGGCCCCTCGTCGAGGCTGACCGCCGCAATCATAGCGGGAAGAAATCGGGTTCGTCCTTTCGGCCCGAGCGGCGTTTGCGGATGAAAGCGAAGAGCTGAAGATGCGGCCAGGATGCCGCGGCTCTCAAGGTAGGCCTTCGCCGGACTTGTACCCAAGGCTTTCGCTTCGCGCCAGATCCTCAACGCTGCTGCCGAGGGTTTGCGCACCCTGGTTGGCTCGAGCTGATCCTCGGCCGAAGAACCCGAGAAAAACCTGGTCACCTCGTAACCTTCGCGGGCCAGAGCGGAAAGTACGCTCTGCTGATCGCAGCCCGCAAAACAATGGAAGAGGATCGCCTTTCGCCCGAGCGTCACGCCGAGCGAAGGTGTGCGGTCTTCGTGTGCGGGGCAGCAGGCCATCCCCTTTGTGCCTGACCATTTGCCGCCCCGCGATTCGCAAATGCGGCGAGCAGTTTCGGCAAGGGACGGGTTGGGAAGAGTGCGGGCAGACAGGGACATGCGAGCTCCTCAGCTTGCGAAGTGGCCCCCTCGACAGGCTTCCTCTCCTCTCCCGAAGGCCAGCAAATGCCGCTTTCCTACAGGCGTGTGTTCTATGTATGTTCTTTTTCGATCCGAAGCAATGGAGCAAAGAACGAGATGACCGCCCCCAATCGTTTTGTGAGAACAATGATCGCCTTTGCAGGCTTGATTGTGGCTTCGTTTCACCCTGTCAGTGCCCAGGAGTTCACCCTCTTCGAACACGCGGTCCACCAACCGGAAATCGAGAGCCAGGCTGAGACCGTCAGGCAGTACCTTCCGGCGGTCCATGCCCGAGGGAAGACGAGTATTTCCTACAGGGAAGGACTGTATATGGGAGCGATCGCCGAGGCTGAGCGCCGGTATGGCCTTCCACCAAACTTGCTTCGCGCCCTGATCTGGACCGAGTCCCGCTTCAATCCAATTGCGGTAAGTCCGGTCGGCGCCGTCGGACTTGCCCAACTAATGCCAGCCACCGCGCGCGAACTGGGCGTCAAAAACCGGCATGATCCTATCGCCTCCATCGACGGCGGCGCGCGCTACCTGCGCGATATGTTGAAACGCTTCGAAGCGGTCCATCTCGCATTGGCTGCCTACAATGCTGGTCCTGGTGCGGTATCCCGCGCCCGCGGCATCCCAAGAAATGGTGAGACACCGCAATACGTCCGGACGGTGTTATCCAGATGGTCTGCAATCGGGGCATACCATTGACGAAATCGTATGATTTCTGACTATTATCTGCTGGTGCATACCGTAATAGAATCGGTCTACGCCAATGCGTGATGAAGCGAGGGACCCGCTCGACTTTCACAAAGCGTTGAAGGCAAAGAAACGCAGGAAGCTGGGTAAGGAGATCATGTTGGGCTTAGGGGCACTCTCGATCGTGGTTGCGGCCGGAATGCTTGCGCTCAATTGGCCGGCAGGAGACGCGAGACCCGCAAGCGTTGGACAGCAGCCCCAAGGTCTATTCCAACATGCGAGCTCCCCGCAGTTCGCTATCTGTGGCAGAGTCAGAAGGACATGTGTCGTCGATGGGGATACTTTCTGGCTCGATGGAACCAAGATCCGTATCGCTGATATCGACACTCCAGAAATTGGCCAGCCTCGGTGCGACTACGAGTACGAGCTTGGAATGCGGGCGACACGCCGATTGGTCGATTTGCTTAATGCCGGGCCGTTTGAGCTTCTCACCATCGGAAATCGGGATGAGGACCAATACGGTCGCAAATTGCGTGTCGTGACCCGCAACGGTCGGTCACTTGGCGACCAGCTGGTTAGCGAAGGGCTGGCTCGAACCTGGACCGGAAGGCGTGAACCATGGTGTTGAACCGTGATCAGGAGCGGTGGGGTGCCGCGCTATGGGTAGAGAAGAATCATGGTGATGCCGGACCAGCCTACATAGCAAAGCAAGTGGAACGGTTGGCCTTAGAGGGCGACGAAGCAGGCGTAGAAACCTGGAAAGCAATCGCCGACCGTTTCGATCAGCTCACATGCAAAAGCACCGCGAACTGAGGTCTCGAAGCTGTGCGGCAATGGCTTCGAAATCTGGGGATCAGGATTGAGTTCGCCGTCCTCGCATCAGTGTCTTTGCTGGGGGTGTTTTTGAGCCTCCGATCTTGCTTCGGCTGACTAGAAGAGGCTCTCTCATCTCAGCCCCGGGCAAACTTTGCCTTTATGATCTTTCCTCCTGAGCGGAGTTCATCAAGGTAGTCGCTCCACCATTGAGCCATGCGCACCCGCTCATCCCAGTGCTTACCGCGGTGATAGATGCCGCGCACCGCATTGCTGTCGCCGTGGGCCAATGCGCGCTCGATGGCATCCGGGTTCCAAATTCCTGCCTCGTTCAGAAACGTCGAGGCCGTCGCCCGCAAACCGTGAGCGGTGACTTCATCCTTGGAATACCCCATGCGACGAAAAGCGGCATTGAGTGTGTTCTCGCTCATGGGACGCTTTGAGCTGCGAGCCGAAGGGAACACGTATCCTTCATAGCCGAGCAATTCGGCAAGGTCAGTGAGGTAGACAACCACCTGCTTTGAGAGTGGCACCGCATGCGCACGGCGTGCCTTCATTTTTCCAGCAGGGATCTTCCAGACGCCATCGACAAGGTCGATCTCGCGCCACTCGGCATGCCTAAGCTCGCCAGGTCGTACGAAGACATGTGGCGCTATCTGCAACGCGAACTTGGTCACCATGTAGCCGGTGTAATCATCGATTGCCCGGAGTAGGCCGCCCAGCTCCTTGGGCTCCAGAATGGCGGCATAATGAGTGGCTTTCGGCGTTATGAGTGCGCCTTTCAGCATAATGGTCGGATCGGATTTGCAGCGAGTTGTCGCAACACCATATCGAAACACCCGACCCGCGAACGATCGACACTTCTTGGCAGTCTCGTGCTTGCCAGTGGCTTCAAGCCGCTTGAGGGGAGCCAGCACTTCAAACGGCTCGATCTCATGGATGGGTCGATTCCCGATGACAGGTGCAAGCTGATCGAGAAAGTAGTTGGCCTTGATGATCGTGCCTTCTGCGCGGCCATTCTGCACCATCATCTGCTCAATGTACTCGCGCGCAACCGCCTCGAATGTCTGGGCGGAGAGAAACTCCTCGCGGATCTTGCGCTTGCGCTTCTCGAAAGCCGGGTCGCCCCCTGAGGCGACGGCTTGCCGTGCCTCGAAGGTTACGTCTCGCGCTTCCTTCAGGCTGACTTCGGGATAGCTGCCTATCGCGAGCTTCTTCTCAAGCTTGCCGAGCCGGTATCGGAAACGCCACAGCTTACTGCCTGCCGGCGTTACTTCGATGTAAAGGCCTCGCTGGTCAGCGACCTTGTAAGGCTTGTCTTTCGTCTTGAGGGCGCGGAGCCGTGTTTCGGTTAGAGGCATTTGCGGGCCTTTTCCCAATGTGGTTTTCGCAAAGGCCCGCAAAAGGCCCGCAAAAATGTCTGGAACCCCCGAGAACAACCGGGACGATCCGGAACTACCGAAGGGCGGAATCCCTAGGGTTTCTGCGGGTTTTATAGATTATCTGGGAGAACAAGAGAAGAACAAATGGTGCCCAGAAGAGGACTCGAACCTCCACGCCCTTGCGA
>JBARXS010000065.1:0-38301 GCA_049647465.1 Erythrobacter sp.
CCCGCCTGATCGCGCGCCAATGGGCCAAGCATGGCAGCTGCATGACGAAGGCGCCCGAGACCTATTTCGGTGTCACGCGGGTGCTGTGGGAGAGTCTGCGCATCCCCGAATATGACCGGATCAGCCGTGAGGATGATCTGACCGCAGGCCGCATCCGCCAAGCCTTTGCCGATGCCAATCCCGGCATCCCTGCATCCGCCGTGGGCGTAAAGCTGAACGCGCGCGGATGGCTTCAGGAATTGCGACTGTGCTACTCAAAGCGCTTCCGCCCGACCCGCTGTAATGATCGCCGCTTTGGCGCAAAGGACAATGCGCGGGCGAAGATCTGGCGTGGTTTGTAGAAGCTAAACCGGCCCCACATCGCGCTCTTCGCGGAACAGGTCGCACAGCGCTTCGAGTTCGGGAATGTCGAAGTGCTGTGCCCATCTGCCGGCCCGGATCAGGTCCTGGCAACCCGCCGGGTAATAATGAAAGAACAACAGGTTGCAAAAGCCCCCCGGTGTGATCGCATCGCGATAATGCCACTGGGATGAGCCGGTGAAGAGCAGCGCCTGATTGGGCTGAAGGACGCGCGGCTCAAAGCGAATTTCGGGATCATTCAGCAATTGTGATGGCTCCCAGTCCGCAAAGAAGGAGGGACTGGGCCAATCGACCACCTGACTGAAATGGATCGGCCATTCGTGGCTCTGGTCGATGCAGTAATCTAGCGTAAACATCGACATCGGATGGTCCATATGCGGATCGCATTTGCCCTCACCCCCATACAGGCTGAGGAAGTTGTAGCCGGTCTCCAGCTCCATCCCGACCAGCTCGCTCGCCAGCGGTAATACTTGCACCTGCAATTCAAGGAAATAGGGGTGGTCGTGCACAATGCGGCGACCAAATTCCTCGATCTCGTCATGCTCCACCGTGTCTTCTGGCAGGGTTGCGACGATGTGCTTTATCTTTGCGCGGGTCGCCTCATCAAACAGCGCGTTGATGGTTTTGAGACCTGAACCCGGCGCCGGCTGCAAAGGAGCAAAGCCCGCATTGAAATCATCCAGCGCATCAGGCCGCACAATCGAAAGGTAGTGCTTCGCCGCCTCCAGATGGCGCAGAAAATGCGAATCGTACCAATGCGTGCCCCCCGCCTTGCGCAGCGAAAGCGCTGCGGTGAGGTGCAGCGTGCGATAGGCCGGATCGGCAAGCTTCTGCTTGATCGTATCGCTCAGCATCGGGCATCCCTGTGAAGAACCGCGCTCATCGTCGCTCCCTGAAAAACGCGCGCAGCAAGTCCGCTGCCTCGGCCTCTCCCATGCCGGTGTGGACTTCTGGCCGGTGCAGGCATTGTTCCTGCTCAAACACGCGCGCGCCGTGTTCGACCGCGCCGCCTTTGGGGTCGCTTGCGGCGTAATACAGGCGCGCGATTCGGGCATGGGCGATCGCGCCGGCGCACATCGCGCACGGCTCCAGCGTCACATACAGATCGCAGCCAGTCAGCCGGTCAGCCCCCAAAGCCTGCGCCGCCATGCGAATCGCGCGCAGCTCGGCATGGCCGGTGGGATCGGGCGGGGAGCGGGTTGCATTCGCGGCCACCGCCACCACCTCATCGCCCTGCATCACGACCGCGCCCACGGGCACTTCGCCCGCCCCGGCGGCGTCGCGCGCGGCTTGCAAGGCGGTTTGCATCGGGGCAGGGAGTGGCCAGCGCGCGCTCATCACCACAGGCGCTACCCATGGCAGGGGCACGAATCAATTGACGATTCGCAGAGGCAAGGCTATGCGCCGCGTTTTACGGGACACCCAACAGCCACTTTCGGCCATGGGCCGCTGGTTTCAGCGCGCGATCCCGCCCAATTGAACAGACGAGAGATAATCATGTCGCGCATTTGCGAACTGACCGGCAAAGGTCGCCAGACGGGCAACAATGTAAGCCACGCCAACAACCGTACGAAGCGTGTCTTTCTGCCCAACCTGCAGAACGTGACGCTGCTGAGCGAAAAGCTGGACCGCAGCTTCAAGTTCCGCGTTTCGACGCATGGTCTGCGCTCTGTCGAGCACAATGGTGGCCTCGATAACTGGCTGCTGAAGACCAAGGACGAAAAGCTCTCTACGCGCGCCCTCAAGGTGAAGCGCGAGCTGAAAAAGGCTGCCACCGCAGCCTGATCGCCCTTTCGGATTATTCGAACAATCGGGCGTGCGGGTTTTACTCGCGCGCCTTTTGTTTTGTCTGTTTGGGAGGGTTGGCCGCTTTAGCTGCCGCCCCTGCCCGTAACCCCTTGGCCGGGTCAAATCGCAGCTTCACCAACAACGTGCGCTGCATGACCGACAGATTGTCGTCCGAGATGATCCACAAGTCGAACGATCCGTCGCCGCGCTCCCGCACAGCCAGCCCTTCGTAGTTTTCGGGCGGGGCGACCTGCGTCAGGTTCAGAACAATGCGCGGCTCCAGCACTTGTTCATCACCGGGTTCAGGTATCTCGGCAATCGCCAGACGCGCCTCAAACGGGGGAATGCCCCACACGACATTGCGCAGCAGGATGAGCAGGCGACCATCGGGCAATTGCACGGCCTCGGTGATGCCAAAACCCGATATCGGTGTGCGGTATTCAAAGGTGGTCGCCTCCACCCCGGTCACAGGGTCTGCGGGATAGATCAGCCCCTCCTTGCCGCCTTCCGGGATGACCAGGAACCGCCCATCACGCAGCCTCGCCATCGCCTCCGCGCCCGAATTGGACGCCCAGTTCACTGTGCTGCCAATCAGACGCACTCCGTCCGGTTCGCCAGCGGGGCTGTAGCGGTGGAAGCCATGCGTGTTTTCAAAGCCCAGCCAGTATTGCCCGGTCCCGGGATCGCGCGCGGCGGATTCGATGTCCCACAGATCAAGGGCGTGAGACGCTTCGACGGGTTGCGGCTCCATCAGGCGGTCGGGTGTCTCCTGGGATTTGTCGCGATCGGAACGCGGCCGGTCGGGCTGGACAAACGTGAAGCGGGTGCCTCTGTCTGAGAACGCCTGCAAACGTCCATCATCCAGCGCCAGCAGTGCCGAATAACCGCCGAACATCAGGCTCGCCGCGTCATATTCCCACACACCGCGCAGCTGCCAGCCATCGCGAACAGCCTCTTGCGAGCTTTCGACCTGTTTGAGAGTGACCGGCGTATCAAAAGTGTTGTCCACTTCGGCGCGCAGCCAGATCGGCGGCAACAGCAACACAACAAGGAGGAGGGCAGGCAGGAAAGGGCGCTTCACCGAACCGCTTTCGGGGTGAAGCCCGCACCCGTCAACATGCCAATCGCCTCAGGTCGAGGGTCAGTTCATCGGCCCGACAAACAACAGCGGATCAAGCCGCGCTGTGTTCCATTTCAGGCTCCAATGCAGATGCGGGCCGGTCGCGCGCCCGGTGGAGCCGACATTGCCGATATACTGGCCCTGTTTGACGCTCTCGCCCTCTTCCACCGCGATCCTGGATGCATGAAGGAATGCGCTGTTGAGCCCCGCCCCATGGTCAATAATGATCAGCCCGCCTTCAAACGAGAAACCCGTCCGCGCCAGCACCACGACCCCATCGGCTGGCGCGACAAACGGCACACCATTGCCCGGAGCGATGTCGATGCCCGAATGATAAGAGCCGGGCTCCCCCTTATAGATGCGCTGGCGGCCAAACCGGCCCGAAATGCGCCCTTTGACCGGCCAGATAAAGTCCTGTTGCCAGCCTTTGGCGTCGGTTTTCTTCGCGCGGGCAGCGTTGATCGCCTCGTATTCGGGCTTGCGCTTTTTCCACCAGGCCTCGCTCGATCCGCCACTACGCTTTGCCACGTTGACGTGGCTGATCTGCCATTCGCGCGGGGCAATGCTGAGTGTTTCGCTCTGTGTTGCGCCGCCGGGCAAGACAGCCGTGAGCGCCAGCGAAGCGGGGCTGTCCCGATCAAAGGCAGCGAAAAAGCTCCCGTCTTCAGCCACTTCGAGCGTCTGTTCGCCGAGCGTTACGCGCGCGGCATCACTGGGCGCAACACCGCGAATGAAACCGCCCTGCGTCAGCTCTCCGTCAACTGTGAAATGAGGCCGCTCCGGCGGCTGGGGCGGTTGGGGCGACGCGGGCACGACATTCGCCATCGATTGCGCTGCGACGGCTTGCCCATTGTCCGTTGAGCTCACCACTTCGGGCACCGCCGCTTCGCTGCCGCTGCACGCCAGCAGGCCGAAAAGTCCGATTGCGCCGAGCACCTTGACCGCAGGCATCACGCCTGACCGAGCAGCCGACGTGTCGCGATTTCGCAGGTGGCATAGGCCTCCTGATGCTCCGCGCTCCAATAGCGCAGCTCTTCAAGGGCGATCACATCGCCCGAAACCGCGCAGACAACATGATTGCCCGGGCGCAGCACGCGAAAGGTCGAAGGCCCATAATACAGCTTGGCCGCTTTTTCGGAGGAGTTCATCAACATGCGCAAGGGCGTAGCATAAAGGCGGGTGTCAGAACAATTCCTCTTGGGCACTCGGCGGCGCTGAGGGCTTCGGTTTCTTGGCAGGCGCACGGGTGGGTGGAGGCGCCTTGCCTGCGGGCACAACACCCAGATCGCCGTCCCTGAATTGCAGCGTGAGCGCGGCCTCCTTCGCTGCTGCCGCCCGTTGTGTCAGCGCCTTGCCATCGGCCCCGCGCACAATTGCATAGCCGCGCTCCAACGGCTTTTCGGGGTGCAGCTGGCTGACCAGCCGCGTAAGCGCATCGAGCCGACGTTGCGCATCGGCCAGCGGGCGCTGGACAAGACCGGGCTGAAGCCGCGTCCGCTCAAGCCGGTCGCGCCGCGCATCGACTGCCTGATCGAGCAATCGGCGCGACAATCGCGATCCGATGCCAGCAAGCTCCTCTCGCCCCGCTTGCGCGCGCATCGTCAACCCGCGGCGCAGCCGTTCGCCCAGATCATCGAGCCTTTGCGCGTGGGGTTGCAACAGCGCCTCGGGCTTGGGCATCCGGCGCACGCGCGCGTCCAGCCGTTCTCGGCCCAGTTCGACCGGGCGATGCACAGCGCGGCGCTGCCTCGCGGCGAAATCTGCCAGCGTCGCATCCAGATCGACCCGCACCGGCACCGCCATCTCGGCGGCGGCTGTGGGTGTGGGCGCACGGCGGTCTGCGGCATAGTCGGCCAGCGTTGTATCAGTCTCGTGACCCACAGCCGAAATAACCGGAATGGTACATTCAGCAATCGCGCGCACCACCACTTCTTCGTTAAACGCCCACAGATCCTCTATCGATCCACCGCCACGCGCGACAATCACTACATCGGGTCGTGCCACCGCGCCGCCTCCCTCCAGTGCGGAACACCCCTGAATTGCGCCTGCAATCTGCTCCGCAGCGCCCTGCCCCTGGACCAGAACGGGCCACACGATCACATGACTGGGAAAGCGGTCCGCCAGCCGGTGCAGGATATCGCGGATCACCGATCCGGTTGGTGACGTGACCACCCCGATGGTGCGCGGCAAGAATGGCAGTCGCCGTTTGCGCCGGTCATCAAACAGCCCCTCCGCCGCCAGACGCGCGCGCGTTTTCTCCAGCAGGGCCAACAAAGCGCCCTCGCCCGCAATCTCGAGACTGTCGATCACCACCTGATATTTGGAGCGGCCCGGGTAGGTCGTCAGCTTACCCGTCGCGATCACTTCGATCCCGTCTTCGGGCACAAAGGCCAGGGATCCTGCCTTGCCGCGCCACATCACGCCATCGAGCACGGATTTCTCGTCCTTCAGCGCGCAATACATATGCCCCGAAGCTGCGCGCTTCACTCCCGACAATTCCCCGCGCAGCCGGACATAGCCAAAGCGGTCCTCCACCGTGCGCTTCAACGCCTGCGAAATCTCGGTAATCGAAAGCGGCTCGGCGTTGTCGCCATCACACGCCCGCGCTACGAGACTGTCGTTTGAATAGGATGGGCCGCCAGAAGGGCCGCTAGAGGGAGAACGCGCCATGAATGTCCTGCTGTTGGGGTCGGGCGGCCGTGAACATGCGTTAGCGTGGAAGCTGGCGCAATCCCCGCTGGTCACGCAATTATTGTCGGCCAGCGCAAATCCGGGCATTGCGGCGATTGCGCGGTGCGTCCCGCTGAATGTAACCGACCACGATGCGGTCGAGCGGTTCTGCGCAGAAAATGCGGTCGGGCTGGTGGTGATCGGGCCTGAGGCTCCTTTGGTCGACGGACTCGCAGACAGTTTGCGAGCGGGCGGCTTGGCGGTGTTCGGCCCATCGCAAGCCGCCGCGCAGCTCGAAGGTTCTAAGGGCTTTACCAAGGATCTGTGCAAGCGCGCAGGGATAGCCACGGGCGCCTATATGCGGTGCACTTCGCTTGATCAGGCGCGCGCGGCGCTTGGGCATTTCACCGCCCCGTATGTGCTGAAGGCCGACGGGCTGGCGGCGGGCAAGGGCGTGGTGATCGCAGACGGGATCGAGCAGGCGGAAATCGCCCTTGCAGACATGTTCGGCGGGCAATTTGGAGACGCCGGAGCCGAAGTCGTCATCGAGGAGTTTCTCGAAGGCGAGGAGGCCAGCTTCTTCGCGCTTACCGATGGCGAGACGATCCTTCCGTTCGGCACCGCACAGGACCACAAGCAGGTAGGCGAAGGCGATACCGGCCCCAACACTGGTGGCATGGGCGCATACTCCCCAGCCCCCGTGCTGACAGAGGCGTTGCAGACCCGCGTAATCGAGGAAATCATCCGGCCCACGGTCGAAACAATGCGGGCCGAGGGCATGCCCTATTCCGGCGTGCTCTATGCTGGCCTGATGCTGACTGCGGATGGTCCCAAGCTGATCGAATACAATTGCCGCTTTGGCGATCCGGAATGTCAGGTGCTGATGATGCGCCTGCAAAGCGACCTGGGCCAAATCATGCTCGCTTGCGCCACCGGAGACCTGGCTGGCGTTGCAGCGGAGTTCTCGGACGAGACCGCGCTTACCGTGGTGATGGCGGCAAAGGGCTATCCCGGCACCCCCGAAAAGGGCGGGCCGATTGACCTGGGAGAGGCAGAAGCGGGCGGCGCAATGGTCTTTCACGCGGGCACCAAACTGACAGACGGAGCGCTGGTCGCAAACGGAGGCCGCGTGCTGAATGTCACGGCGATGGGCTCAAACGTGACCGAGGCGAAAGCGGCGGCGTATAGAGCAGTCGAGGCGGTGGACTTCCCCGCCGGCTTCTACCGCAGCGACATCGGCTGGAAAGAAGCCGCGCGCGAGGCGGGGGAATAGGGAGGTCTGGCTAGCTCTGCGCCATGATCACCGCACCCGGATCAGCCACCATCAACACCTCCAATTCTCGCATGATCCACTGGCGAAAGGCGCGCACCTTGGGCGACTGGCGGCGGATCGCGGGGTAGATCAGCCGGAATTTGCGACCCGGTCGAACAACACGCTGGCCCACTCGCACCAGCCTTCCTTCCTTGATCTCGGAGTGGAACAGCGGCGGTGCCACGATCGCTACGCCGTTGCCGCTCATCGCAGCCGCCGCATCAAGCATCTGCGAATCGAATTCTAGCCCGCGCGGACTGTCTGATCCCGTGCGCTTGGCACACAGCGCCTCGTCCCATTGCTCCCACCACACATTGCCCGGAGAAATCCGGTGACACGCGGCAATCACTGCATCCGGCCCGCTCAATTCAGGATATCGAGCGACACATTCGGGACTGGCAAAGGGCGCGATGCCAAGATGCATCAGGTCATGCGACGCAAGGCTTGCCGGCACATCCGGCGACAGACGAATGGCGACATCGCACTCCCCCGCATCCAGATCGACATAGGCATCACTCACAACCAGCCGCACCGCGATCTGGGGATGAGCCAGTTGAAAAGCGCCCAGACGCGGCGCCAGCACTTTGGTCGCAAAGGTCTGAAAACAGGCGATGGATAAAACCGCGTGTTCCGCCTGATCCAGCGAGGCAAATGCGCGCTCCATATTGGCGAAGGCCTGAGCGATACGCGGCGCCAACGCCTCGCCCGCGGGGGTTAGCTCCATCGTGCGCCCACGGCGAACAAACAGGACAGTCCCAAGGCGATGTTCAAGGTTCCTGATCTGATAGCTCACCCCGGCCTGCGTCAGGCCCAGCTCTTCGCCTGCGCGCGTGTAATTCCCGTACCGTGCGGCGGCTTCAAATGCGCGAATGGCAGACAAGGGCGGAAGCTTGCGGATTCCGTTATCATAAGGCAGACATATGATTTGTGCGAGCATTTAATTGGTCATACCTGGCTAAGGACGGCATTCCTGAGTGGTCACCACAAGGAGGACCGATATGCACGACCCCAGACAATCGCTCGCCACAGCACGCATCATCATGATCGCAGCGCCATGCGTGTTGTTGGTCGGAGCCCTCACCTCGCCAGTCAATGCAGAGCCGGATCACCGGCAGGCGCATGTTGAATATGCCGATCTCGATCTCTCAAGTGATGCGGGGCGCGCTGCGCTGGACAAGCGGCTGAACCGCGCGATCAGGGATGTTTGCAGAGCCCCCTTTACGCGGTCGGTGCGCGCCGCATCACAAGCACGCGCCTGCGCTGAAAAGGTGCGCGAAACCGTGCTGGTACAGCGCAATGCGATCCTGGCGAGGGCCTCGAGAAGCGACGGTGCACATATGCGTGACACCGCAACCGCGCGCGATACAGGCCCGAAATAGCGACCCGATGCGGCAAATTTGATCAAGATCAAGGAATTCTGACGCCTAGAGTGTCATAGTACTCCTATGCCCAAAACCGCCCAAACCCTCTTCGCCCTGACGCTCACAGCCGCGCTGGCCGCTTGTCAGAGTGTCGCGCCCCCTCCCAAATCCGCGACCACCGCCAAACCCATCCCCGCACTGGTGCAGGGTGTGTGCGGGGATTGTCACGGGGTTGGGCCGCCGTTTCTCTCGCCCAATCCCGAGGCGCCAGGCTTTGATGCGATTGCCAATCGGGCGGGGCTGACGCGGGGCACTCTGGCGGACTGGCTGCTGGACGCGCACAATTATCCTGAGCTGATGGAGTTCGAGCTGAGCAAGGAAGAGGCGCAGGAAGTGGCCGATTACATGGCGACCTTGCAGCGCGAGGATTACAAGCCGGCGCCCTGATAGCCAGCCCGGGTGGCAGCCTTGGGTGACACCACTTGCGCCGACGTTTTCCTACATGGTCTACCGCTGATAGGATCCCGCGCGTTCGTTTCCTTGATCTTTCATATCGTCAGCGACGACACGTTAGCGGCCACTACGCCGCCGCCCGAACAGGTCCAGCAAAGTGCAAGCGAGTTGGAAAAGTGTCAAATTCGTACTTTTTTACCAAGGCACTGGAATCAATAGAGAGTTTATCCAAACTCCGCATGACGCTTGGTCCGATGTGTCAGCTACAATAGGAAATTTGATTGCGTGCGACCGATATTATCGAACGCCCGCGATCAATTCCAACTACAGCTTCTCACTCATCAATGCCTGCATATTGGCTTCGGGACGCGGGCCGTAATGCGCGATCACCTCAGCCGCCGCGATGGCTCCGCGACGCAGGCATTCTTCCAGCGGCGCGCCCTTGGCGTAGCCTGAGAGGAAGCCCGCCGCAAACTGGTCACCCGCGCCGGTTGTGTCGATCACCTTGTCAACCGGTTCGGCAGCAACCTGCGCGCGTTCACCATTGGCATGCGCCACCGCGCCCTTTTCACTGCGCGTCGCGACCAGGACGGGAACCTTGCCCGCCACGGCGGCAAAGCCGGTTTCGAAATCATCCTCTCCGGTCAGTGTCGCCAGCTCGCTTTCATTGACGAACAGAATGTCGATCAGGCCCCCATCGATCATTGCGCGGAAATCATCGCCATGCCGGTCAATCACAAAGCTTTCGCTGGCGGTGAAGGCGACTTTGCGCCCGGCCCGGCGCGCAACCTCTATAGCGCGCCGCATCGCGCCGCGCGGTTCCTCGGGATCCCACAGATACCCTTCGAGATACAGGATCGCCCCGCTGGCGATCAGCTCTTCGTCCAAGGCGCTTGCGGGAAGGAACTGGCCCGCGCCAAGGAAGGTATTCATCGTGCGCTCGCCATCAGGCGTAACCAGGATCAGCACGCGGCCCGTGGCCGGTTCGCCGTCACGCGCCGCAGTGTCGAAATCGATGCCGGTGGCGCGCATATCGTGGCGAAACACCTTGCCCAGTTGGTCATCTGCGACCTGCCCGATAAAGGCGCATTGCAGACCAAGGGTCGAAAGCCCCGCCAGCGTGTTTGCCGCCGATCCACCCGAAAGCTCTCGCGCCGGGGGCATCGCTGCATAAAGGCTATCGGCGCGCGCTTCATCAATCAGCGTCATCCCGCCGCGATTAAGCTGAAGCTCTTCGATCAGCTCCTCTTCGCAGGCGGCAATTACATCAACAACGGCGTTGCCAATGGCGATCACGTCATAACGCGGGTCTGTCACGGGGTGTTTGTCCTGTTTGTGAATGGTACTTGGGGTGGCTTGAAATCAGTGCCTAGCGCCTAGCTGGCCGTGTGTCTCAGGCCAAGCGGTTTGACACAGGCCGCCATTGTCGCGCATCGCACCAGTCGTATGAACGCTGTGCTCTCCGCCTTTGCCAAAGCTGTTGGCCAGCTCACCGATCCAGCGGTTTTGCGGGTTCTTGCAAAGACGGTGGTGGTGACGGTGCTGATCTTCGTCGCGCTGGGTGTCGGGTTATATTATGGCCTGATCTGGGTTGGAACCGAAATGAGCTGGGCGAGCGGCGGATGGATCGAAGCCGCACTCGCCGCCTTGGCAGGTCTGGCGGCCTTCTGGCTGCTGTTTCGCGTGGTGGCTCTGGCGGTCCTGCAATTATTTGCGGATGAGATCGTCGCGGCGGTGGAAAGGCGGCATTATCCGGCGGCGGCGGCGCAGGCGACGGCGCTACCGCTGCGGCGCGACATTGCCAATTCCCTGCGCGGCGCAGGGCGCGCTTTGGCGTTCAACGCGCTGGCGCTGCCGGTTGTGCTTGTGCTGGCTTTCACCGGGATAGGGTCCGCTCTCGTTTTCTTGGCTGTCAACGCGGTGTTATTGGGCCGCGAATTGACCGATATGGCGTGGCTTAGGCACTGTAATGGCGACGTGAAAGGCAACCCCGTCTCGAAAGCCCAGCGTCTGATGCTGGGCGGCGTAGTTGCGACTTTGATGGTGGTACCTTTCGTCAACTTCCTCGCGCCGGTGATCGGCGCGGCGGCGGGGACGCATTTGACGCAAGGGTGCATGGTGCGCCGGAAAGATGTGACATGAGAAAGAGCGAGATGAGTGTGCGTAATGTCGCAGCAGTAATGATGGCGCTGGCCGTTGCCGCGTGTGCTGGCGGCGGCGGCGTGATCCCTGCATCGAAGCCGCGTCCCGGTGTCGGGGGAGGAAGCGCCAGCGGTGCCCCAGTCCCTCAGGCCCCTGCCCCGCAGGCTCCCGGCGCGTTCCGCAATCCGCAGGTCATGCGCGGCGGCGGGCTGGACCGGATTATCGGGCAACAGGCCGCTGCTCTGACCAATCGCTTTGGCACAGCGCGGATCGATCTGACCGAGGGCGATGCACGCAAGCTGCAATTTGTGAGCGAGGCCTGCGTGCTCGACATCTTCCTCTACCCGCTTGCCTCGGGCGCGGAGCCGGTTGCAACACATGTCGAGGCGCGCGAGCGCAAAAGCGGCGGCGCAGTTGACCGGCAAGCTTGTATGAAAGCGGTCGAGAAGGCGCGCTAGGAAGGGGCAAACGGTTTGGTAACGCGGTTTTAAGCACGCCCGTGCCAAGAGGCAGGCAGGAATTCATAGAAGGTTTGCCTGAACCATGACGACGCAATTCACTGATCTCGCCCAGCGCGCCGCTGCCGACGGAAAAGTCTCTTCTGAAGAGCTGCTGGCTCTGCGCCGACAGGGTTGGGGCGACGGAGTGATCCACCGCGACGAGGCGGAGGCCTTGTTCGTGCTCAACAATTCGCTCAATGAACGTAGCGATGAATGGTGCGATTTCTTTGTCGAGGCCATCGGCGAATTCGTGCTCAACGGTACCCCGCCGCGCCTGCAATGCGACGATACCGAAGCGCAATGGCTGATCGACCAGATCGACCGTGATGGTGTGGTCGACAGCATTGCCGAGTTGGAAACGATGGTGCGCATTCTGGAGCGCGCGGAAAACACGCCGGTCAGACTGAAGAACTATGTGCTGGATCAGGTGGAGCGCGAAGTGCTCTCCGGAACCGGGCCGACCCGCTGCGGCGGCGAATTGTCGGCAACGCATATCTCGGCTGCGGAATGCAAGATCCTGCGCCGCGTCATCTTTGCCAGCGGGGGCCACGGCCCCGCCGCCGTCACCCGCTATGATGCGGAGATGCTGTTCCGCCTCAAGGACGAAACGCTTGCCGAGGAAAACGCAGCGGCCTGGGACGATCTGTTTATCGACGGTGTGGCGAATTACCTCAAAGGCTTTACGCTGCAAAACGCGCAGGTCAGCCACAGCCGCAAGAAAGAGCTGGAGAGCTTCATCGCGGACAACAAGGCGAATGTCGGCCGGTTCTTTGGCCGGATGGTGAAAGAGGCCCCGCAAGCCGCCAACCATCTCGGCGTGGTCTTTGGAAAGCGCAGTGGCGGGCACGAACAGCCCGATTACACCGCGCTGGAAATGGCGGGCAATGAAGTTACCGATCACGAGCAGGTATGGCTCGATGCGATGATTGATGCTGATGGCGAAGTGGACGAGCTGGAAAGCCGCCTGATCGCACGGATCGCAGCGGAAGGATAATCGCCGACGGTGATCTATTCAAAGTGGATCATCACCGCGCCGCCTGCGGGCTTTTCTACCTGATAACGCTTTGCCGAACGGACCAGAGCCCGACCCCTGCGCCATCGCAGGCTGGCGCTCTTCATAATTCGCACGGCGACATTCGCCGTCGCGATCCGGCGCGACTTCGACCCGTTTGATATAACCGGTCTGCCCCGTTTCTTTTTGGCGCTCTTTGCAGTCGCGCGCTTTGGCGGATTGTCTGCCTTAACTGAATGAAACGACGTCGGAGTGAATGCAATTAACGGTGCGGCTACGGCCGCGATAAGTTTAAGTCCCATATCATACCAAGCGGGTAGCTCGGACTTCGTTCCACCATTTAGATGGTGTTAGGCAAAGCTGGTAATCTTCCGTCAAACTGCAGAGCGAAGCTCAGACCATAAAGCTCTCACCGCAACCGCATGCGCCTTTTGCGTTGGGGTTTTCGAATACAAAACCGGCGGTAAAGTCGTCTTCGACCCAGTCCATGACTGATCCGATGAGGTACAGCACGCTTGCCCCGTCGATATAAAGCACGCCGCCCGGAGTGACGATCTTCTCGTCGAACTTGGCTTCTTCGGTCACGTAATCGACGGAGTAGGCAAGGCCCGAGCACCCGCGGCGCGGGGTCGAGAGTTTGACGCCAACGGCATCATCGGGGGCCTGGCTCATCAGATGCGCAACCCGGTCTTCTGCGCCTTTGGTCAGCTGGACGGCTGCGGGACGTTCTTTGAGAGTGGTCATTACAACATCCCCAGTTCGAGGCGCGCCTCATCAGACATTTTCTCCGGCGACCACGGCGGATCCCAGACAAGCTCAACATCAGCATCGCGGATACCGGGCACCGATGAAGCGCGCAGCTCCACCTCACCGGGCATGGTCTCTGCCACCGGACAGTGCGGCGTCGTCAGCGTCATCAGGATCGTCACGTCGGAGTTTTCGTCCACCTCGACGCCATAGATCAGTCCGAGATCGTAGATGTTCACCGGGATTTCCGGATCATAGATTTCCTTCAGCGCGGCGACGACATCAGCCTGCAACTCGCTGCCTGCACCGCCAACGCCATCGGCGACAGGCGTGGCGGCCAGAAACCCGTCGAGATAATCGCGCTGTCGTGGCTCTTCCTTTGTGGAGACGGGCTCATCATCATCAATCACATCGCTCACCCGCGCACGGGGTGGCTTTTGCGCCAGCTCGTCATTCGGAGCGGGCGCTGCAACAAAATCGGTTCCGTCAACGGGCGTGTTCATGGCCTCATCCTCTTGCCAAATATTGTGCGAGTGCGGTCAATCCCCTTGAGCAGCGCGTCGACATCGGCCTCGGTCGAATAGAGGCCAAAGCTGGCGCGAGCTGTCGCAGGAATACCGAGATAATCCATAAAGGGTTGGGCGCAATGATGCCCGGCGCGAATGGCGACATTCGCTTCGTCAAGGATCGTGCCCAGATCATGCGGGTGGATATCGTCAATCGCAAAGCTGACGATGCCCGCACTGTCCGCCGGACCATAAAGCGTGACGTCGTTCATCGCGCCCAGTTCACGGCGAAGGCGCGCCACCAGCTTGCTCTCGGTCTCGTGAATACGGGCGCGTCCCACGCCATCGACATAATCGGCAGCGGCGGCAAAGGCGATCGCTTCGGTGATGGCAGGCGTGCCCGCTTCGAAGCGTTGCGGCGCGGGGGCGTAAGTGGTCTTGGCAAAGGTGACACGGTCGATCATCGCGCCGCCGCCTTCCCATGGGGGCATGGCGTCAAGAATCTCGGAATGCGCCCACAGTGCGCCGATGCCTGTAGGGCCATACAGCTTGTGCGCGGAAAAAACGTAGAAATCACAGTCCAATGCCATCACATCAACCGGCATATGCGGCGCGGACTGGCACCCGTCGAGCAGCAGTTTCGCGCCAACCTTATGCGCCATCTCCGCCGCGCGAGGCGCATCCAGCAAGCCGCCTGTTACATTGGAGACATGGACGAGAGCGACCAGTTTATGCCGCTCGGTCAGCATGGCCTCTGCCGCATCCAGATCAATCTGCTGATCATCGGTCAGCGGGCAAACGTCGATCTCGGCTCCAGTTGCCTCGGCAATCATCTGCCACGGCACGATGTTGGAGTGGTGTTCCAGATGCGAGAGCAGAATGCGATCGCCGGGCTTCAGGTTGGCCCGGCCCCAGCTGTTGGCGACCAGATTGATGGCTTCGGTCGCGCCCCGGGTGAAGACGATTTCTTCCTCTGCCCCGCCAAGGAAGGTCGCAATCCGGCGACGCGCCGTCTCGTATGCCAGCGTCATCTCTGCCGAGCGCGAGTACACACCGCGATGGACGGTCGCATAATCCTCACCCAGCGCGCGTGCCATCGCATCGATCACGGCCCGCGGCTTTTGCGCCGTCGCGCCTGTGTCGAGATAATGCCACGGCGCGCCATCAGCCGTCACAAGACCGGGGAATTCGGAGCGCAGATCGCGGTCAATGGTGGCGGGAGCGTTCACAGTGCCGCTCCTTCTAGTTTCGCCAGCGCGGCATTGAGCAACTCTTCGCGCGCGTCTTCATCATCCAGTTCGACGAACGCATCGCCGATAAAGGCCTGCACCAGCAGCCGCTGTGCGGTGGCGGGGTCTAACCCGCGCGCTGCCATATAAAATCGCGCACCTTCGTCCAACTGGCCCACCGTCGCCCCATGCGCGCATTTCACGTCATCGGCAAAAATCTCAAGCTGCGGCACGGCGTTGGCGCTTGCGCCTGCTTCAAGTAACAAGCCCTTGAAATCCTGTGCTGCGTCGGTTTTTTGCGCGTCTTTCACAACCTTGATCTCGCCAAGGAAATTGCCCGTTGCCGTGCCCCAGTGAACGCTGCGCACGGTCTGGTTGCTGGTCGCCTCGGGCTCTGCATGGATCGTGGTCGTAACGAATTCGCGCACGGCATCACCGCCGCCAATCGTCACACCGCCAAATTCGAAATGCGCACCCCTGGCCAGCGTCACCTCCACTTCGAGGCGGGTGTAATCGCCGCCTACATTTGTGACGAAAAATTCGGCGCGCGCGCCTTCGCCCAACGTTACGCGGATGCGACGCAGTTCGGGGGCGTCGCTGCCGATCACAAAGGTGTCGCGCACGGTTTCACCTGCGGGGACAGCGATGTCCTGCCAGCTGTCCAGAGCATCTAGACCCAGAGCTTTGAGCGCATCGATATCGGCATAGCGCCATGCTTCGTCGCGGCGGGTAGGGAGTGTTGCGGCTTCAGTCATCGTGAGCCTTTCTCCATTTCGCGTTCCACCCGCTTCACCAGCTTTGAGCGGGAAGAACGGATGCATTTGCTGACAGCAGGATCGTCGGTTGCGCCCTTGCGCACGCATTTCGTGACGGCGCGGCAGAATTTATCATCAAGCCATGCCCGCCCGGTCGAACCGTTGAGCGAACAGTACCAATTGCCGTCCGAACCCTGCCCGACATTCGCCTGAAGCGTGCGCAAGCGGCCCAGAACCACGATCTCCGGTTCTGGCTCAGCTGGCGCTGCCACAGCAGGCGCAAGGGTAAGGAGAGCGGCGGTTAAGATCATGCCGCGGCTTCGGACATGATAGCGTCATAGCCTTCTTCTTCAAGGCGCAGCGCAAGTTCTGGACCACCGGTTTCCACGATCCGGCCGCCTGCAAGGACGCTCACCCGGTCAGGCTTCACGACGTCGAGCAATCGCTGATAGTGGGTGATCAGCAGCACGCCTTTATCGGGCGCGCGCATGATTGAATTGATACCCTCACCCACGATCCGCAGAGCATCGATGTCGAGGCCGCTATCGGTTTCATCCAGAACAGCGAAGGACGGATCGAGAATGCCCATCTGCACCATTTCGGCGCGCTTCTTCTCACCGCCCGAAAAGCCGACATTCACCTGCCGCTTGAGCATTTCCATGTCCATCTTCAGCAGGGCCGCCTTTTCCTTGGCCAGCCGCAGGAATTCTCCGCCGGAAAGCGGTTCTTCACCGCGATATTTGCGCTGTGAATTGAGCGCTTCGCGCAGGAACTGGACGTTGGAGACGCCGGGAATTTCGACCGGATACTGAAAGCCAAGAAAAAGCCCGGTGGCTGCGCGCTCATGCGGGTCAAGATCGAACAGGTCGCTGCCCTTGAACGTGACAGTTCCGCCCGTGACTTCATAGCCCGGCTTACCGCCCAGCACATGCGCCAGCGTCGATTTGCCAGCACCATTCGGACCCATGATGGCGTGGATCTCACCCGCTGCAATTTCTAGCGTCAGGCCTTTAAGGATCGGTTTGTTAGCGACATTCGCTGTAAGGTTTTCAATTTTGAGCATTGGGGATGTCCAGTGATTGGTATTGTTCGGCTTGAAGAGCGCCGTCACGGGCAGCAACCTGCTCGGCATAACGACGCTGGCGTTCTTCCATGGCCCGCACATGCAGCTGGAATTGCTGGTCCAGATTGCGGCCCCGTTGGATGTGGATGTAGCCCAGCGTGTCGAATGCCTTTTCAACATCGGCGGGCGGCATTTCTCCTGTGCGTCCCCGGCGGGAAAGTGCGGCGTTTGAAAGCGCGATTGCTTCGGCGCGCAAATCAGCGCAGCTGGAGAGACGCGCGCGATGCTGGCGCTCAACATTCGCTGTGCCGTTGAACATCAGGTTGCCGTAGCCAAGGCACCTTTTGTAATCGTCGATATAGGGCTTCATCGCGATGTCGTAGACCAGCTCCCACGTCTCGGGCAGCTTCGTGTATTCCGCCCCGCCGAGAATGCTATCAGCAGCACCGTCTGTCCGGGTCGGCATATCGACGGCGACCTCTTCCGGCCGCTCAGACGTCGCGCCCGTGCTCAACAGCAATGCCGCAAAACTTGCGGTGATCATCGGCGGTCTCCCCGATATCCTGCGCCATATCCTGAAGAGCCGGATTGATTGCTGCGACGCGCTTCCTGTTTATCTGAAATGCGCATGCGCATGCCCGCTGTAATGCGTTGCAGCACCGCTTCCATGTTGTCGATTATGTCGGTGGCCTTGATCCGCATCACGCGAATACCGACCGCTTCCAGGCTTTTATCGCGGCGCTTGGTCAGCGCTTCGTCGTCATCTTCCTCGTCGATCATGATCGCCATGCCGAGGGAATGGCAGTTGAAATCGACAATCGCGCTGCCGACCACGGCAAAGCGTTTGAATGTGTGCCGACCCAGATCTGCGCTTGCGAACTTGGCGGCCAGCGCCTTGTTGGCGGGCGAGGCAAAACGGCGCATTTCCCGCGCGCGATCATGCAGCTCGTCGAGCCGCTTGTCCGAAATCTTCCACCCGCGGCCCTTCTTGTTGAGGGTCGGGGCGGTTTCATCCTGCTCGGACGGCAGCTTGAGCGCGAGTTTCTTGCGTTCAGTCATTGATTGCCTCTGGTCCCATGTGCCGAAGCGTGCGCGGGTGAAAGCCCTCGGTCATGCGCCGGTTGTTCTCACCAAACCACGTGCACATGATGTTATCGGCATAGGTCGCCTGCTGGACAGTCATCAACGGACCACCCGATTTGAGGCGCACCACGTCGCCGACCTGGAATTTGGTCTCGGTCATTCCCCACTCCCTCGTTCGTGCAGCGCATCGAGACGCGAATCCGAATTCTCCCACCCGTAGCCCTTTTTGTTGAGCGTAGGAGCTTCGTCGGATGCGGGCCGGAGGTTGAGGGTTTTACGATCAGTCATTTGTTGTCTTGTCGATTTCACGCCAATCGCGAATTAATGCTGAAATATGTTCGGAGTTTTCGGAGTTAACTCGCTCCATCACGGTTTCTTCGATCACGCGCACCTCAGATTCTGTTGCCTTTGGATCACGCTTGGCCATTTGCGAAATCACGACTTCTAGGATTGCTCGTTCAATACGGCATTTTTCACGAGCGATATTAATAAGGATATCGATGGGAAGCTCTCCATCATCCAACCTCACTGATCGATACTCGACGCAGCTCTGATACATCTGCTTCGAGACATCGAAATTCGGCAAACTCTGCTCTTGCGCGAACGACGCGCTAGGGAGGGCAATAAGCAGAAAGCCAACAAAGACACTCATCCCACGCTCCCCTTAAGCGCAGTCGCCCCTTCGTCATTGCGAGCGTAGCGAAGCAATCTAGTTCCGACGCTTCTGGATTGCCGCGTCGCCTGCGGCTCCTCGCAATGACGATTGAATGGTAGTTCGCTCATCCGACCGATCCTTCCAGACTAATCGCCAGCAGCTTCTGCGCTTCGACCGCAAATTCCATAGGCAGCTCTTTCAGCACGTCCTTGGCAAAGCCGTTGACGATCAGGGCAACCGCTTCCTCTTCATCAAGGCCGCGTTGCTGGGCGTAGAACATCTGTTCATCGCTGATCTTTGACGTCGTCGCCTCATGCTCGATCTGAGCGCCGGGGTTCTTCACCTCGATATAGGGCACGGTGTGCGCACCGCATTCATCGCCGAGCAGCAGGCTGTCACACTGGGTAAAGTTGCGCACGCCATCGGCCTTGGGACCGACGCGGACCAGACCGCGATAAGTGTTCGACGATTTGCCCGCACTGATCCCCTTGGAGATGATGGTCGAGCGCGATCCCTTGCCGTTATGGATCATCTTGGTGCCGGTGTCGGCCTGTTGGAAATTATTGGTCACCGCGACGGAATAGAATTCCCCGACGCTGTCTTCACCATTGAGCACACAGGACGGATACTTCCACGTCACCGCAGATCCGGTTTCGACCTGCGTCCAGCTGATCTTTGAGCGGTCGCCTTGGCACAGGCCGCGCTTGGTCACGAAATTGTAGATGCCGCCAACACCTTCGGAATTGCCCGGATACCAGTTCTGCACGGTCGAATACTTGATCTCTGCATCTTCCATCGCGACCAGTTCAACCACGGCGGCGTGGAGCTGATTCTCATCGCGCATCGGCGCGGTGCACCCTTCAAGATAGGACACATAAGCGCCCTTTTCCGCGATGATGAGTGTGCGTTCGAACTGGCCGGTGTTTTCGGCATTGATGCGGAAATAGGTGCTGAGTTCCATCGGGCAGCGCACGCCTTCGGGCACATACACAAACGTACCGTCGGAAAAGACCGCACAATTCAGCGCTGCAAAGTAATTGTCGCGCACGGGCACAACGCGCCCCAGCCACTTTTTGACGAGCTCGGGATATTCTTTGATCGCCTCGCTGATCGAAAGGAAGATCACGCCTGCCTTCTTCAGCTCTTCGCGGAAGGTGGTGGCGACGCTGACGCTGTCGAACACTGCATCAACGGCAACTTTCTTCGCGCCCTTTACCCCGGCCAGAACCTCTTGCTCGCCCAGCGGAATGCCGAGCTTGTCATAGACTCGCTTGATCTCGGGATCGAGGTCATCGAGCGAATCCAGCTCCACCTTCTTGGTTGGCGCGGCATAATAATATGCGTCCTGGTAATCGATCTTGGGATAGCCGACCTTGGCCCAATCAGGCTCTTCCATGTCCTGCCACATGCGAAAAGCTTTCAGGCGCCAGTCGAGCATCCATTCGGGCTCACCCTTTTTGCCACTAATAAAGCGGACTGTGTCCTCGTTCAGCCCTTTTTCGGCGAATTCGGTTTCAATGTCCGAAGACCATCCATGCTCATATTCCGCAGCATCGGCGGCCGCCGCGCGGGCGTCTGCGTCCATCACCGGTTCGTCGGTCAGCTGGGTATCAAGGTCAAGATTATCGGTCATGCCACTTCTTCCTGGAAAGACGGTGTTGCGGGGTTCGGGTTGTTCGGCCCTACGGGATTGGGGGGTACGCGCAAATGGTCCAGCGTGATGCCTGCCAATGCGCCGCGCAGGGCCGAGTTGATCATGGGCCAATGCGGTTTCAGATTGCAGTTCGCTTCGTGACCGCACGTGCCAGCGGAATTGATGCATGCAGTCAGCGCGATCGGCCCTTCGACCGCTTCGACAATGTCGGCGACGGTGATCGCGGCGGCGGGACGGCCCAGTTGCAGGCCACCCTTTGCCCCGCGCACCGATCGCAGGAGGCCGGCACTGGTGAGCTTTGACACAAGGCGCTGCACGGTCGGCACAGGCAGGCCCGTCTCGCTCGCTAGCTCAGCCGCACTCACCCGCCCGTCACCGCAATGGGTGGCAGCCTGGCACATCGTGATAACAGCGTAATCGGCGAGATTGGAGAGGCGCATAGCCTTGTTCGGAGCCCTTTGTTTCGTGGTTGTTGCGAGCGATTCTTAAATCGGACCAGATGAGTCGGATTTGAAATACGCGCAAATTGCTCCGATTTCAAGGGCAGCGACAATCAGGATCAATGCGCAAGGCGTCCTCAACACAGGAGACAGCCCTGTTTCCCGCTACTCTTTCAAGGATTTGCCGCTGCTACCATGCCCGTCCGGGTTGAGCAGGTCCTGCGCCAGGGAGGCTTTTGCCAGATGCTTTGGCGTGCGCCCGGTATATCGCCGGATGTCATGGATCAGGTGGGCCTGATCGAAATAGGCACCCAGCACCTCGTCACGCAGATCGGATGGCAAATCGTCATGCGCAAGCAGCATCGCAGCGCGGATGGCCCGGTACCGTTTTAATAATTGCGCCGGGGGAACGCCATAATAGCGCTTGCACAGCCGCTGGACCTGACGCTGGCCCAGGTCGATGCTGTCATAAAGCGCGCCGACCGGGGGATTGAAGGCACTGGAGAGCCACTCTTCGACGGCCTGAACCACTCTCAGATGTTCTGCGCGCGGGGCGCGTTTGGGTGCGCTGCACACATCGCGGATCATCTGGCCCAGCGGCGTGATCACGTCCTTGAACGCAATATCGCCATTGCGCGCTTGCAAAAGCGCCCCCGAAACCGGGGCAAGCGCAGACACCTCGACAAAGCTGGAAACCTCAATCGCGCAGTCATGGACCTTATCCGCGGGCATCCCGCTGAACGCCGCCCAACCTATCGGCGTAAACGACGCACCGATATTCACCATCGGCCCTTCGAGCACCATTGGCGCGGCCCGCAGCATGGGCGCGTTGACCGTCACTTCGCCTGAAATGCCGGGTTCGCTATCGGGAAACTGCATCGTCGCCTTGCCCGACACAAACGCAAAAATTTGCGCGGAATAGGCGGGCATGATGTCCTCCGTGCGCCCCTCGCCCGTCTCCATAACAAAGAATGTATGCACCAGATCGGCAAGGTCGTGCGGTGGCGCGATCCAATCAAGCCGGGTGGAGGGGGGCAACGAGGCTGGCACTGTGGCTGTCGTCACGAGCCGGCTGGCGCGGCCGCGTCCGACTGCTGCGCGGCAATCGCCTCTCGCTGTACGCTCGCAACCCAGGCGGCGATATTCTCTTCAAGGATCGACAGCGGCACCGGCCCATTGACCAGCACGGCATCATGGAATCCGCGAATGTCGAAATCATCGCCGAGCTCTTCACGGGCATTGGCGCGCAATTCCATGATCTTGAGCTTGCCGATCATGTAGGCGGTCGCCTGTCCAGGCGTGGTGACATAACGCTCAATCGCCTTGACGATATCACCGTCGGGATTGGGCGTGTTGTCCTTGAGATACTGGATCGCCTTTTCGCGGCTCCAGCGCTTTGAATGGATGCCGGTGTCGACCACAAGGCGGCAGGCCCGCCACAGTTCCATGCCAAGACGCCCGAAATCGGAATAGGGGTCTTCATAAAAGCCCATATCCTTGCCCAGTTCCTCGGAGTACAGGCCCCAGCCTTCGGTATAGGCGGTCCACCCGCCAAAACGGCGGAACGGCGGCAGATCGTCAAGCTCTGTCTGAAGCGCGCGTTGCAAATGGTGACCCGGCTTGCCTTCGTGATAGGCAAGCGCCTCAAGCTCGTTCTTTGACATATCGCGCAGATTATACAGGTTCACATAATAGGTGCCGGGGCGCGACCCGTCAGGCGCGGGGCTTTGATAGAACGCCTTGCCCGCACTCTTTTCACGGAACGCCTCGACCGGCTTAATGACCATCGGCGCTTTGGGCAGGCGACCGAAAAATTCCGGCAGCTTCTCTTCGAGCGCGTCCAGCTTTGCCTGAGCATCGGCGAGATAGGCCTCGCGCGTTTCGTAGAAGAACTGGTCGCCGGTGCGGGTGTGTTCGAAGAATTCGTTGAGCGTGCCCTCAAAGCCAACCTTGGACATGATGCCGCGCATTTCTCCCTGAATGCGCTCGACCTGCTCCAGACCGATATTGTGGATTTCATCGGCGGTCAGATCGGTCGTGGTGTAGCTTTTGAGTCGGGCGGCGTAATATTGCTCGCCATCGGGAAAGCGCCAAACGCCGTCCTTGTCAGGCGCAAAGGCTTGCTGTCGCTTCATCTCGGTCAGCAGGCGTTTATAGGCCGGCAGGGCGCTGTCATTCCAGGCCTCGCGGGCCATATCCATCATGGCGATTGCCATGCTTTTTTCGGCTCGCGTATCTTCCGGCAGTTCCGGACCGAGCTTGCTCACCTTCGCGTTGAAGTCACGAAGCACAGCATTGTCATCGCCCGCTGCGATTAGCGCTTCGAGATCGGCGATCACATAAGGATATACCCAATCCGGCGGCATGATCCCGGCAGCGGCGCGCTGGGATGATTCGACGATCAATGCATCGAGTTGCAGGCCAATGCCCTTGATGCGGCTGATATAGGCCTCGGCATGGGCGGGTTCGCTGATCCGGTGAATGTTGATCAAGAAAGCGGGAATGCTCGTATGCGCGCCCCGGCGATGATCGAACACATAGCCATATTCGCGGTACGGAAACAGCATGGCAGACCGTTCGGCTGTCGCTTCGAACAGGCGATAGGACAGCGCGTCCTGATCGCTCAAGGCGTTGAGATCAAAGCGGTCGCGCATCGCGGCGGCAGCGGATTGCAAAAGGCGAAATTCCCGCGCTGCGGCTGCGTCGGAGGGGTCATCCCACTTGCCGTAATCCTCATCGCGGATACCGCGATAGGCCTTTCCATCCGGAGACAGTTCCAACCGGGCCGCATCATAGGCCTCAAAATGATCGGCCAGTCGATCCGCAAGTGTCGCCACCTCTGTTTCATCGGCAGCGGCGGCCTCCAGGTGCGAATCTGCGAGGGCGGCATGCGGCACAGCCGCCAGAGCCAGCACCAGAGAGAAGCCTGCGGTGGGCACGAGTTTTGAGCGAGTGAAGAGTGTGGTGCGACGCATTGTGTTCCCCTTTGTGCGACAATCTCCTGCTTTGAGGGTCGCAGAGCAAGATTTTATTTACCTTCAACGCATCGCAAGACTGTTGTTTCCGACGCGCATGGCCAAGCCACAGAGTCGCTAGGCTCCGCTCGAAGGGGTCTTGGATATGGGGTAGAGTGCAGTATCCTGACACGCACACGCCCTCTGTCACAACCGTGTCGCGAAAAGGATAGGGGCACAAAAAAAAGGCGGCCTTATGAAAAGGCCGCCTTTATGAGTTGAGGAACTCTTCGCACTGCTGCTCCGAGCCCTTCGGGTCGCAAGCGCCGTGTATACCGCTCAATTTCTGGTGGATTGTATGCAACCGACACGTTGAGAAACATCGACTGAAAACAGCTGTATTTTTGCAATATGCGCGCGATGGGATAGGGGCTTTGGATGCTCTTCAAACTTGCTCGCCCCGCTCTGTTCACGCTCGATTCGGAAACCGGCCACCGGCTGGCCATAGCCGGACTGAAGGCGCTACCCTCGCGCGGGGCGCGATCTTCGCTGGCACAGCCCAGCGCGATCGCTATCGAGGTGGCTGGCCTCAACTTCCCCAACCCGGTCGGGGTCGCGGCAGGCTTCGACAAAGACGCTGAAGTGCCCGATGCGCTGTTGGGGATGGGTTTCGGCTTTACAGAGGTCGGCTCGATCACGCCCCGCCCGCAGGCTGGCAATCCCAAACCGCGCCTGTTCCGGCTGATCGAGGATAAAGCTGTGATCAACCGGATGGGTTTCAACAATGCGGGCGGCGAGGCTGCGTTGGAGCGCCTTTCCAAGAGGCAAGGCGCTGGCGGTATTGTCGGTGTCAACATTGGCGCCAACAAGGACTCACAGGACCGGATCGCAGACTATGCCGCCATGGCGACTTTGCTGTCGCCTTACGCCAGCTATCTCGCCGTCAATGTATCGTCCCCCAACACACCGGGCCTGCGCGCGCTGCAAGATGAAAGCGCCCTCGCCGAATTGATCGACGGCGTTATCGCGGCGCGCGATGCCGTTATGCAGCAAGGTGGCCCCCCGGTGTTCCTGAAAGTCGCGCCCGATCTCGAACCGGCTGATATTGACGCGATCGCCCGGATTGCGCTCGACAAGAAACTGGGCGCCCTCATCGTTTCCAACACGACCATATCCCGCCCCGCGCTCGCATCGCGGCATGCGGGCGAGACCGGGGGCCTGAGCGGTGCACCCCTGCGGCCACTCGCGCTGGAAAGGGTTCGCGATTTTCGCAAGGCGACAGGCGGCGCGATCCCGCTGGTCGGCGTGGGCGGAATCGCCACGGCGGAACACGCGTGGGAGCGCATCAAGGCCGGCGCAAGTCTGGTGCAGCTATATTCCGCCATGGTCTATGAAGGGCCGGGTCTTGGCGCGCGGATCGCCAGCGGGATTGAGCGGCTGATGAAGCGCGAAGGCTTCGCGGCCATTGCAGAGGCGGTTGGAAGCGAATAGCTGTTCGCACCATGACATTACGCACCCTTGGTAAAACCGCTTTAGCACTCTCGCTCGCATTCAGCCTGAGCGCATGTCCTGCACCGTACGATCTGCAAAGCGCCTCAGACAGCGGACCTGTTGCCAGCGATACAATTCGCGGAAGCGGCGCGGTCAGCGCAGCAGACCCGCGAGCGCAGGCGGCGGGCGAGGAAATTCTGGCGATGGGCGGCTCTGCCACCGATGCCGCAATCGCCGTCATGCTGGCGCTCAGCGTCGTTGAACCGCAAAGTTCGGGCATTGGCGGCGGCGGCTTTATGGTGCGCGCGAACAAAGCTGGCGTGGTGACATTTGACGGGCGCGAGACCGCCCCTGCCGCAGCCAGCCCCGCCCGCTTCCTTGACGAAAATGGCGAACGTCTGCCGCGTGACAAGCGGGTGATTTCAGGCCTCAGCGTCGGCGTACCCGGCAACATCGCCCTCGCCGCCAAGGCCCATTCGCAATATGGCAAGCTGGAATGGGCAGAGCTGTTCAAGCCCGCCATCCGCCTCGCCAGCGAAGGCTTCACCATGAACCGGCGCTTCAATGGATCGCTTTCCAGCGCAAAGGACCGCGCCGCCAAAACCGACGCGGCGCGCGCAATTTTCTTTGGCGATGACGGCGAGCCGCTGCCCGTTGGCACCACAATCCGCAATCCCGATATGGCCCGGACGCTGGAATCGCTCGCCTCGGCTGGCCCGCGCTACATGTACTTCGTTATGGCAGACCGGCTGGCCAGCTATGTTGCGGGTGAAACACCGCAAGACGGCAAAATGACCGAGGCGGACGTTGACGCCTATACCGCGAAACAGCGCGATCCCGTCTGCACGAAATACCGCGTTTACAAGGTGTGCGGCATGGGCCCGCCATCTTCGGGCGGCGTGGCGGTGGGGCAAATGCTCGGCCAATTGGAGCGCTTTGACCTCAAGGAAATTGGCCTGGACAATCCGACATTCTGGCACCTGTTCCTCGAATCGCAGCGCGTGGCCTATGCCGATCGCGAGCTTTATATCGGAGACGAAGACTTCGTGCCCGTCCCAGTCGAAGGGCTAGTGGATCCGGCTTATCTTGCGAAGCGAAGCGCATTGATTGACCCCGCCATAGCTCTGGCAAGTGTCGAAGCGGGCACGCCAGCCGGCGCTGACATGGCGCTTGCTCCGGGTGATCGCCCCGATGAGAACGGCACCACCCATTTCTCCGTCGTCGACAAAGATGGCAACGCAATCAGCTACACCTCCACTGTAGAGGGCGCGTTTGGTTCTGGCCTGTTTTTTGAGGGCTTCTTCCTCAACAATGAACTGACCGATTTCAGCCTGACACCCGAGAAAGATGGGAAGCCGGTCGCTAACCGCGTCGAGGGGGGCAAGCGTCCGCGTTCGTCCATGGCCCCGACCGTGGTCTATGATGAGGCTGGCGATGTTGTGCTGATTATCGGTGCCGCAGGCGGGCCGACCATTCCGGTGCAGACCGCGCGCTCGATCATCGGGGTGATCGATTTCGGGATGAGCGCGAATGAAGCGCTCGCAATGCCGCTCATCATGGCATTCGGTTCGACGGTTGTTTACGAAGAGGGCAGCGCGCTCGAAGGCATGGAAGATGCGCTCAAGGCTCTGGGCCACACCAATATCCGCGCATTTGGCGCGCCTTTGAAAGCCAACGCACTCAAACGCATAGTCGAGCCTGACGGCAGTGTTAGCTGGGAAGTTGCCCGTGATCCGCGCATTGAACCCCTGCTGGCGTATGAATAGAATGGCCCATTAAAACGCTGATTTCACGACGAATGTTTCGTCACAGTAAAAATGCGCCCTCAGTTGAACGCTTGCCGCTACGGCAATCAGGCCCTAATTCGAACCACAACGGAACACAAAACGCTCTCAAAAGCCCACCTCAAGGGATAGGAGCCAAAGTCAGGTGCACGCCCCACACATGCCGAATTCTGCCAGCCCTCCAATAGGCCGCCCTACCGTAAACCCTGCCGATCATTCGATCCTTCAGGATATCGACCGCGCCCGCAATCTGGTCGAACTGTTCCTGATGCGTGCCGAACAAAAAGGCGATGCACCGTTTCTGGGCCGCAAGCAGGACGGCGAATGGACCACGCAAAGCTGGAGCGAGGTTTCAGACCAGATATGCGTGTTGGCCGAAGCCTTGCGTGCCATGGGCCTCAACCCCGGCGACCGAGTGGCGCTTGTCTCGGAAAACCGGCCCGAATGGTGCATCGCTGATATTGCCATCATGGCGGCGGGCTGCATTTCCGTCCCGACCTACATCACGAATACAGAGCGCGACCACGCGCATATTCTCGACAATTCGGGCGCGCGCGCCGTTATTGTCTCGACCGAAAAACTGCTGAAGCCACTGGTCGGAGCGATAGCGCAGACGGGCATTATCGATCACGTTATCGGCATTGACGATCTTCACCGGCGGCAATCGCCCGGCTTTGATTATCACGACTGGAACGCTCTGATGCAGGGCGACGTCGAGGCCGCGCGCACCGCCGTAAAAGAGCGGATCGCGAAGATCGAGCGCGAAGACACAGCCTGCCTCATCTACACCAGCGGCACGGGCGGCGCGCCGCGCGGCGTGAAACAGCACCACGGCGCAATCCTGTGCAACATCGCGGGAGCGGGCGAGATCGTGATCACCGATTTCGGTGTCGAGGAGGAACGCTTCCTGTCCTTCCTGCCGCTGTCCCACGCTTACGAACATACGGCAGGCCAATATCTGCCCATCGCACTGGGCGGAGAGATTTTCTATTCCGAGGGCCTGGAAAAGCTCGCGAGCAATATCGAGGAAGTGCGCCCGACCATAATGGTCGTCGTGCCGCGCCTGTTCGAAGTGCTGCGCACGCGGATCATGAAACAGATTGAGAAGCAGGGTAAGGTCGCGAACTTCCTGCTCGATAAGGCGATGAAAATTGCCGACAAATCCAGCGAGGGCAAACGCCGCAAGCGCGACAGGCCGATGGATTTCGTGATCGAGCGCACGCTGCGCCCGAAGATCCGGACCAAATTCGGCGGGCGGATCAAGGCGATGGTTTCCGGCGGCGCGCCGCTCAACCCCGAGGTCGGCAATTTCTTCGACGCAATGGGTCTCACCATGCTGCAAGGATACGGCCAGACCGAAAGCGGCCCGATCATGAGCTGCAACCGTCCTCG
Organism: Erythrobacter sp.; assembly: GCA_049647465.1. Classification (GTDB taxonomy): domain Bacteria; phylum Pseudomonadota; class Alphaproteobacteria; order Sphingomonadales; family Sphingomonadaceae; genus Erythrobacter. The sequence goes on from JBARXS010000065.1 coordinate 28,472, forward strand.
TGCAGGGATCAAGATGGACACCGTCGGTCCGCCCATGCGCGGGGTGGAAGTGCACATCGCGGAAGACGGCGAAATCCTGTGCCGCGGCGAGTTGGTGATGCACGGTTACTGGCAAAACGATGCGGAAACCGCACGCACGATACAGGACGGCTGGCTCCACACCGGCGATATCGGTCATCTGGACAGCAGTGGCCGCATCGTCATCACCGACCGCAAGAAGGACATGATCGTCAATGACAAGGGCGATAATGTCGCGCCGCAAAAGATCGAAGGCATGCTGACACTGCAGCCCGAAATCGCGCAGGCAATGGTAAGCGGGGACAAGCGTCCCTATGTCGTCGGCCTGATCGTGCCCGATGCGGAATGGGCGCTGGAATGGGCGCGCGAAAACGGCGAGAAATTCGACATGAAGGCGTTGCAGGACCTGCCCGCCTTCAAGAAAGCCGTACGCGCCGCCGTGGATCGCACGAACAAGGACCTGTCAGTGGTCGAAAAGGTCCGCAAGTTTGAATTCGCCGATGAAGCCTTCTCCATCGAGAACGAAGAGATGACGCCGTCAATGAAGATCAGGCGCCACAAAATCCGTGACCGGTATCAGGAGCGGGTTGACGGGTTGTATTGAGGGGTGAGTTTTCCAGCCGATCCAAAGGCCCGAGGCTCAACCAAGCCCGGGATGGTCTATGCGGTCAGTGGCCAAGATGGTTGGATATACTGGGCGCAAGTTAAGTCAGAGCTTGAAATCGGCTTCTTCAGATATCGCTCTAAGTGCCGTTCTGAAGCTGAAGTTGTATTGAGGCACGAGATCATGGTCGAACTCACGCTTTCGATCCCATCAATAGGTCGTGCTTTGCGATCTGGAGCATGGAAGAAAATCGGAGTCCATCCAATTGGTCAAAGCCTCGCAGAACAGCGCATGAAAGTTCACTGGTCGGAAGGTGATGACGTTGCGACAGTTCGCGCCCTCGGCGCCGAGGGCGGGTACCAAACTTCATATGATGATCCCAAGATTCAAGATCTTGATATCATTGCAGCTTGGGACGCCGAGTATCACGTTCAGTCCCGCTTGACGGCCGAATACGAAGGCAAACCAGAGAAGAACCGATTCGGTGGTCCGTTGTGGCAGATGCGCCGCTCGCGTGACCTAGACCAATGCCTCAAGCCGCCTCAACATCCTCGACAAATTCGGGATAGAACGCCGGTTGACGCGTTGACCAGCCGGGGGCTGTTGCGGCGGCTTCGCTGAGGGATTGCAGCAGGATCTTGCGCTGCTGCGGGCGGATCATCGGCAGGGCGGCGGCGGCGCAGAAGATGGACGGCAGGTATGGCCGCGCTTCGGGGCCGAGCAGGCGTTCATAGAGGAACCGGAACGCGGAGAAGCTGGCGAGCCCCTCCTGCTCGAGGTCAAACACGGCCATTCGGGTCGCTTTGGAGACAAAGCGTTCAACCTCGCTCATCCCGCCATCCTGCGGCACGGCCATGCGCAGCGCCTTGAGGTCCTGATACACGACGTATTGGCGGCGAATCGCGATGGTATCGCTCTCGCTGCGCCCCCACAGTTTGAACGCATCGCTGCGGGCAAGGCCAATGTCGAGGCTGCGCTTGATATAACGCTGCTCGCCCGGCTCAAAGCTCGCAAATTCGCGCATTTCGCCGATAACGGCTGTGGAAGTGCTTGCCAGTGTCACGCTGATATCTCCTGTTGAGCCATTTCTGCTCTCGGGGCGATTTTCGCGAAACGTGGTTAACAAGCCGTAAGTGGCGGCAACTTTTTTGCCCGGTGCAAAGTTTTCAAGCGATTCAGGTGACCACGTCGGACCAGTCGGGATGGCGCGCGGCCTGCGCTTTGAAGAACGGGCATAGCGGCACGATGCGAAATCCGTTCTCCCGCGCATCGGCAACCACTCGCTCGGCCAGCAGCTTGCCATAGCCACGACCGCGAAACACATCGGGCACGCCGGTATGATCGACAATCACAAGCGTTTCGGACGCGCGCGAAAAGGTTAGCTCTGCGACCTCTTCGGAACCCTCGGGCCGGAGGACATAGCGGCCCTTGCTGCCATTATCTTCGAGAGTGATCGTGGGCGTGTCGGTCATATCAGATCAATCCCGCCAAAGGACTTGAGGGATCGGCATATTTGCGGCGGCCCATGCGTCCCGCCAGATAGGCCTCGCGCCCTGCTTGCACCGCCAGCTTCATCGCACGAGCCATGCGGATCGGGTCTTTTGCCTCTGCGATGGCCGTGTTCATCAGGATACCGTCACAGCCCAGCTCCATGCCGACAGCGGCATCGCTCGCCGTGCCGACACCGGCATCGACGAGCACGGGGACACTAGCGCCCTCCACGATCAGGCGGATGGTCACCTGATTCTGGATCCCCAGGCCCGAACCAATCGGCGCGCCCAGCGGCATGATCGCCACTGCGCCCGCCTCTTCCAGCTGCCTGGCTGCGATGGGATCGTCCACACAATACACCATCGGATCAAAGCCCTCTTTGGCCAGCACTTCGCAGGCTTTCAGGGTTTCGCGCATGTCGGGATACAGCGTGCGCGCCTCGCCCAGCACCTCAAGCTTTACGAGCTTCCAGCCGCCCGCCTCGCGCGCCAACCGCAAGGTGCGGATCGCGTCGTCTGCGGTAAAGCAACCGGCAGTGTTGGGCAGGTAGGTCGTTTTCCTGGGGTCGATGAAGTCGGTCAGCATCGGCGCTTTGGGATCGGTCACGTTGACGCGGCGCACAGCCACCGTGACGATCTCCGCTCCACTCGCCTCAACGGCGGCGGCGTTCTGCTCGAAATCGACATATTTGCCGGTGCCGACGATCAGGCGCGAGGTGAAGGTGTGACCCGCAACGCTCCATGTGTCTGCAGCCGGAGAGAGATCGCCGCCGCCCACAAAGTGCACAATTTCCAGCACATCGCCGTCGCCTAGGGCGGCCTCGGCAAGGGTCGAACGCGGCACGATTTCGCCATTGCGCTCAACCGCAACCTTTTCAGGTGGCAACTCCAGCTCTTTGACAAGCATGGCAATCGTATCGGCACGTGTGTGGCGGGTTTCGCCGTTCAGCGTAATCGTCTTGGTCATACGAGCCGAGATAGCTGCGTAACGCGGGGGTGCAACCGCTCAGTTTTGATGTTTGACGCCGGACGATCAAAAATCAGGAGGCGCGGCGCAAATTGAGCACATGGCCAACAGACACCAACAGCACTCCGATGATCGTCAGCACAGCCTCTTCCGTGCCATGGCCAACCAGGATGGCCGCCCCCATCAGGACAAGGCCCGTCATCGCGACGGCAAAGGGCGCCAGTCTGCGATGGCGCATCACACCCCAGCCAATCGCGAGCGCGGCAACAATCACTGCGAGCACCAGGCCGACTTCATGAATCTCCGGGGCGAGCAAAAAGTGCCCGCCAATGCCGAGGCCGGACACGAGCATCACCGTGGCGACGCAATGCAAAGCGCAAAGGCCGGCAAGGCCAATGCCAAGCTGGTCCAGCTTTCGCCGTGCGCCCGAACGATTCGGGCTGATAAGGGGGTCGCTGCTCATTGCGACGCCGACATATGATACAGTGTTACATTATGCAAGGGACCATTGGGCGAATGTGCTGACTGTCTTGCACCCCTTGCATGCCTGATTGCTGCAATAGGACTTGCGCTTGGCCGCCGCCCGCCACATTCACGCGAGCGTCATGGCTACTATCGCCCGCCCCCCATCAGGCCAGCACGTTTCTGGCGGTTCTCTCGGCCAACGCCTTGCGCGCCCCCTTGCGCTCGCCCGGTGGCTGGAAATCACCGCGTGTTTTGTCGTTCTGATTGTTCTTGTGGGCGGGATTACCCGGCTGACAGAAAGCGGTCTTTCAATCACCGAATGGGAAGTCGCCACGGGCATACTGCCGCCTCTCGGTGAGGCTGAATGGCAGGCAGAGTTCGCCAAATACAAGGCGACGCCGGAATATCGGCTGGAGGCCAGTTTGGGCGGGATGACGCTGGCGGATTTCCAGTTCATCTATTTCTGGGAATGGTTCCACCGCCTCCTCGCGCGGATGGTGGGTATGGTTTACGCGTTGCCGCTGGTGTGGTTCTGGGTGCGCGGGGCGGTTCCTGCAGGGTTCAAGCCGAGGCTAGTCGGGCTACTGGCGCTTGGCGGTTTGCAGGGTCTGTTTGGCTGGCTGATGGTCCAATCCGGGCTGGTCGGCGATATGACCGATGTAAGCCATTTTCGTCTGTCGCTGCACCTTCTGACCGCGCTGCTGCTGCTCGCCGGACTTGTCTGGACCGCCAGAGATATGCGCCGCGTGGCGCGCGATCCGGGCGCTGGTCCCGCGCCGGTGACACCGGTTGGCATCGCGGTGATCGGCGTGCTGTTTATTCAATTGCTGCTGGGCGCGTGGGTCGCGGGGCTTAATGCGGGCCATGCCGCCTATGACTGGCCGTTCATGAATGGCAGTCTGATCCCGCAAATTGACTGGTCTTCGGGCTTTTTCTGGACGCTGACGCATGATCCGTTCCTGCTCCATTGGCTGCACCGTTGGTGGGCCTGGTTCGCGGTCGCGGCGCTGGTGTTGCTCGCCCGGCGAGCGCGCGGGACTGATCGCCGCGCCTCAATCGCGCTCCAGGCAGCTGTGGGCACGATGGTTCTGCTGGGGATTGCGACCGTGCTGAGCGGGGTTGAGCTTTGGATTGCCGCGGCTCACCAGCTTGTCGGCGCGCTGACTGTGGCGAGCACGGCATGGGCTGCGCATGTTGACGGGATGGCCAGCCAGAACCGACTTGCGCCCGCACTTTCGGCATGAGCGAGCCGCGTGCCGCGCTGATCTACACTCCGCTGCCCGATGCTGAGACAGCGCGCGCCATCGCTGGCACCTTGCTTGATGAAAAGCTGATCGCCTGCGCCAATATTTTGGGCCCAGTCGAATCGGTGTTCGTCTGGGAGGGCCGCACCCAAAGCGCACAGGAAGTGGCGGTGCTCTTCAAAACCACTCAGGAATGCCTTGATCTTGCTGTGTCGCGGCTGGGTGCGTTGCATCCCTATAAAACTCCCGCCATTGTGGGGACTGCCTGCGAAGCGGCGCATCCTGACACGTTGGGATGGCTCGCAACGCAAACATACGTGCCCGATTAAGCGGGAGCAGGGTAAGACGGGATCGGGGTTATGAAACAGGCGGAACTGACACGTCGAGGCGCGTTGATGGCGGGCGCAAGGCTTGTTGTGGGCGGTTTAGTCGTGACAAGCGCGGGGAGCAGCCTGCTGGCCCAGCCCTCCAGCCAAATAAAGCCTGCAATTCAAATACCCGATACCCCGATGCGCCTGACCCGGCGTCTTTCAAGAGGTCTGCGCGACGGAGCGGCCATTGTCGTGACACGCAACTGGCGCGTCACGTTTACTCCTCAGGCGCGCGGGATTGCGATCAATGGCGAGCAGACCGGAGTTGAGGTTGACGCGCCCCCGGCACTCAAACCGCTGAGCGAGATTGAAGCAAATCGTTCAACGGCCGGGATGTTTCCGATCCTGCTTTCGCCCACGGGCACCATCGTGGCCGCTGGCGAAATGACCAGCCAGACCAGCATCGATGCCGGAATGCGAGAGGCAGCGGCGCTGTTTGAGCAAAGCAACGGCTCCGCGCAGACCAAGGAAGAACAGATCCGCGTTCTGGCCGGACTGCGCCAGACGGGCGCGTCCCTGCTTGATAAAATGCCCGGCGACCTGTTCTATCCCTCGATCATGCCGCTTCGCGAAGTGCGCTCTCTTGATCTGCCGGACGGGTCAAAGGGAGAGTTCGAGATCGGCTGGGAGGCAACGCATCAGACGGGCTCAACCCTGCTGAAGAGGGCGCGGCGCGAAGTGATCACACGGATCGGTTCAAGCACTCGCACATCGAGCGAGGAATGGTCTCTGGAGGCGCTGTAGCGGTGCCTGAAAGGGCAGACACTGGATCACCTGCCTTTATGGCGGTATTATTTTACCTCCTTTGAAACCCGCGCTTTTCCTTGACCTTGAAGGCGGTTTGGCACAAACGCGCGGCTCTTCATCGACGGGTGAGTAGTACCCGGACATGATTCGCGTGTCGCTTCGTTTTTTTGGCGGGCTTCGTGCATCACCTTTTCTCCGCTTTTCAAGGAAACCTGTTCATGAAAGCGCTCAGCAAGCAGACCCGGTCAATCAAACCGGCCGAGGTCGAAAAAGACTGGCACATTATTGATGGTGAAGGACTGGTCGTTGGCCGCGTCGCTTCGATCATCGCCAACCTTCTGCGCGGCAAGCACAAGCCGAGCTACACACCGCACGTTGACTGCGGCGATCACGTGATCGTCATCAATGTCGACAAGGTCCGCTTCACCGGCAACAAAACCACGAAGAAGATCTATTACAAGCACACCGGCCACCCCGGCGGGATCAAGGAAACGACCCCGGCCAAGGTGCTGGAAGGCCGCTTCCCCGAGCGCGTGCTGGAAAAGGCCATTGAGCGTATGATCCCGCGCGGTCCGCTGGGCCGTGCGCAGATGCGGGCTCTGCACCTTTATGTCGGGACCGAGCATCCGCATGACGGACAATCGCCCAAGGTGCTCGACGTCGCTTCCATGAATCGCAAGAACAAGGTCAACGGATAATGGCTGACAATAACGAAACCGTTTCCGATCTCGCCGATCTGAAAGATATCGCCGGTGATGCTCCCGCAGCGGATGCCGCAGAAACCGCTGAGACAATCGCCCAGAATCCGACAATGCCCCTGCGTGAGCAGGAGCTGGACGCGCAAGGCCGCGCATACGCCACGGGCCGTCGCAAGGACGCCAAGGCGCGCGTCTGGATCAAGCCGGGCACGGGCAAGGTCACAATCAATGGCCGCGATCAGGAAGTGTATTTTGCACGCCCTACCCTGCGTCTGATTATCGACCAGCCGTTCTCGATCACGGATCGTCAGGGCCAGTATGATGTCATCGCCACGGTCAAGGGTGGCGGCCTTTCAGGTCAGGCCGGCGCTGTGAAGCACGGTATCAGCCAGGCGCTCACCAAGTATGAGCCCGCGCTGCGCAGCACTGTGAAAGCCGCCGGTTTCCTTACACGTGACAGCCGTGTGGTTGAGCGTAAGAAGTATGGCCGCGCCAAGGCACGTCGCAGCTTCCAGTTCTCGAAGCGCTAAGCTTTACGAACTCTGCCGAAACGCAAATTGGGCGGCTTTCCACTGCGGGAAGTCGCCCTTTTGCTTCTCAGCGCTCTTTTCTTTCGCCCTCTTTCAAGGGCGACTACCGCTGCAACAGCAACAGAGCCCAGCCAAGGCCCGAGCTCGCGCAGAACAACGGCCACGACCAGAATATCCGAACGTCGCCCACTTCAAACGGCTGCACGGCCAGCGGGCCTGCGCTTGTACCTTGAGAGCCAACCACCAGCGCAACTAAGCCGGTGAGGACCGCTCCAAAACCGATAGCTTTCACCATCGTGTCCTCCAACCATTGATAGCTGGATACACCGCCAGCCTGTTTGCCGCGATGCGTCCAGCCAAACCAATCCAACCGGGTACCAGACCAGTGGGAACGCCTGCATTTGGCAGGGCGCGGGGAGATGTATCCCTTATATCCCCTTAACGGAGATGCGCCAAAATCGGTTAACCCGAAGCTGCGTATGTTTACCTGGGGGCGCAGCTCAGGCGATGATGCGGGTTTCTACCGAGATTTCAGCAGCCAACCGGTCGCATGTCAGGACATTGTAAGACGCCGGAGCCCCGTGGCGCAGACGGGTCGACAATGTGCCCGCGCCAATGACCTGCGCCGAGCCGGAGCCGCCGCGTCCGGGGCGATGTTCGTTAAAGGGTTTATGGATGTGGCCCGTCATGATCGCGTCCATTCCGTGCTCGACGAGTGATTTGAACGTCTCATTGCCGCGCACTGTATCGCTTGGGCCGTCAACCTGCGGACCATGCAGGGGGTGATGCGCGGTGACGATGACAGTCCGCTCGTCATCGCGCAGCGCAGCCAGCGCATTGTAAGTAGATGCGCTCGCCTTCTCCGTCACCACGCCATCGGACCATGGCCAACGGGTCTGGGCCGGCACCGTCGTGCGCAAAGGCACCAGCACCACATCCTCTGTCTCGAACGAGGGCACCGCTACTTTCTCGCGCAATCGGGCAAACCGGCGGTATGGCTCGGCAAATCGCTCCCACAGATTGTAATAGGGCATGTCGTGATTGCCGACAGTGATCCACACCGGCACATCGAATTGCCCGAACCATTCAGCTGCGGCAGCATACTGGCGATGGGTTGCGCGCTGGGTAATATCGCCGGTGCACACCAGCGCATCAGGCGTCTCGGCAAAAACGGCGCGCGCGACCTCTTCAAGGGCGGGGCGGTTCTCTACCCCGAAATGCACGTCGCTGATATGGAAAAGCCGGGTGGTCATAATCTCAAATCACTGGTGCCCTATACGCGTCCGCTCACAATGAGCCATGCGGCAATACCATTGAGCACACTGTAGGCAAGATATGCCCATGCAAGGTCACTCCAGCCATTGGCCGCCAGCAACATCGCAAATAGCAGCACGGCGAATTCCGCGACCAGCGTCAGCCGACCGCCCAGTAGCGCGAGAAACTCAGGCATCTGCTCCACCAACGGATGCCCTCTTTCCAACACAGCGCGGTGCATCGCGAAGTTCAAAACGCCCAAAACAGCGATAATGGCCACGGCCCAGGTCATACGTGACACTATGGCGTAAACGCTGGTCGGGTGGAATGCCCTGTTGATCCGGCGTTTTGTATCCTTGATCGCGCCAACGCTGCGCCAGTCGAGCGAATTCACCCCGAAATCGAGCATCGGATGATCGGCATCGCGGATCAGCCTATTTCATAGCTCGTGAGGCCGCCCGGTTTCCCCGCTTCGACTTTTACCCTTGGTTCGAAGGCCGGGCGGTCCCTCACATGGAGGAGAAACGTGATGAAAACCTGGACACTGGCTATTGCAGCCGCTTCGGTCGGTCTGACCGGCATGGCCACCCCCGCTTTCGCCGACACCGCCGACAAAAAGGTCGAGCATGTCAGCTTTGAAGGCCTCGATCTCAACAGCATGGAGGGTCAGAAGATGCTTGAGCAGCGCGTTGAGATCGCCGCACGCCGCGTCTGTGGCTATAACAGCGGCCCGACCGGCACCCGCATGCGCCGGGACGCGCAAGTTTGCCTGACAAAGGCCCGCGCCAGTGCTCGCCAGCAGGTTGCAGCGGTTATCGAGGATCAACGGCGCGGCGGCTAAACCCCGTTTAAACTGCGCCAGCGAGGTGCACTGTCGGTTAGCCCCTGCGGTGCGCAACTGTGCGGCCCGGATGCAACTAGTCCCTGCGATCCGGGTCGCATTTTCTTTCTTGCAGGACAGTACGCGGTGATTGCTGCGGGCCGAGGGACCAATTTAGGGGCACTGAGTGAACGACCAGAGTGGTAGCTCAGCGGCCCGCCATCTTTTTGACTTTGGACAAGTATGTGCGCCCGATGCGCAGCGCCTCTCCGTTCATCAATTCCGCTGACCAGACACCCAGACCATCATGGCGGAGCCCGCGAATATTATCGCGCCGCAGGATGGTGGAGCGGTGGATGCGGATGAACTTGTCAGGGTCCAGCCGCGACTCAAGACCGGCAATGGTCTGCAACAACAAATAAGTCCGCCCCCCTTCAGGCGCGCCCTTGGAATTGTCCTGGAAAGCTTCACCGGCAGAACCGACATGCAGGCGGACATAATCGCGCTCCGCATCGATTCGGCTGACCTCGCTCACTGCAATCCGCAGCAATTCAGAGCGATGCGGCACCCACAACTCGTTCAGCCACTCGCTCTTTTCCTCGGCGCGCTCGCCCCGGCGGGC
>JBARXS010000066.1:0-24036 GCA_049647465.1 Erythrobacter sp.
TGCGGGTAGGGGTTTTCTCCCTTTGGACAGTGTGTCAGGTGTGTCAGCCATCACGTAAGGCTTTGAAACAATGAATAAACCCGAATCCCTCGATGCAAGCCAGCTGGCCGACAGTCAGATCCCCTCGGGCGCGGACCCTTTCGTGTTGTTCGATGAATGGTTTGCGCTGGCGCAAGACAGCGAGCCCAACGACCCCAACGCGATGGCGCTGGCGACGGCCGATGCGAATGCGCGCCCGTCCGTGCGTATGGTCCTGCTGAAAGGGCATGGCCGCACCGAGGGCGCGGATTACGGTGTCACGGGCGGCGGCTTCACCTTCTTCACCAATATGGGCAGCCGCAAGGGCACCGATATCGCCGCCAATATGCAGGCCTCCATCCTGTTTCACTGGAAGAGTCTGCGTCGCCAGATCAGAGTGGAAGGCAAACTGATCGAGGTCTCGCCCGAGCGTGCCGATGAATACTTCCATTCGCGCCCGTATAAGAGTCAGGTCGGCTCTGCGGCGAGCGAACAGTCGCGCCCTTTGCCGGAGCGGCAGGATTACATCGACCGGGTGAAAGAGCTGTGGGACGAGCACGAGGAAGCGGGCGAGGTGCCTCGCCCCGATCACTGGACCGGCTTTACCATCGCGCCCGAGCGGATCGAATTCTGGATGGACCGCGACAATCGCCTGCATGACCGGCGGCTGTTCACGCTGCAAGGCGCGGGCGATGCGCTGCGCTGGTCCGATACTCTGCTTTATCCTTGAAGGAGGCTGAAATGGCCCGAGCCATCCCCTACTGGCATGTCGATGCCTTCAGCGCCGCGCCGTTTGGTGGCAATCAGGCGGCTGTGATGGTGCTCGATGAATGGTTGCCGGACGATGTGCTGGTGCAGATCGGCGCGGAAAACCTGTTCGCCGAAACGGCCTTTGTGGTGCGTGATGAAACCGGTGCGGCGGATTGGGAATTGCGCTGGTGTACGCCGACCGAAGAGGTGCGGCTGTGTGGCCATGCGACCTTGGCAAGCGGGCATGTGCTTTTGACACGTGACGAAGTGGGGCGCGCTTTGGACCGCGTAACCTTCCGCACGCGCCAGTCCGGCATTCTCGAAGTCGCGCGCGCCAATAGCGAGGGTTATGAATTGGCCCTACCCGCCATCCCGACCGAACGCGGCGAATGGTTGGAGGCGGCTCGCTTGCTTGGCGGGCAACCGCTGGAAGTGTGGCGCAATCCGCTCGGCTATGACCTCTTTCTCTACGCTGACGAAGCGGCGATCCGTACGCTTGATCCCGATCTGCGCGGGCTGGCGCAGCTTGGCAACAATCTGTTCGTTTGCACCGCACCGGGCGAGGAGACCGACATTGTCAGCAGGGTTTTCGTGCCCGGTGGCGGAGTAGATGAAGACCCTGTGACAGGGGCGGCGCACGCGACGCTGACGCCGTTCTGGACAAAACGCTTGGGCCGGGGAAGCTTTACCGCGCATCAGGCCAGCGCTCGCGGCGGGGATCTGACCTGTCGTCTAGAAGGAGAGCGGGCGATGCTAACGGGACCGTGTGTAACGGTGGTGGAGGGGGTGTTTCACCTTTGACCCAATGATCCCTACCGCACCGGATACAGCGCGATCACATCGGCGGCCTCTTGCAGCATTGGCGGTCGCTCTGCGCTGGTCGAGTGGCCGAGGCGCACCATCGTCACGCGTTGTTCGGGTGAGACGAGGACATATTGCCCCATATGCCCGATCAGCGCGAACAGGCTGGCAGGCGCGCGGTCGGGGAACAGCGGGTGCGGGTATTTAAGGCGCGGTTCGGGGCGGTTCATCCAGGTCTGGAAACCGTAATGCTCGGAGGCGGGGCTGGGTGATCGCATCGCCTCGATCCAGCGGCTGGGTACCAATTGCTCGCCGCCCGGCGCGCGGCCCATATTGCGCATGAACTCGCCGAACTTGGCATAATCACGCGCGGTCGCATGCATCAGGCTCCCGCCGATCAAGGTGCCGCTTGCGTCATATTCGGGCACCATGGAGGCCATGTTGAGCGGCGCGAACAGCCGCTCTTTCATGAAATCGTCCACCGCTTTGCGGCGGGCTTCGGGATCGTCGCTTTCGGTCAGAGTGCGCGCAACGATATCGGCAAGGATAACGGTGGTGTTGGAGGAATATTCGAATGTCTCGCCCGGCTCCGCCTCCAGCGGTTGCTCCTTGGCCCACTGCGCCATGTCATCGCGCCCGTCGAGAAACAGCATCCGCACCTCGGAGCTGTCATAGGGCGGATCGCCAGCCTCGGTATGGTTCAACCCGCTGCGCATCTGGAGCAGGTGGCGCAAGGTGATCTCTGCGCGCGGATCGCCAGGGCGCTGCCACATGGGTACAGGCGCAGGCTCGTCGAGGCTCAGGCGGCCATCGGACACCAGCATTCCGATAAGTACACCGGTGATCGTCTTGGCCATCGACCAGCTGATAAAGCGGGTGTCGGCATCGTACCCCTCGCCGTAACGCTCGGCTGCGATCTTGCCTTCGGAAAGGACCAGCACCGCGCGCGTTTCGCCAAGGCCCTCTTTGACGAACAGGTCATCCACCTCGCGGGCCAGCTGCCCTTTGGGCGCTCCCGCATCCTTGGTCACAATGGCCAGCTCGGCCTCGCCGAGAGGGGCGGGGACGTTTGGTGCGGGACCACCGCAAGCGGCCAGAAGCGCAAGGACTGGTAGCGCAAGGACTGGCGTGAGCGCGCAGGCGGAGATAGGGAAGCGGGTGCGTGTCATCATCGCGCACTCAATTCCTCAAGAGGTCAGAGTTGGCAATGCAAAAGGCAAAGAATGGCGGCTAAAGCTAAAGCAGGTGCGAAACGGTCGCGGATCGGTCTGTGGGTCGTTCTGGGCCTCGTCGCGGTGATCGGGATCGTGGTTTACCTCAACCGCGCGCCTATCAATGGCTATGCGCAGGTCGGCACATCCTACGCCGCGCGGGTCGCATGCTCCTGCCGCTTTGTCGCAGGGCGCAGCCTTGAAGATTGCGAAAAGGACAAATTGGCCGGAATGGAGCTGGTGACATTGAAAGATGATGCCGCTGCCAAGAGTGTGACGGCCCGCTTCCCCTTGGTCACATCAAACACGGCGACCTACCGTGAGGGTTATGGCTGCGTGTTGGAGCCGTGGGGCGGTGCTGCGGGCTGACTAGCTGGCCACAGCCGTGGTTGCATCAATCCAGCCACCGCCGACAACTCGCTCTCCGGCATAGATCACCGCCGCCTGACCCGGTGCAACGCCGAATTCCGGCGTTTCGAAGTGAATGCGGGTAGAGGCTCCATCGCCCAGCGGGCCTTCGAGAGTCACCGGCACAGGCTTTGCAAGACTGCGCACTTTCGCGGTTAGCGCCGTATCGGGAAGGGCGCCGATGCAATTGGTCTCGATCAGGTCGGCGCTGGTCACAGCCAGCATCCGCTTTGGCCCGACGCGCACTTCGCGAGCCTCAGCGTTAAGGCCGATGACATAGAGCGGCTCTGGCTGACCGCCGATATCGAGGCCCTTGCGCTGGCCCACGGTGAAATGGATGATGCCCTTGTGCTCGCCCAGCTCTTCACCCGTGGCTGCATGGACAATCGGTCCGGGTACCGCGCCTTCAGGGCGCAGCTTGGTCACTATCTTGGCGTAATTGCCATCGGGGACAAAGCAGATGTCCTGACTGTCGGGCTTGGCCGCGTTGCGAAGTTTTGCTGCCTCGGCCAGCTCGCGCACTTGGGTTTTGGGCAGGCCGCCCAACGGGAAACGGATATAGTCGAGTTGCTCCTGCGTCGTGGCATACAGAAAATAGGACTGATCGCGCGCCGGATCGGTCGCGCGGTAGAGATGCGGGCCATCTGCACCATCGCCTTCGGGAACTTCCACGCGCTGCACATAATGCCCGGTTGCAAGGCAATCCGCGCCCAGATCGCGCGCCATGCGGAACAGGTCGGTAAATTTCGGCCCCATATTGCAGCGGATGCAGGGCACCGGCGTGCGTCCGGCGAGATATTCGTCAGCGAACTGGTCGACCACGTCCTCGTGAAAGGCGCTTTCATGGTCGAAGACATAATGCGCAATGCCCAGACGATCGCACACAGCGCGCGCATCAGAGATGTCGTCGCCCGCACAGCAAGCACCTTTGCGACCGGTCGCGGCGCCATAATCATAGAGCTGGAGCGTGATGCCGATCACTTCCGCACCGGTATCCGCCGCGAGTGCTGCGACCACTGACGAATCGACACCGCCGCTCATCGCGACAACGATTCGGCATTCACCCGCAGGCCGCGGCAGGTCGAAAAGGTCAGCCGTATCGAGCCCGAATGTCGAGCCGGGCGCAGAAGTTGTGGTGATCGTCATGATGGATGCTCGATATAAGGGCACTCTTGCACCGGCGCCAGTCCCTGCGAAAAACGCAAGGCCGCCAGACGAATCGACCGTTTCTGCCGGGACCGGCGTCTTGTGCACCGGACCCGCAGTAATCCTAAGAGGTAATGAACGCGGGTTTTACCACATCTTGACGACCGGCGGATACAAGATGCCCCATGTTCGAAAAAAGCAAGCCGGTCCCCCGCGCTTTCAGCGGTGATGGATTTAGTGATGAATTGCTGATTGGCCCGTGGGTTGGCACCATTGATTCGCCGCCTGAAGAAGGTGATGACGGCGTGCGAACCGGTGAAGCGTTGCGTGCGATCGAATGGAGCGAGTTAACCGCAAGGCTGAATGCCGCGCGCGAGTTGCGGCGCGAGTTGCGCGAGGATTCGATTCTGATCGCAGGGTCTTCCGGAGCACGGTTCGGGGATGCAGCGGCGAGCTTTTTCAAGGCGCTGGGCAATGGGGAACGGCCCGTTAACCCTAATGGTTTAGAGGCCTGCAAAGCCTCTTGCGGCAATACATCCGAACAAGCGGAGATTGCCGCAATAGGCGACGCGAGAGACGAATTATGATCGAAAATCAAGACATCCGCCCCGCTCAGGTTATTGGGCCTCTCGGAGAGCCGCTTACGCTCGACGACCTGCCCAAACCCTCGACCAAACGATGGGTCATGCGTCGCAAGGCGGAGGTCGTTGCGGCCGTTAATGGCGGCCTGCTGACGATTGACGAAGTGCTTGAGCGGTATGGCCTTACGCTGGAGGAGTTCGCTTCGTGGCAGCGCGCCATGGATCGATCCGGCATGAAAGGCTTGCGAGTCACGCGAATCCAAAAGTACCGCGACGAATACGAGCGCAAGCTGCGGTACTGAGCGGGCACCTTCGAGTGCGCGGCAGGTTTATTTTGGAACTGACCAGCCTTTGCCCTATTGGTTGAGTGAATGCACTTAATCAATGGGAACATAAGACATGGGATGGATTATCGCACTTATCGTTGGTGGCATTGCCGGCTGGCTTGCCAGCATGGTGATGAACCGTGATGCCTCGATGGGCATTTTCTGGAATATCGTGGTCGGATGCGTCGGCTCTATCGTCGGAAACATGATTGCGGGACCGCTGCTTGGCATTTCCGGTAGCGTTCAGGAATTTTCGCTGACAGGTCTGGTGGTTGCCGTGATCGGAGCCGTTGTGCTCCTTGGCGTGATCAACCTGATCCAGCGCGGGCGTGTCCGCTAAAGCTACACGTCACATCAGTTCAAGAAAAAGGGCGGTGCGGCTGTGGCTGCGCCGCCCTTTTTGTGTGGTTTCTGCTCATAAGCTTCTAGGAACAAAGCGCCTCGTCCTTCGTCTATCTCAGCAAGTCATCAGTCGAGCGGTATATTGCTGTCCATACGCTTGCGAGCTATCGCCCTTGCGCTTGGTGAGTTATGCGAATAACACACCAAAAGATGAAATAGCCAATTCGGGCAAACAGGCTTAATTGGTGTGAGCGTTGAGACACTTCGCGCGCGCCAGGGAATTCTCGATGAACTATCAAACGACCGTCACTTCAGAAGCCACCGCGCCGGTAGGTGCTGAACTTGATGGTGCTGTGACAGAGCGCCAGTCCAGCGTTTCGGGCAAATTGCTCCTGTTCGGCGCGATCATCTTTGCCCTGTTGCTTGCGATCGGGGCCTATTTCGCGTTGGCTGCCGATGATCCCATGGCCGCTGCCGATGATGATCAGTCAGGCGCCCCGGTGGTTACAGTGGTGGCGCCCGGTCAGACAACCCTGGCCGGGGTGATTGAAGTGCCCGGCCAGATCGCTGCGCGCCGGTCTATGCCAGTGGGAGTCGAAGGGCCGGGAGGCCGCGTTGTCTCCGTTCCTGTCGATGCAGGCCAGTGGGTTCGCCGGGGTCAGGTGCTGGCTGTGATCGACCGGTCGGTTCAGGTTCAGCAGGTTTCTGCCCAGGCCGCGCAGATTGAGGTGGCGAAGGCGGATGCGAAGCTTGCCCAGGCCGACCTTGAGCGGGCGCTCCAATTGGTGGAGCGCGGGTTTATTTCGACCGCCGACATTGATCGCCTGACCGCCACGCGTGACAGCGCGAATGCACGCGTGAAAGTGGCCGAGGCCCAGCTTGCTGAACTGCGCGCCCGAACCGCACAGACCAATGTGACAGCGCCTGCCGCCGGTTATGTCCTGGCGCGTAATGTCGAGCCCGGCCAGAATGTCAGCGCCGGTTCGCCGCCGCTGTTCACGATCGCCCGTGGCGGCGAGATGGAAATGCTGGCGCAGGTGAGCGAATCGCAAATGGCGCAGCTTTCGCAAGGCGTCAGCGCGGAAGTTGAACTGGCCGGATCGCAGAAGACATTCGCTGGTCAGGTCTGGCAGCTTTCACCGACTATTGATCAGGATACTCGCCAGGGCACCGCGCGGGTCGCGCTAGCCTTCGCGCGTGAGCTGCGCCCCGGCGGTTTTGCCACGGCTCGTATCAATGGCGGGTCGACCACCGCGACGGTGCTGCCTGAAAGCGCCGTGCTGGCTGACAGCGAAGGCGCGTTCGTCTATATCGTCGACAAGGATAACAAGGCGGTCCGCCGCTCTGTTGAAACCGGCATGGCGACCGACAATGGCATCGCCATCATCAAAGGTCTGTCGGGCAAGGAACTGGTTGTTCTGAAAGCGGGCGGTTTCCTCAATCCGGGTGAGACCGTCAATCCGCGCCGTGAGGAGGGCTGAGGGGATCGCAATCCACCTTCCCTTCGACGGCAACGGTCGTAGATTAACCGGGGCAGACCCCCGCAGGGTCGCACAATCGCGCCCGAGGCATATAGCGCAGACAATGCTGGCAAGAGCTGAGGCAAACACGCAATGAACTTCCGCAATCTTTCGGCCTGGTCGATCCGCAATCCTGTGATCCCGTTGGTGATGTTCACCGCACTTTTGCTCGCGGGGATCGTCAGCTTTTCGCGCATGGACGTGACCAACAATCCTGACGTTGAATTTCCCGGTGTTCAGGTGACGATTGCGCAGCCCGGTGCTGCTCCCGCAGAGATCGAAAACCAGATCACCCAGCGTGTGGAAAGCGCGCTGCGCTCTATCAACGGGGTCAATTCGATCCAGTCCTCGGCGAGCGAAGGCTCATCGAGCACTTTTGTCGAATTCGAAATCGGCACCGACATCGTTCTGGCATTGAGCGAAGTGCAAACCGCTATCGACAGCGTCCGCCCGACCTTGCCTGATGGCATCCTTGAACCGCAGATCCAGAAGGTGAACGTCGCGGGCGGTGCAATTGGCTATATCGCGGTTGAAGCCGACGATATGACCATCGAAGAGCTGAGCTGGTTCATCGATGATACCGTGTCCAAGCGCCTACTGAAGATCGAGGGCATGGCGGAAATTGGCCGGTTTGGCGGGGTGGACCGCGAAATCGAAGTTGTCCTTGACCCGGCGAAAATGCAGGCTCTGGGCGTCACTGCAAACCAGATCAACGGCGTCTTGCGTCAAGAGAACATTAACGCTGCCGGTGGTCTCACGGAAATTGGCGGGACGCGCCAGTCCCTGCGTGTGCTGGGCAACAGTGATACGGCTTACGAGCTGTCACAGCGCCAGATCCAACTGGGCGGCGGTCGCACTGTGCGGCTCGCCGATGTGGCGAAGGTGCGTGACGGATATGGCGAGCGCTCGTCAATCAGCGAAGTCGGCGACAAGGAAGTCGTCAATTTCTACATGAACCGCGCACGCGGCGCTTCGGACCTTGCGGTGTACGAAGCCGCGCTTGAGGAAATGGACGCTATCGAGTCTGAAACCAAGGGCGTCCGCTTTATCAGGATGGGCACCAGCACCGATTACACGCGGATGCAGTATACGACATCGATGTCGGCATTGATCGAAGGTGCGGTGCTGGCGATCGTGGTGGTCTTTCTATTCCTGAGAGACTGGCGCGCGACCTTTATCAGCGCGGTGGCGATCCCGCTCTCGGCGATCCCGACATTCTTTTTCATGGAGCTGATGGGCTTCAACCTCAACTTCCTCTCGCTGCTCGCGCTGGGTCTGGTCGCGGGTGTGCTCGTCGATGACGCGATTGTGGAGATCGAGAATATCGTGCGCCATATGCGCATGGGCAAAACCGCCTATCAGGCGAGTATTGATGCGGCTGACGAGATCGGCCTGCCCGTGGTTGCGACCAGTTTCTGTATTGTCGCGGTGTTCCTGCCCGTTGGGTTGATGCCGGGCATTTCGGGCCAGTTCTTCCAGAACTTTGGCCTCACCGTCGTGGTTGCGGTGCTGATGTCGCTCGCCGTTGCGCGGATGGTGACACCGCTGATGGCGGCGTACTTCCTTGAATCCAAGGGCCACGCCGAACATGGCGAAGGCCCGATGATGGATCGCTATATGCGGATCCTTCACTGGACGCTGGACACCGGTAAGATGCAGACCCGCCGCGCCGGGATCGAAGGTCCGGCCTGGCGCTGGCTTTACACGATATGCCTGCTGTTGCTGGTGGTTGCATTGCTGGCGGTGACGGCGGTCGCGATGTTTTTCTCTTTCGAATTCCTCGCACAGTTGGGTATTCCCGATGCCGTGGGTAAGGCTGTCTCGAGCGACACAAACTCGACCGCCTATTTCCTCGCATCAAAGACGTTCGAGATCGTGCAATTGCTGCTGGTATCGATCCTAACCTTTGTCGCCGGGCTTGCTCTGTTCAAGCTGATAGAACTGCCTGCGCTGGGTAACAGCCGGTTTTCGGAGACCACACGCTATCTCACCGCGCGGTTCTATGATCACCGTGTCTGGATGCTCGGCGCGGGCTGGTTCTCGCTCCTCGTTACGGTGCTTTTGTTCCAGCAGATTCCGCCGCAATTCCAGCCCGATGTCGATGACAATCGCAGCACCGTCGATATTGAGCTGGTGCCCGGGTCCACGCTCGCAACGACCAAGCAGGTGGTCGATCAGGTGACCGAGCTACTCGAGCAGCAGCAGGAATTCGACTACGCGCTGGAACGTATCCGCATCGGCAATGGGAGCATTTTCATAAACCTGCGCGAAGATCGCGTGCGCAGCTCGATCGAGTTTGAGCGCCAGCTCGCTCCTGAGCTCGCCAAGATTCCTGACGCGCGTGTCCGCTTCGAATCCGAGGGCGGAGGCTTTGGCACGGGCCGTGACATCACGATCATGCTGGCCGGCTCAAATCCTGAATTGCTGGACGAGACGGCGACCACTCTGATCGAGCAGATGAAGGGACTAAACAGCCTCGTCGCGCCGCGTATCAGCGGTGATATCAATCGTCCCGAGATCATCATCACACCCAAGCAGCAGATCGCGGCGGAATTGGGCGTCAGCACGATTGCGCTAAGTCAGACGATCCGCATCGCGACCCTTGGCGAGATCGAGCAGAACGCAGCGCGCTTCTCCCTGTCGGACCGCCAGATTCCCATCCGCGTGAAGCTCAGCGAGTCTGACCGCACGGATATGACCACTATCGAAAATCTTCCGGTCCCGATGCAGAATGGTGGTACGGTGCCGCTGTCGCGCGTCGCTGACATCGAATTCGGCTCCGGCCCGACCGTGATCCAGCGCTATAACCAGAACCGCCGAGTCCTGGTGGGCGCCGATCTGGCGGATGGCGTTCTGAAAGGGACGGCGCAGGAGCAGATCGAAGCGCTGCCGGTGCTGCAGGAGCTGCCAACCGGAGTTATCCGTGATGCTGTTGGCGAAGAACAGTGGCAACAAGAGCTGATTGCGAATCTGATCATCGCGATAATCGCGGGCGTTCTGCTCGTTTTTGCCTGCCTCGTCCTGCTGTATAAGCGCCTGATGAGCCCGCTGGTGAATATGACCAGTCTCGCGCTGGCTCCGCTGGGCGGTATCCTGCTGATCTGGCTGCTGGGGCAACCGCAAAGCATGCCGGTCTATATCGGCATCCTGCTGTTGCTGGGGATCGTCTCCAAAAACTCGATCCTGCTGATCGATTTCGCGATTGAAGAGATGGCTACGGGCACAGAAAAGCTGGAGGCAATCCTTGAGGCGGGCCACAAGCGTGCACAGCCGATCGTGATGACCACTGTCGCGATGACGGCGGGCATGATCCCGACCGCGCTGTCGATTGTTGGCGATTCGGCTTGGCGTAAACCGATGGGCATTGTGGTGATCGGCGGGCTGGTTGTCTCGACGCTGCTGACGCTGTTGATTGTACCTGCCGGTTTCAGCCTTGCAGACGGGTTTGAAAAGCGCGTTGGACCGTGGCTGCGCAAATCCATGCTGACGTATAAGCCCGGCGACGACACGCGCCCGCTTCAGCCCAATGCAGCCTCACCCGATGTGCCCTCTGCGATCCCCGCGACGCGCCTGCCGCCGTCCGGGGATTTGGGAGCGCAGCCCGCTGAATAGGCCCGCACCAGTCCCGCTGCCGATCACCTATGGCGTGACGCGCGGCGGCTTTTCAGGCAGATAGCCGGGCGTTATGCATTCGCCCAAATCCGCCCCTGTCAGCATGCCCGCCCCGTTTGGCGGAGAACCGCTCAGCGAGGACCGCGCCAAACGGATGCGCTGGAGCGCGACAGGCCTGCTGGCGGCGATGGCGGTGGTGTTCTTCACCACGCACGGCCTGATCGGGGATCATCCTGCCTGGGGTTACGTAAATGCCTTTGCCGAGGCGGCCATGGTCGGCGGGCTCGCAGACTGGTTCGCGGTGACCGCTCTTTTCCGCCACCCACTGGGCCTGCCGATCCCGCACACCGCCATCATCCCCGAGAACAAGGACCGGATCGCGGACACCATGGCGCAGTTTCTGCGCACCAACTTCCTGATCCCTGCCGTGGTCGCGCGCCGGATGGCGGGGATGAATATCGCGCGCGCGATTGGCGATTTCCTCGTCGAAAGCCCGAAAAAGGGGGAAGATGACACCCGCTCCCAGATCATGGGCGGAGCAGCGGAAATGCTCGCCGAAGTGCTCGAATCACTGGACCCTGACAGACTGGGCAACCAGATGCGCGCGGGGCTCGCCTCGCAATTCCAGAAGATCGACGTATCCCCTTTGGCCGGGCGGATGCTCGAGAGCATGATGAGTGATCAGCGCCACAAGCCTCTGATTGACGGGTTTATTCGCTGGGCTGGCCTCACGCTTGAAGACAATGAGGAGACCGTCAAAGACGTCATTCACAAGCGCGCAAATGCGGTGCTGCGCTGGACCGGGCTGGACGAGCGGATTTCTGCCAGCGTGCTGGACGGTTTATACAAATTGCTGGCCGAAGTGCTGGTCGATCCCGACCATCCCATCCGGCACAAGATCGAAGAGGGCCTTGGCAAGCTGGCTCAGGATCTGCAGCACGATCCCGAAACGCGCGAGCGTGTTGAGGCGATGAAGAATGACCTGATCGAGAACCCCGCCGTCGCCGAATGGTGGATGGGCGTGTGGGAGCGCATCCGCCGCTCTCTGATCCGCCGCGCGCGTTCTGCCGATACGCATCTGGGCGGGGAAATGCGCAAGGGTCTTGCAGATATCGGCAAGGCTATGAAGCAGGACGAGCGTCTGCAGGTCCAGATCAACCGCTTTGCCCGCAGAACCGTGGCGGGTGCAGCGACGCGCTATGGCTCGGAAATCGTCACTCTGGTGTCTGAAACGGTGAAGCGCTGGGATGCGACAACGATCACTGGCCGGATCGAGAATGCGGTGGGCCGCGACCTCCAGTTCATCCGTATCAACGGCACATTGGTGGGCGGGCTGGTCGGCATGACACTGCATTTCATCACCGGCCTGATGTGAGAGGCTAACACACAGCGCCGTAAACACCCCTAAGCATCGATCCGGAGCATGCGCAAAGGCCGCTGGAAAAGGTCCGCCCGCTATCCCTTGCATATCATAGGAGGGAACTGCTTTCTGGATCATGCGGCCTGACACCATCTCGATCAATGCGCTTCGGATAGCGGCGCTCGCCAGACAAGTGCGGGACACTCGCGTGCATCCGCGCACCTGCACCCGGCTGGATCGCGCGTTCACCGACATGCTGGAGGCGCTGCGTCCTAGGATCATCCGCCTGATTGCGCAGTATGCGCTTACCGACATGCGCGAAGACGCGGAACAGGCAGCGGCCATTGGCGTGCACCGCGCTTTGCAGACATTCGACCCGGCTCAGGCCAGCTTTGCAACCCATGCGACATGGCAGATACGCGGGGAACTGCAGAGCCTGCGCCACCGGATGCGCCTGGATCAGCGGCGCTCGGCAATGTCGGCCGGTCTGACAACGGTTTCGCTTGAGGCGCTCTCAGCCGCAGGTGAGCCGCTTGGCCTGTCCGACACAGCTGCGCTGGAAGCAACCGAGAGTGCGGCCAGCGACGCCATGGCTCAGCGTCTGGCTGAGCGGTTGCTCGACCGCGCGCATGCAAGCGGGGACGAGCGGGCAATCATGTTCGAATATCTGTTCGACGGTTCAAGACGTGACGGTGGACGGCGTGGCCACCGAAAACGTCTGCATGATCAGAGCGGGCCGCAGATATCGGCAGGTCAGATTATGTAAGTGATTTTGGTCGTGAAATACGATGCGAAGGGCTTGCCGTCCTTGTCCAGAGCAGGCGTGTATGTCCCCTGCATCAGCGGACGACAGGCGGGGGAATCGAGTCTTACGGTGCGGGTCACCTCGCTGATGAAGCAGTCTGTAGCCTTACCCGTTTCATCGACCATCACTCTGACGCGCAGGATCGCCTGCTCACCGCGGTTCAACGCCTGGCGCGGGTACTTTTGAGCGACCCGGCGGGCGACACTGTCGAAATTGGTCATCTTGGGCATGCGGGTGGCTGTGAGGTGGCGCTCAACATCCAACCCCCACGCCTTGACCAGACCCTGGGTGCATTTGTTCATCACCGCGAAGGCCTCGGCCAATGTGCCGGTTTCAAGCCGGACTGTCCGCTTGCCCTGCCTCAGCGATACGAAGCGCGCACTGGCCGCCATATCAACATCCAGTTGCGGAAACCCGTCATAGACGGTGTCGTCATCATCCGTGTTCTCCTCATCCGCTGCACGATCCCCTTCAATCGACAGCGAGGAATAGATCACGGACTTGCCATAACTGTCATTGTTTCCGGCGAAAGGCAGGGTTTCGAACTCTTCGCGATCATCCGAGAACGTCACATAGGTCGCCCGGCGGGATTTGAACTTGCGGAAACTGGAGCCAGCGGCGGAGAAAGCGAAAGAGCGGCTGGGCGCCCATTGGCGAAAGAAAACCGCGTGCTTGTCCTCCTCTGGGCCGCCTTCATCCGTGCCAAATGTGCGCGCCATGTTGCACTGTCCTTCGGCGAAATCGATCACCCAATTGGATGTTGGCTTAAGCACGACGGGGAACTCGTCCTTCGCATGGACTGGGGACTGGGCGAATGAAAGCAGGGCGGCTTTGATGGTAAAATATGCGAGATGGCGCATGGGGGAATCATCTCCTTAAATGTTCAGGGCACCGCTCAACTTGATTTGAAGTTGGTGTCTGAATTCAGTCGATCAGAAATGTCACGTTCGTTGTATAGTAACTGGGCAACGAAGCTCCGCCAGCGTCTTTTGGCAACTCAAATCGTGCACTTTTCTTGAAAGCCTTGCAGACCGTCTCTTCGAAACTCTTGAATTTTTGAGGGGTTTGAACACTGCAAGATGAAATCTCGCCAGCTGCATCGATCAGAAGCCTCACGGGAAGCGTCGCGCTCGCCTCAGCGCGGAGTGCATCGGTGGGGTATTCCTGACTGATAATCTGGCTCAGCACTTTGGGGTTGAGCGCTTTGGCCATCGGAACAACCGAACCATCAGGCTGGCGCGGAATACCCCAGCTGGTCACCAGATCGTCCATACATTGCCTCATCACTCTGACGACGCCGTCCATTTGGCCTGTGACAAGAGTGAGCTTTCGTGAAAGCGAGCGTTCAATTGTGAGAGCGGTTATCTTTGCCGCGCGACTTTCGAGATCTTCCCCCGTGAGCGGCGGGATAACTGCGATTGAAGCTGGCATTCCGGCGCGGCCGCGCGGGGCCTTGGGCCGCTCCATCTCTGCAACGGGGATCGGAGCTGTCTCAGCCGGGGTCAGCGTCGCCCTGAAGCTCAGCCCCTCATATTTGTCGTCAAAGCGCACGCGTTCTGATCCGACAGGGTCCGATGCAAATTGCGCCGGTAGGAATCGGTAGAGAACCGGATCACCCGTAAAATCGAAGCCTTTGCCGACGATTGTCGCTCCATAGCTATTGCCCGGCTGGAATTGTGCCAGCTCTAACAAGACCGCATCATCACCCTGGCCGAACTGGCGCGTAAGCACGCAGTTTTCTTCCCCAAAGTCCGCCCGCCATGGTGACGAGGGCTGGAGCGTGAGACCGTCAGTTTCGCCGGTTTGCGCCGCCGTCATCGACGCGCCTGCCATCGCAAGAGCAAATATGACCGCCAGAACGCGCATAAAGAAAGCCTCCGCGGCGCACAGTAGCGCGGCGGAGGCTCACTTCAACCGAATTTCCGGTTTAGTTTCAATCTAGTCGAGCGCGCCCGTCAGTTCAGGCACAGCCGAGTAAAGGTCAGCGACCAAGCCGATATCCGCGACCTGGAAGATCGGTGCATCTTCGTCCTTGTTGATGGCGATGATGACTTTGGAGTCCTTCATACCGGCAAGATGCTGGATCGCACCGGAGATGCCGATGGCGATATAGACTTCGGGAGCCACGATCTTGCCGGTCTGGCCGACCTGATAATCGTTCGGGACATAGCCAGCATCGACCGCCGCACGGCTTGCGCCGATGGCTGCGCCCAGCTTGTCAGCCAGCGGGTTGATGATGCTGTCGAAGGTTTCCGAATCCTTCAGTGCACGGCCGCCAGAGACGATGATCTTGGCGCTGGCGAGTTCGGGACGCTCGCTCTTGGCGAGTTCGCTGCCGACGAAGCTGGAAATGCCAGCATCGCCCGGACCGGCGGCGTCTTCCACCAAGGCGGAGCCGCCTTCGGTTTCGGCCTTCTCGAAAGCGGTGCCGCGAACCGTGATCACCAGCTTGGGATCGCTTGATTCGACCGTCGCAATCGCATTGCCCGCATAGATCGGACGGGTGAAGGTCTTGGGGCCTTCGACCGAAAGAATGTCGGAAATCTGCATCACATCGAGGTGTGCGGCGACACGCGGTGCGATGTTTTTGCCCGATGTCGTGGCGGGCGCGAGGAATGCGTCGTAATCGGCCATCAGGCCAGCGATCAGCGGCGCGACGTTCTCAGCCAGACCATGCTCGTAAGCGGCATCATCTGCCTTCAGAACCTTGGCGACGCCTGCGATCTTCGCCGCCGCATCCGCGACAGAGCCGCAATCCTTGCCAGCGACCAGAGCGGTGACTTCGCCAAGCTTGCCCGCGGCGGTGACCACGGCCAGCGTTGCATCATTGACGGTGGAATTGTCGTGTTCGACCAGAATGAGAGTGTTCATCTGTTTGTCCTTTCGAGGGTGGGCCGCTTACGCGATCCCCATTTCCTTGATCTTGGCGACGAGAGCGGCGACGTCCTCGACCTTTTCACCGGCCTGGCGCACCGGCGGCTCTGCCACATTGGTGGTGGTCAGGCGCGGAGCAATGTCGACACCGAAATCCGCCGGAGCCTTGGTATCCAGCGGCTTCTTCTTCGCTTTCATGATGTTGGGCAGCGAAGCATAACGCGGCTCGTTCAGGCGAAGATCGGTGGTGACGATGGCGGGCAGCGACAGCTTGACCGTTTCCAGACCGCCGTCAATTTCGCGTTTCACAACGACGCTGTCGCCGTCGATCTCGACCGTGTTGGCAAAGGTGCCTTGCGGGCGGCCCATCAGCGCGGCGAGCATCTGGCCGGTCTGGTTCGAATCGTCGCTGATCGATTGCTTGCCGAGGAGGATGAGGCCGGGCTGCTCTTCGTCAGCGATCGCCTTCAGGATCTTAGCCACGCCCAGCGGCTCAACATCTTCATCGGTTTCAACCAGGATCGCGCGGTCCGCGCCCATGGCCAGTGCCGTACGCAGCGTTTCCTGAGCCTTTGCCGGGCCGATGGAAACCGCGATGATTTCCTCTGCCTTGCCAGCCTCTTTCAGGCGGATCGCTTCTTCAACAGCGATTTCATCAAACGGGTTCATGCTCATCTTGACGTTGGCAAGGTCAACACCCGTACCGTCAGCTTTGACGCGCGGTTTCACGTTATAGTCGATCACCCGTTTGACGGGGACGAGGATTTTCATGGGTCTGCTTTCCTTTCCCTTTACCGCCCGAACGCTTGGCACGTTTGTGGCGTTCCTGAATTTCCGTTCAAATTACCAGCGCGGCCTAACTTGCGTTTACGTAAACGTCAAGTTGGTTCGGACCTGCGAGAAACTTTCGTCGCTTCTAGTGGGGCCCGGCCTCGCGCTCCGTTTTGGTTGCGTCAACCCAGTCCCTGGCCAGCTTTTATGAACGTTTCGAATGTGGCGCATCATCTCGACCGTTAGAAGTGCAATGTTTGCAATGCAGCGGGAGCCAGATGATGGTGCAAAGCTCTCCATCACCGATAAGAGGTGGCCCTGGGCGGTTTTTGGGCCTGATTGAAGCGTTGATTTCCAAGAATATCCGAGCGAACCGAAACTGCTTTCGCGGTCCCGGCTTCGCCAAATTGAAACGCCGGGCTGAAATGCATGTGTCGTACACAGGAGTGCAACCGAATGGCAGACCACCCCGGATCAGTGCTGGACATAATTGACTGCTTGGGTTCGCTGGCGTCCGAACGTGAGGACGTGACTGTCGACGACGTGGTCAAGAGCTTTGGCGGACGTAGCTATGGCCCGATGATCCTCGTACCCGCTCTTGTCGGCATTTCGCCAGTTGGGGGAGTCCCGGGTGTTCCGAGTTTCTTCGCAGCGCTCATCGCTGTTATTGCCGTTCAGATCCTGATTGGGCGCTCGCATTTCTGGCTGCCCAGCGTGTTGGCGCAGAGATCCGTGTCAGGCGAAAAGCTGGGCAAGGCGAGCGACAAGCTGGAAGGGCCTGCCAAGAAACTGGACGCGGTTTTCGGCGACCGGATCAACTGGGCAACAGAGCCCCCCGCACCCCAGATAGCAGCCGCGGTTATCCTCGTTCTGTGCGGCACGATCCCCCTGCTGGAGATCGTGCCCTTCGCCGCTGCGGTGCCCTTTGGCGCAATCGCCGCGTTTGGCGTCGCATTGATGGTCCGCGATGGCGCGCTGATGCTGCTTGCCATCGCGGTATCCCTTGCGAGCCTCGGCATCGCTGTTACGCGTTTCCTTTTCTAAGCCGCCTTCTTGACCTCTGCGACGATCTTCTTCGCCGCATCGCCCAAATCGTCCGCCGGGACGATGGCGAGGCCGGAATTGGCGAGGATTTCCTTGCCTGCTTCGACATTGGTGCCCTCAAGGCGAACCACGAGCGGAACCTGAAGGTTCACGTCCTTGGCCGCCTGCACCACGCCATTGGCGATGATGTCGCACTTCATAATGCCGCCAAAGATATTCACGAGGATACCTTCGACTGCAGGATCCTTCAGGATGATCTTGAAGGCCGCTGTCACCTTTTCGGTGGTCGCACCGCCGCCCACATCGAGGAAGTTCGCCGGGAAGGCGCCATTTAGCTTGATGATGTCCATCGTCGCCATCGCAAGGCCCGCGCCATTGACCATGCAGCCGATGTTCCCGTCCAGCTTGATATAGGCGAGATCATATTCGGATGCTTCAACCTCGGCCGGATCTTCCTCGGTCTCGTCGCGCATCTTTTCGATCGCAGGGTGGCGATAGAGCGCGTTCGAATCGAAGCTCATTTTGGTATCCAGAACCAGCAGATCGGCCTTGCCGTCCGCATCGGGCTTGGTTTTGACCAGCGGATTGATCTCCAGCATGTCGCAATCACTGGCGGTGAACGCGTCATAGAGCTGCTTGGCGAGCTTCTGGCACTGCTTGTTAAGATCGCCCGACAGTTTCAGCGCAAAGGCGATCGCGCGGCCATGATGCGGCATAAAGCCCTGTGCGGGATCAATCGTGATCGTGGTGATGAGTTCAGGCGTGTTGTGCGCGACGTCTTCGATGTCCATGCCGCCTTCGGTCGATGCGACCATGGCAACGCGGCCCGTGGCACGATCCACCAGCATGGCGAGGTAATATTCGCTTTCGATATCAACGCCATCGGTCACATAGAGCCGATTGACCTGTTTGCCATCATCGCCTGTCTGAATAGTGACCAGCGTGTTGCCGAGCATTTCGCGCGCATCTGATTCGACATCATCCAGACTCTTGGCAAGACGGACACCGCCTTTTGCATCCGGGCCAAGCTCCTTGAACTTGCCCTTGCCGCGTCCGCCGGCATGGATCTGCGCCTTCACCACATAGAGCGGCCCGGGGAGTTTCTTTGCGCCTTCAACCGCTTCTTCAACGGTGAGCGCAGGATACCCTGCGGGCACCGCGATGCCGTGCTCTTTCAGGAGTTCCTTGGCCTGGTATTCATGGACGTTCATTAGCTTTGATCCCTTAGCTGTTTTTCGTTCCGGGGGAGGAAGTATTCCGTCACTATTTCAATCTTGGGGGGCATAAGCATGTCTCGCAGCGCTTGAAAAGTGCTTGTCGCGGCTCCACGACTAATGGCTGATATGATTGACCGTTCAAGATTGCTGGAGATCGTCCGGGAGGCGGGCCGGATTGCCTATGCGCGCTGGCCCGGCGATGGCCATGCCTTGCGCAGCTGGGACAAGACGCCCGGCGATCCGGTCAGCGAGGCGGACCTCGAAGTGGACCGCTTTTTGAGGCGCGAACTGACCGCGCTGCTACCGTCTGCGGCCTGGCTTTCCGAAGAGAGCGCTGATGACAAGGCCCGCACCGAAAGCGGCCTGATCTGGCTGGTCGATCCGATCGATGGCACGCGCGATTATGTGCGTGGGCGCCCCGGATGGGCGATCTCGGTTGCGCTGGTGAGCGCGGGTAAGCCGTTGATCGGCATACTGATTGCTCCTGCGCGCGGCGAGGAATGGTGCGCGCAGGCTGGCGCTGGTGCGACTTTGAACGATGTGCCCCTGCACGCCAGTACCAGAACCGAGTTTTCCGGTGCCCGCGTTCCGATAGACCAATTGCCAAGGGTCGATTCCGACCTTGTAATGGTCGAAAAGCCCAACTCCATCGCGCTGCGCATCGCAATGGTCGGCGATGATCGCGCCGATCTGGTGGCGACTTTGCGCTGGGGCTTTGAATGGGACATTGCCGCAGCCACCCTGATCGCGCGCGAGGCCGGAGCGCGGGTGAGCGATGCATTCGGAAAGCCGCTTGCCTATAACAAGCATGATCCGCGCGATTTTGGCGTACTGGTGTGCTCGCCGGGTATTCATGCAGCGGCGGTGGAGCGCCTGGCTGAGCGCGCCAAGGCCCTAAGGTGAGCGCAACCAGTGGGCGCTCCCTCTCCTTGATGGAGAAGGAGCGCACCTGTCCGCCAAGCCCATTCAGTTTCCGCGAGCGGCGGCCACGTCTTCCTGACTGATCGGGATAATCTTGATTTCGACCCTCCGGTTCAGCGGTTCGTCCACGCCATCGGCGGTCTTGATGCGAAGCTGGTCATAACCTTCGCCAAACCCGCGCGTGGCAAACCGGCTGCGCGCCACTCCGCGCGCGGCAAGATAGTTTGCCACGGATTGCGCGCGGTCTTCGGAAAGCTTCTGGTTCAATGTGTCGCTGCCGGTTGTGTCGGTAAAGCCGTACACATCGATCAGGCTGTTGGGATATTTGATCAGGCTTTCCGCTACCGAATCCAGTGTGGTGTAAAAGCCCGGATTGATGTTGGCTGAGCCGCGCGCAAAGGTCACGCCGTCGGGCAGGCGTACAAGGATTGCGTCATTGTCGCCCACGGCCTCCACATCTACGCCGCTGCCTGCGGTCTGCTCGTCCAGCTCCTTGATCTGGTCATCAAACTGCTTGCCGACCACGGCTCCGGCAGAACCGCCGATCCCCGCGCCAATAATGCGCGCGGCATCGCCGCCGATAACGCCGCCCAAAAGATAGCCAAGTGTGCCGCCAACAGCCGCTCCGATCCCGGTGCGCGACGCTTTCCGCTCGCCGGTGTTCGGATCAGTGACGCAGGCGCTGGTACCCAACAGGGCCAGTGCGGCGGTGCTCGAAAGCAGGATGCGTGAAACGGTCATAGTGTAGTCCTCCAGAAAAATCATTCGTGCCCTGAACAAGCGCCAGGGTCCGGCGCATGTTCCCAAATTGCGGCGCTGCACCCTCTCGCTTTGCCGCAGCATGAACACCCCGTGTCTGGTCGTATCACATCGCTGGCATATGCCGCGAATTGTGCTAGCGGTGCTCGAGTGACACCGTTTCCTTGGGCTGACCTTTTCATCATCGCCGGGCTGATCGTGCTCAATGGCGTCTTCGCCATGTCAGAGCTGGCGATTGTCTCGGCAAAGACCTCGCGCCTGACAGCGCGGGCGGATGAAGGCTCGTCTGCCGCCGCGCTCGCGATCCAACTGGCCGCTGATCCGGGAAAATTTCTCTCCACCGTCCAGATCGGGATTACCCTCATTGGCATTGTCGCGGGCGCCTATTCGGGCGCAAGCCTTGGCACGCCGGTGGGGGAGCGACTGGTCGCGCTGGGTTTGCCGGCTGATATGAGTCAGAGGGTCGGATTCGCGGTGGTCATCGCGATTACGACCTATTTCAGCCTGGTTGTCGGCGAACTGGTGCCCAAGCAGCTGGCCTTGCGGGCTGCTGTGCCCATCAGTATCGTCATGGCCCGTCCGATGGCATTGCTGGCGAGGGTCGCGGCGCCTTTGGTCTGGTTGCTGGATAAAAGCTCCGCCGGGCTGATCAGGCTGTTCGGTATCCGCTCCAAAGGCGCGAGCAGCGTGACAGCGGAAGAATTGCAGATGATTTTCGCTGAAGCCACGCGGTCAGGTGTGATCGAGGCGGAGCAGCACCAGATTTTGACAGGTGTTGTCCGGCTGGCAGAGCGGCCCGTGCGCGACATGATGACCCCGCGCACCGAGGTGGACTGGATTGACGCCGACGCCGATGCGAAACAGATCCGCAAGGCGATTGAGCAAAGCCCGCATTCGCTTTTGCCGGTGGCGGAGGGATCACCCGATTCGATCCTCGGCATTGTGAAAGTGCGCGAAGTGCTGGCCGCGTTGGTGGCAGGAAAGAACGTCACCATTCGCGACATGTATGTGAAAGCCGAAGTGGTGCCCGATCAGCTGGACGCGATGGACGCGCTGCGCGTGCTGCAATCAGCCGATATCGCCATGGCCGTGGTGCATGATGAATACGGTCATTTCGAAGGGATCGTCACACCGGTCGACCTGCTGACTGCGATTGCCGGCAACTTCGCGAGCGACTCCGATCAGGGCGATACTCCGCAGATAGAGGACCGCGCCGATGGCTCCATGCTGGTGTCAGGCGCACTGAGCGCGGATGCCCTCGCTGACCGGCTGGGGCTGGATTATGAGGACACGCGCGAGTTTGGCACCGCGGCGGGATATGCTTTGTCGGTGCTCAAACGGCTGCCCGTTCCCGGAGACACCTTTGTGGATCAGGGCTGGAATTTCGAGATCGTGAAAATGGACCGCCGCCGGATTGACCGGATTCTGGTGCGCAAGGGTGCAGCGGTGACCGATCAGATCAAGACGGGATAACCGTCGAAGCCGTTGCACCGTCGCCTTCGGGCGCTGCGATGATATCACGCGTGACGCGTCCCTTGGCAACCGTGTTTGTGCCCGGATCGCCAACCTGGCTGCGGATGCCCGGTGCGGCGCGCCCAGCGCGGTCCAGCGTGCTGCGCTCAATATCGCTGCGGGCCTGCGGGCCGCCGAACAGAGCCTCAAGCGCTTGTTCGGACGCGGTGCCTTCTGCGGGGCGCGGAGCACCCGGTGCGGGCGGGGTCAGCGAGAAATCAGGCGGAACAACCAGCGGAGCCTGCCGCTGCACGGCAAATTCATCAGGCCGGTCACGGTTGAACAGGCCAGAGCCACCGCATGCAGACAAGAGCACAGCGCCGGTTCCAAGCAGGATAAAGGTTCGGGTGGTACGCATCATCAATTCTCCAGAGCGTCCGGTTCTGCGCCGGATGCATCATTGCTTTCGTCCTTTTCGCTCATAAACAGAGCGCGGGCAAGGATCACGACGACACCAATCGTAATAGCGGCATCGGCGACGTTAAATATCAGGAACGGGCGGATGAAATTGCCTGCGATCGTCACATGAAAATCGGCAAAGTCGATGACATAGCCCAGTTCCAACCGGTCACGGATATTGCCAATGGCCCCGCCCAGGATCAGCGCGAGGCCGAGGATATCGCCCATCAGCCGCTCCCGCATCATCCACACCAGCACCACCAGCGCGACCAGCGATGTGCCCAGCACCAACAGCCAGCGCATCTCCATGCTGGTCGCCTCCAGCATCCCCAGAGAGACGCCGTAATTGCGGGTGTAGGTCAGATCGAAAAAGGTCAGCAGGTCCATCGTATCGCCGATGGAATTGATGCCCAGCGGTCCCGTCACATACCATTTAGACCACTGGTCAGTGACCGCGATCAGCGCGGCCAGAGTCAATCCGATCAGGCGGGGGCGGGTGAAGATGTTCATCACAAGCCTAGGCCTCGCCAACGACGCTGGCACAACGCCCGCACAGCGCGCGGTCTTCCGGCACGTCGGGCAGCAGACGCCAGCAACGGCCGCATTTGCTATCGGTGGATTTGGCGACGATCACTTCATCCTTTTCGTGGCGCGTCACTGTCCCTGTGATGAACAATTCGGCCAGCTGCGCGTCGCTCACGCCCTCGGGCACAGCGCTGGCGGGCACTGTGACGACAGCTTCGTTGCTGGAGCGGATGGTCTTTTCACGTCGCAGCGGCTCAATCGCTTCGGTCACACGCTCGCGCAACAGCCGCAGGGCGGACCATTTGGCAGTGTCTGCGGGGACTTGGGGCACGCTGGGCCATTCGAGCAGGTGGACGCTACCGCGCTGGCCTTCTTCATCCGCCTCGCCATCCTCGGGATAGCGGGTCAGCCACACTTCCTCGGCGGTAAACACCAGCACCGGCGCGGCGTAACGCACAAGAGCATGGAACAGCAGATCGAGCACGGTGCGATAGGCGTTGCGCGTGTTGGAGGTCAGCCCGTCGCAATACAGCGTGTCCTTGCGGATATCGAAGAAGAACGCGGACAGATCCTCATTACAGAAATCGACCAGCAGGCGGGTGTAGGTGTTGAAATCGTACTCTTCGGCGGCCTTGCGCAGTTTCGCGTCAAGGTCAGCAAGCAGCGAGAGAACATACACTTCCAGCTCGGGAATTTCGCCCGCGTCGGACATATCACCGATATAGCCGTCGAGCGCGCCCAGCATGTATCGGAACGTGTTGCGCAAACGGCGATACTGGTCGCCCACGCCTTTCAGGATCTCATCGCCGATCCGGTGATCTTCGGTGAAATCGACGCTCAGCGCCCACAGCCGGATGATATCCGCACCGGTCTGCTCCATGACTTTGAGCGGGGAGATCGTGTTGCCCTCACTCTTGGACATTTTGCGGCCCTTTGCGTCCATGGTGAAGCCATGGGTGAGCACCTGATCATAAGGCGCGCGGCCCCGCGTGGCGCAGCTTTGCAGAAGCGAGGACTGGAACCAGCCGCGATGCTGGTCAGAGCCTTCGAGGTAGAGATTGGCGGGCCATTGCAGGTCCGGCCAGCGCCCGCTTTCCAGCACGAATGCGTGGGTGCAGCCCGAATCAAACCACA
>JBARXS010000067.1:0-19365 GCA_049647465.1 Erythrobacter sp.
CCGGTAACGATGATACGGCCTTCCTCGTCGCGCGGTCGTTCGGGAGCTTCTGCGCTATCCTCCGCCCAGACAGGCGCAGCGATCAGCGCAGACGTGAGCAAAAGCGCAGTGCGCGCCGACTTGATAATCATACAAAAACTTTCCGTCACGATGCCTGCGACTCCGCGTCGCTGAACCCCGATAGGCGGCTATTGCAACTTATTTGCAGCCGCAAGCGATATTGCGAAACATTCTCGATTCAGTGCTGCTTGTGGCAAATTTGCCTCGCGCGCTCTATCAGGCGCGAGAGCCGCGCGGCGGCGATCTCATACGAAGGAACGGGCATATGAAAGCAACAATCTGGCACAATCCGAAATGCGGAACTTCGCGCAAAACGCTGGCGATTCTGGAGAGTCTTTCAGGCGTTGATCTGACGGTGGTGGAATATCTGAAAAAGCCGCCCACGACGCAAAAGCTGGCACAGCTTTACGCGGATGCCGGGATTTCACCGCAGGAAGGGCTGCGTTTGCGCGGGACGGATGCGGCGGATCGCGGCCTGCCTGACGCAGATGCCGCCACTGTGCTAAAGGCGATGGCAGCCGATCCTATCTTGATTGAACGCCCGCTGGTCGAAACCGACAAAGGTGTGCGCCTGTGCCGTCCTCAGGATCGGGTGCTGGAAATTCTCTGACTAGCGGTCCTGGGTCAGATCCTCATCCAGGGCCAGCCCGCGCCAGCCAAAGATTGCGACGGCAAGGCACAGCGAAACGATCAGGCCGAACGCCAGCCGCGCCTCTATGTTGTAAAGCCACACGCCCAGCGCGGGTGCGTAGATGAAGCTCGCTCCGGCAACACTGGCGACAATGCCCGAGGCTTGCCCTTGTTCGGCGCGTGTTACCGCGAGCGAGGTGCCGGACGTGGTGCCGGGGCGGAACAGGCCAAAGCCGAGCGAGGCAATGGCATAACCAAGCGCAATCGTGTGCAGATCGCCCGCCGCCCCCAGCAAGGCGGTGCCCAGAGCGGACACCAAAATGCCCGAAAGGGTGGCCGCACGCGGGCCCAAGTTGAAGCGCGGGATCAGCCCCCATTGCGCCAGCAGCGTGGCGATCGCTCCGCACATCAGCACGATGCCAACAGGCCCCGCGCCCTCCGCAGGCGTTTCACGCAGGCCCAGCCTGTCCAGCACCAGAAAGCCAGAGATACCCAGCACCATTGCCTGAGCGTGCCCCCCGACAAGTCCCGCTATCACCCAAGGCCGTAAGCGCGGTTCAAACCACCGCAGATTGCGCGCCGGAAGTTCGGGCTCTGTGTCTTCGCCGTCCTCTGCGCCATCATCTGCGCGCAGATCTTCTGGCGCACCGCCCGACCCGCTCGCATAGGGCTGCACCCTCCCGCGCGCGGCGAATTGCGGTTCGTCATTGGGCAGTCTCCAGCGTAACAGGATCAGCGCCGCGAAGCCCAGAAGTGCGAAGCAGATGAACGGTCCAGTTAGGCCAAGGCCGAGAAACGGCAAGACCATAAGCGGGGCCAGCGCAGGCCCGATCACTGTGCCGAGGCCAAAGCTGGATGCAATCAGAGAGAGCGCCTGCGTTCGCTGTGATCGCGGGGTGCGCGATGCGACATAGGCCTGAACCGCCGGCGGTGCCGCGCTGCCAAACAGACCGTAAAGACTGCGCGCAGCGGCAAAGGTTATGAGCGCCGCCATCGCGCTCAGCCAACCGGCAAGGCCCGCCCACAGGACGATACCGCAAAGCGCCATGGACAGGACAAATCCGACCAACCCCAGCGCCATCATCGCCTTGCGCCCGCGCCGGTCGGACCGTCGCGCCCAGATCGGGGCGCAAATGACCCACAACAAAGCCGACCAGCTGTAGGCAAGGCTGATCCACACGTCCTGCACGCCCAGCGCGGTGCCGATCGAGGGCATCACGCTTTGCATCGCTGTGTTGCCCGCAGCCGTCACCAGCATGACGGTGAACAGCAACGCCATGCGAGCGTTCGATATCGGCTTTGCCGATGGTGCCTGTTTGAGGGAGGAGGCTTGCGTTGCGGCCATTCGTGATGCGCTAGGCGAAGGCCCTGCGCGCATCAATCATTTGCGCCCAATCGCCCTAACTTTGGGCAAGATGGGGTCAATCGGAGTCCGAGGCAGGCTCGCTGGCGCTGTGCCCATCCAACTGGTGGAACATGGAGACGGCGCAGGCGCTGACTACAATGCCCGCCGCCATCGCGAACCCGCCGCTGAACAAGCCCTGGATGAGGGCCTGCACGCCTTCGCTTTCCACAGCTGCCGCGATAAGACTGCCCACCGAACTGACAATGATGCCGATTACGAAATAGCACACGATCACCAGCATCCAGAAACCGAACACATTTCCGCTGCTGACGCCCGTCAGCCTCCAAGAACGGGTCATCGCGGCAATCGGGTTGAGCCTGTTTTCCAGCACCATCGCGGGCAGGGTGAGCGAAAGCCGAGCGACCAGAAACATGCCGATCAGGACAGTCAGGATCGTCGCGATAAAGGTCGCCGCGCCTGCGCCTGCTGGGCTGAGAATGACCGAAATGATGATCGCCAGCGCAAAGAAGGTTGAGAAATAGAGCAACAGCGCAAGGACCACCGGCAGCACCGCTTTCGCGCCAGTCGCCAGAGCCTCCCCCACAGTCGGGCGCGCACGGCCCATCACCGCCATCATCGCCCCGTAACCGACATGCTGGACCACGTTCAGCACGGCCGACCACAGCATGAAAGGAGTCATCAGCTCCATCAGTTTCTCGACCGCTTTCTTGATAAGCTCTTCGCTCGCATCGGGATTGGTCAGCACATCCATCGGCCCCTGCAGTTCGGCCCCTGGCGGGATGAGCACAAAGAAAATCAGCGCGGACGGCAACAGCAGAAACACGCCCGCCACCGCAATGAGCAATTGCAGGTTCTCGCTCATCAGCATCTGCGCGCGCCGCCACACCGCATTCAGGTCCAGCCGCGAGGAGCTTGGTGCAGGCTTTGATCCATCTGGCAAAATTGTGCCCCCTTAACGCGAGCCGACAGCTTAGCTCTTGATCTGCTGAGCCAATGCCCCCACGCACAGCGTATGGCAAGCGAAGCGGCTTTCACTGATCTGGATACGGACAAAGTCGAGTGGCGGCGTGATACCGATCTGGTGCCTTATGAAGAGGCGATCAGCGCGATGGAAAAACGCAACGCAGCGGTCCGCGACAGCGGCGCGCGCGAACAGATATGGCTGCTGGAACACCCGCCGGTCTATACCGGGGGGACGAGTGCGGACCCGGCTGAACTGGTCGATCCGCGTTTCGAGGTGGTGCAGACGGGGCGTGGTGGCCGCTACACCTATCACGGGCCGGGTCAGCGCGTCGGTTATCTGATGCTGGACCTGGCCAAGCGCGGAAAGGACGTGCGCTGCTTTGTCCACTCGATTGAGGGCTGGGTGATCGCGACGCTCGCCGATTTCGGGGTTGAGGCATGGAGCGCCGATGGCCGCGTTGGCATCTGGACGCGCGATATTAACGGGCGCGAGGCAAAGATTGGTGCCATCGGCGTGCGGGTGCGCCGCTGGGTGACGATGCACGGCTTCTCGGTCAATCTTGACCCGGACCTTTCGCATTTCGGCGGGATTATCCCGTGCGGAATTGATGAATTTGGCGTGACCAGCCTTGCGCGGCTTGGCAAACCAGTCAGCAAGGATGAATGGGATGAAGCGCTGATGGCCCGCGCGCCCGAATTCTTTGCGGCTCTTTCGAAAACAGGACTTAAGACATGCGGGTGAATGCAAACCTCGGGCTGGCGATCGTGTTGGCATTGCCATTCGCATTGGTGGCGTGCGGCGACGAAGCGGCACCCGAAGGACAGGCCCCCGCAGAGCTGGGCGGTGAAGTAGCAGGCGATGTGCTGGGTGGCACAATCAGCGACGATATGCTCCCGCTGGACGCGCTGACATCGCAGTCTCCTCCGGCAGAACGCCCCGCTGAGGGCGATGATGATGGGGATGAAGCGGGCGCGGATCAGGAGGGCGCAACTGAAGAGGGCGCCACGCCCTAAAGCGCAGCGCCCTGTCATTACTCTGTAGGAAAGAAGCCCTTAAGCCGCCTTCTCTTCCTCCATCGTCGGATAATCGATGTAGCCTTCCGGAATCGGGAAATACCAGCTCTTGGGCACGTCCTTGTTCGGATTGAACTCGGCGCCCGCCGCAATCCGCTTCTCCAGATCGGGGTTGGAGATATACGGGCGGCCAAAGCTGACCGCATCGCATTTGCCACTGGTGACATCGACGTCCGCTTCGGCGGCGCCATAGTCTGAGTTCAGGATCAGCGCGCCGGTATAGAGCCCACGGATCATTGGGCTTTGCTTGGGCACGTCGGTCCGGCCAAATGTGCCTTCGGGCCCCGGCTCGCGCAGTTCGAGGAAGGCGAGGTCCATATCCTCGATCACTTTTGTGGCCGCGCCGAATGTGGCGGGCGGATTGCTGTCATCGGTGCCCTGACTGTCACCGTTCGGGGACAGGCGGATGCCGACCCGGTCCGCGCCCCAGACATCGACGATGGCTTCGATCACTTCTCTCATGAAGCGGGTGCGGTTTTCCGGTGAGCCGCCATACTCGTCTTCGCGAAGGTTCGTTTTATCGCGCAGGAACTGGTCCACTAGATAGCCATTTGCGCCGTGCAATTGCACCGCGTCAAAACCTGCCTTTTTCGCGTTTTCGGCGGCGCGGCGATAATCGTCGATAGTACGATTGATATCGTCCTGCGTCATCGCGCGCGCCTCGACATAGGCCTGCTTGCCTTCGGGCGTGTGCGCTTCGCCGGGCGCGGTGGTCGCGCTGGCTGATACGGGCGGCTTTCCGCCAAGGAAATAGGGGTGCACGATCCGGCCCATATGCCACAACTGCATGGCAATGAGGCCGCCTTCTTCGTGCACGCCTTCGACAATCGGCTTCCACGCCTCGGTCTGTTCGTCCGACCAGATGCCGGGCGCAGACGGCCAGCCGAGCCCTTCGGTGCTGATGCCGGTTGCCTCGGTCAGGATCATGCCTGCGCCCGCGCGCTGGCGGTAATAGGTGCCCATCATTTCGTTGGGTACAAACATCGGCTTTGCCGCGCGCCCGCGTGTGAGCGGGGCCATGAAAATGCGGTTTCTGGCTTCGAGCGCACCCATTTTGAGCGGCTGGAAAAGAGCCGGGTATTTGGAGTTTTCAGGCATGTGCGGATTTCCTCCTGTTGCGTTTCAACTTGCTATCCACTTGGCGGTGATGGCGCTAGGGCGCAAGCATGGAAAAAGCGGGAGCCCGGAAAGCAGATGTTGGTGGGCGCGCGGTGGCGTCTCCGTTGCCGTCCTCCAGGGACTCGCCATACAGGCTGTTGCTGGTCGCGGCTTTGCTGGCGGGCAATGTCGCGCTGGCGCTGGGGCCGATGCTGGTGCGCATGACCGATACCGGCCCGGTGAGCGCGGCGTTCTGGCGGCTGTTTCTGGCGCTGCCCTTTCTGATCGTCTTCGCGCGCGTGGCTGGGCAACGCATCGGAGGGATGCCGCGCAAAACGCTTGTGCTGGTCGCTATCGGCGCGCTGGCTTTTGCGGGGGACCTCGCAAGCTGGCATATCGGGATTGAAAAGACGCGGCTGGGCAACGCTACCTTGTTTGGCAATGCCGGCTCGATCATCCTCTTGTTCTGGGGCTTTATCGCCGCGCGGATGCTGCCGCGCGGGGCAGAATGGCTTGCGATCATCTGCGCGTTGACGGGCGCGGGCATTTTGCTGGGGCGCAGTCTGGAGATTTCGACGCAGACCTTTGCGGGCGATCTGTTCTGCGTGACGGCGGGGCTGCTCTACGCGGTCTATCTCATCACGCTTCAGGGCGAGCGGAGCCGCTTTGGATCATGGAGCCTGCTGGTCTGGGTCAGCCTGTTTGCATGCCCCGCGCTCTTGGCCTTGGCGCTGGCTTTGGGAGAACCGGTCTGGCCAACCGATTGGACGCCGATTGTGGTGCTGTTCGTGACGAGCCAACTGATCGGTCAGGGACTGCTGGTCTATTCGCTCGGCCACTTCCCGCCACTGGTGATCGGCCTCGCGCTGTTGACGCAGCCCGCCGTGGCGGCGGTGATCGGGTGGATCGTCTTCAAAGAAATGCTCAGCGCGATGGATGTGGCGGGGATGGTGCTTCTGGGGAGCGCACTGGTGGTGGCGAAGGCGGCACAATCCACCACCACGTCACCCCAGCGAAGGCTGGGGGCTAAAGCCGCGAGCACCGAGACAGATACATGAAACGCGGCGGCCACATCTACATCATGACAAACAAACGCTACGGCGTGTTGTATATCGGCGTGACCGGTGATCTCGCCGCGCGAGTGAGCCAACACCGGGAAGGCAAAGGCGGCGACTTCACATCAAAATACCGCTGCACGCAGTCGGTCTATGTCGAGGAACACGCTTCAATCGAAGCGACCATCGCCCGCGAAAAAGCGATGAAAGCATGGAAGCGCGAATGGAAGATCAGCGCGATTGAGGGTCAGAACCCGTCATGGGATGATCTCTACCTGAAACTGATTGCCTGACGCCCGAGACCCCAGCCTGCGCTGGGGTGACGAGTTATGTAAACCACCCTAACACAACGTCATGCCAGCGAAGGCTGGCATCTAGGGCAATCAAAGAACTACCGGCTATGGCCGACCGCCATGGCAACTTTGAAATGAGTGTCGCGACGACAGCCTTTATCGGATGTCCCGCTTCGATGAGGGCGAGTGGAATTTTGGCTTCATGTTTGTTCATGCCCAACAAAATATGGCGAGCAAACAGGACTGGCTATTTGTCCTTTTCAAGCGACTAAAAGGGACAGATTCTCAATCCCCACTAAACGGCACCGCGCCCAAATCACCCAAGCCAACAGTCCCGCTTGCCATCTCCAGCATCCGGTCGAGGCTCTTCTTCGCTTTCAGGCGCAGGTCTTCGTCCATTTCGATGCGCGGTTCCAGATCGCGCAGGGCGGTGTACATCTTCTCCATCGTGTTGAGCGCCATGTAGGGGCAGATGTTGCACGAGCAGTTTCCGTCCGCACCCGGTGCGCCGATAAAGGTCTTTTCGGGCAGCGCCTTTTCCATCTGGTGCATGATGTGCGGCTCGGTCGCGACGATCAGCGTGTCGCCTTCGAAATTCTTGGCGAATTTCAGAATCGAACTGGTCGAGCCAACGTGATCGGCATGGTCGATGATCGCGGGCGGGCATTCCGGGTGTGCAGCCACCGGCGCGCCGGGGTGCTGCTCTTTCAGCTTCAGAAGCTCGGTCTCGCTGAAGGCTTCGTGGACGATGCACACCCCCGGCCACAGCAACATTTCGCGATCAAACTTGCGGCTCAGCCAGCCGCCAAGGTGGCGGTCCGGGCCAAAGATGATCTTCTGATCACGCGGGATCTGGTCAAGGATCGTCTCTGCACTGGAAGAGGTGACGATCACATCGGACAGCGCCTTCACCTCGGTCGAGCAGTTGATGTAGGTTAGCGCGATGTGATCGGGATGCGCCTCGCGGAAGGCCTTGAACTTTTCGGGCGGGCAGGAATCTTCAAGCGAGCAACCCGCGTCCATATCAGGCAGGATCACCGTCTTTTCCGGCGAGAGAATCTTGGCCGTGTCCGCCATGAACTTCACCCCGCAAAACAGGATCACATCCGCATCGGTGTCCGCCGCCTTGCGCGAGAGTTCCAGACTGTCGCCCACAAAGTCGGCGATGTCCTGAATGTCGGGCGTCTGGTAATAATGCGCGAGAATAATCGCATTGCGCTCTTTGCGCAGCCGGTGGATCTCGGCGATCAGATCGTCGCCGGAGGGCGGTGTGGACATGGTGTTCATTGTGGATTCCCGCTAACTATCTTGCCTGCCACATAAGGATGGATGCGCCGTTTTGCGAGCGATTTACGCGGGCGTTCTGGCGGCTTCGCAAGAAGGGATAATTCTGCAGGAGAGTCTTCGTGGACACGCTGGCGCTGATCGAGGAGTATTGCCCGGTAGAACGCAAGGCAAGATTGTTGCCTGCTTCATACGGTTGGCGGAGAGACTGGAGCTTCCTTCGGATGATGACCTCAAAGCCTTTGTGCGCGGGCAACTCTCCCCGCAAAAGACCCCGGCGCATTGGGTCTGGGTCGATGCGTTCCCATTGACCGGATCGGGCAAAATCCAGAAATTCGCGATGGTCGAAAGCTTTGTGAAGGGAGCGTTGGGGTAGGTTTGGTTGCGATCCAGTTGCGGGCGTTCACATCACTCTCGCAAATTCTGCGTAGCACACTAGAACTTCTTTTGGGCTACTTCGAGAAAAATTACAGATCTGTTCTTCGCGGTTCGCTTTTTTTGACTCGAAAGATAATTCTTTTTTACTTAGATACTTGAGAAGACAGCAGGGGGACGATGTGCC
Organism: Erythrobacter sp.; assembly: GCA_049647465.1. GTDB lineage: Bacteria > Pseudomonadota > Alphaproteobacteria > Sphingomonadales > Sphingomonadaceae > Erythrobacter. The sequence continues at coordinate 8,386 of JBARXS010000067.1, forward strand.
GATTACGGAGAAAGACGTTAAATTGCTTTGGGGCAGAGCAGCTGGGTATTGTAGTAACCCAGACTGCCGCGATAAGGTCTCCGAGATCGGCGCTAATGGCGAGAGCTACCTCACTGGGGAGCAAGCCCACATCGTCGCCCGCCAAGCCGGAGGTCCGCGCGGTCAAGCTGGCGGCGGCTCGGATGGTTATGACAACCTCGTTCTTCTCTGCCCGACCTGTCACACCAAAATCGACAAGTCGCCTCAGGATACATACCCCGTCGAAACGCTGCTTGGTTGGAAGAAGCAACATGAGGCTTGGGTCGATAGCTTGTCTGAGTCTAGGAACATGGCGAACACCGGCGAACTGATGAAGTATCTCGTCGGACTACTCGATGAGAACAAGCACTACTTCGACACTTATGGCCCGAGGTCAGGAATTGCGGCGACGAGCCCTGCCTCATCGGCCCATGCGATTTGGGCCGCGCGCAAGCTGGATGTGTTGCTACCCAACAACCGCAAGATCGTGCGAACACTAGTGATGAATGCCGCGCTGGTACCGGAGGAGATGAAAGGAGCTGTTTTGAAATTCAAAGACCACGCATCAAGCTACGAGCAGAACCAATATGGACGGCTTGATCATTATCAGCTGTTCCCAGCCGATTTCGCGGAATTGGCAAACAAGTGGGCCGCGCGATGAGCAACGGGTCAAACGAATACGGTATCTCTTTCGCCCAAATTTCTTGGTTCGATCGCTTGCTGAATACGCACGTAAATGTGGTCGCAGCCAAGCGGCATAACGACATTATTTGGGACGTCGCTCGCAAGCGTGGACGTGATATACAAGCAATCTGCCTAGACAAATATACATGCGGGATCGCGAAGGTCTTGGAAGTTCGTGAGAAATTTCCCGACGTAAATTTGATCTACGTTGGTGGTATGTGGAATAGCTACACGATGGAGGCAAAGGAATATTGCCTTGGCAATGAAATCGGGCTGTTCAACACTGGCGAGATGACTGGGGCTTTGTACAGGGATGACTTTTGGACCTACCACAAGAAGGATAAGGACGGGAATCCGGTTTATCCTTGACCATTGTTCAGGCCTGCAGAGTGTATGGGGCTTCGGCTCCTACTTTCGAGGCGACGCTTTTAATGATGTGGACCTTCTCACGGTTGTCGATTGCGACAGAGCCGAGTTGGTCAAGATGACCCGGCAGGTCCGAGAAAGATTCTTGAAAATGGATCGAGAATTGGGACTGACACTTCACCTTCTCGTTCTTACCGCTGAAGAATTTTCAGAGCGTCCGCTCCGCGATATGGATGAATTGGTGCTGCTAGGTAGTCGCCAGTCCTCGCTGCGCCCACGTGGCTGACCGCGGAACGTCCACCCACCCCAATTCCCACCATCATTCCCCGGCAAACCGCACTTCGACGCGCGCCTGCTCATACCCCGCCACCTGCAGCGGCACTGCGAGGTTTTGCCGCACTGCATCCTTTGCTGAATTGCGGGCGAGCGCCAGCACTTCGGCGTTTTTGGCAAAGGCCTGCGCTTTCTCCTCGGCAATCTGCGAGTTCTTTTCGGACAGCAATTGCTGCGATCCGGCTGTGTTCAGCAGACCTTCGGTGAAGATGCGCGCTTTGGCTTCGTCCAGATTGGGGCGCGATGTCTGCAATTGCGGCAACGTCACGGTGAGCGTTGAGCCAGCCTCGTCCCACGCGAAATCGTCTGGCCCCATCGCTGACAGGTCCAGCCGGTAATCAATGCTGGCCGGAATAATCGCGGCCTGGCGCACGCGGCGCACCGGGATGGTGGCGATGGATTGTTCGTATTCACTCTCCGCCACCACTTCAAAACGGCTGGCGAAGACCACCAGCGAATTCTGCTTTTCAAAGGCGAGCATGGCGCTGGCGACGGGATCGCCTTCTTCCTGATAGATATAAGCGCGCCAGCCCAGGAAAAGCGCGGCGCAGGCCAGCAGGATTGTGACCAGCAACAGCGCCTTTTCACCGCCGGATGACAGGAACCCGCCATCGTGGCTGACGGGAGCGGGCGGCGTGACGGGCACTTTTGGCTCGGGCCGCTCCATCACGCCTTCTGGCAGCGTGCCCTCGGCAGGCTTCAGACCGTCCGCCATATCTCGCCTTCCTTTGCGGTCAGTCCGCGCCGCTCCAGATCAATGAGATGCGCTGTCACGCTGAGTTCTGCGGCGGGGATCAGGCGTTCATCCAGCCCTTTATACATGGCCGGGATGAAGGCGGGCACAGGCCGCGCTTCCTCGCCCAGGAGGCGCAAGATCTGGTTCTCGCGCTGGCGGCGGTGACCGATCATGCCGCGCACCAATTGCTTTGGCTTGGTGATCGCCGCGCCGTGGGCCGAGTGATAGACCGTGTCCTCGCGCGCCATCAGCTTTTCAAGGCTGGCCATATAGTCGCCCATATCGCCGTCGGGCGGGATGACGACACTGGTGGACCATCCCATCACATGATCGCCGGTGAACAGCGCGCCCGATTGCTCCAGCGCGTAACAGATATGGTTCGAGGTGTGCCCCGGTGTTGCAACTGCTGTCAGTGTCCACCCTGTGCCGCGCATCTGCTCGCCATCTTCCATCACACGGTCGGGCGCGTAGGTTTTGTCAAAGCTTTCATCAGCGCGCGGGTGATCGCTCTCCAGCACAAGCGGCGCGCAGCCGATCGCTGGTGCGCCTGTGGCTTTGGTCAAAGGCGTGGCGGCGGGCGAGTGGTCGCGGTGTGTATGCGTGCACATGATCGCGACGATCTTCGCTGTGCCGACCGCGCTAAGGATCGCCTCGATATGGGCGGGATCATCGGGGCCGGGATCAATCACAGCGCAGTCCGGTCCATCGGGTGCGCCCACCACGTATGTCTGGGTGCCAGTGTAGGTATAGGGCGAAGGGTTGGGCGCCAGCACGCGGCGCACCAGCGGTTCAAGCTGCTCTGCACTGCCCGTGGGCCACGGTTTCGGGGGTAGTCCTGCCATACTCTTGCATATGGGGGTGAGAGTGCGCCATGTCACGCATCACAATCAAGAGGAACCCAATGAGCGACTATATTCTCGTCCTCGATGAAGGCACCACATCCACCAGAGCCATGCTGTTTGCCAGCGATGGTGCGATGGTTGCGAGCGCCGCGAGCGAGCTGACACAGTATTATCCGCAAAGCGGCTGGGTCGAGCATGATGCGGCCGAGATTTGGGAGCACACTCTGGCCTGCGCGCTGGAAGTGATACCCAAGGCCGGCGGCGCGGCGATGATCGCAGGCATCGGCATCACCAACCAGCGCGAGACCGTGGTGGCGTGGGACACTGTCACAGGCGAGCCGCTGACACGCGCGATTGTGTGGCAGGACCGGCGGACCGAACCGCAATGCATCACAATGCGTCAGGCCGGGCACGAAGCGAAAATCCAGCGGCGCACAGGACTGCTGCTCGATCCCTATTTTTCCGGCACAAAGATGCGCTGGATGCTGGACAATGTGCCTGCGGTGAAAGCGGCGGGCGATGCGGGTACGCTGGCATTCGGGACGGTTGAGAGCTGGCTTGTTTACAAGCTGACCGGCGGCCCAAACGACGGGTTGCATATCACCGATGCCAGCAATGCCAGCCGCACGTTGCTGATGGGTCTGGAGGATGCGCAGTTCAGCGAAGAGCTGTGCGATCTGCTGGGTGTGCCGATCGCGGCGCTTGGGCAAGTCACTGATATGTCAGGCGCGCTGGCGCAAACCGACGCCGCGATCTTTGGCAGCGCCGTTCCCGTCACCGGCCTTGCAGGGGACCAGCAGGCGGCCACCATCGGCCAGGCCTGCCTCGCGCCGGGTCAGACCAAGGCGACTTATGGCACGGGCGCATTTGTGCTGACCAATCAGGGCGATGCGATCCCGCACTCCACGCACCGCCTGCTGGGCACGGTGCTGACGCAGATTGGGGGCAAGCGGACCTACGCGATCGAAGGGTCGGTCTTCGTTGCAGGCAGTCTGGTCCAATGGCTGCGCGATTCGCTCGGCATTGTCGAAGTGTCCAGCCAGACAGAGGAATTGGCGCGGTCCATTCCCGATTGCGGCGGCGTAACGATTGTCCCTGCGCTGGCAGGGTTGGGCGCGCCGCATTGGCGGGCCGAGGCGCGCGGTGTGATCAGCGGTTTGAGTTTCGCGAGCGGCAAGGCGGAATTGGCGCGCGCCGCTCTGGAGGCTATGGCGCACCAGACTTCTGATCTGGCAACAGCCTTTGCAGCCGATGGCACAGATTGGGCGACGCTGCGGATTGATGGCGGGATGTCGGCCAACAACTGGATGGCCCAGGATCTGGCCAATATGCTCAATATCCCGGTGGAGCGGCCAGCTTTTGTCGAAACGACCGCGCTCGGCGCGGCGATGCTGGCGGCGGCTGGGGCAGGGCTGTATCCCGACCTTGCAAGCGCAGCGCAAGCAATGCGCGGGCAGCTGGTTCGGTTTGAGCCCGATATGGATGCGAGCGTGCGCGAAGAGCGACTGGCGCGCTGGAAGAAGGCGTTGGCGGCGGCGTAGTTTTCAACAAACGCACTGCAATGCCGCTGAGTGCCGGAAAACAAAAACGCGTTCTTTGCGCGCTACCGGTTAAGCTTGCGGCTGTCAGTCGCATCCGCTGCGTGACTGCAGGCTACATCCCGCCCAGTTCGCGGCCGATGCGGTCCTGAAAGGCGCGCACGGGTGATGGCGCCATCGCAAAGTCCTGCCGCCATGCCGCGTCCAGCCGGGCGATCCGGCGGTGCAGTCGCTCTGTGTCTGCGATCAGAGCGCGGGTTTCCGGCTCCAGCAAAGCGAGCTGTTTTTCATCGGACGGACGATCTTCGGGCAGTGCGCCATGCCGCTTGACCTGCTGCGCGCTCATCTCGCCGGCAAAGTAGGCGCGCTGGTTCAACAACCAGGCCAGCACATGCATCACGCGCGTTGTTGTCTTGAGCCCTTCGGTCGAGAGCGCCAGACGCATCATCGCATCATCAGGCAGGGCAAACTCTCTTGCGATTTCCGGGGAGGCCATCTGGTTTCCCATGCGTGCTCCATCGGCAAACACCGCACGCACATCATCGGCAAGGATGAGCGCTTCGGTGTACAATGCCTCAATGATCGGGCGGGATAGGGAGTTGGTGCGGGTCATGGCCTGAGTTTCTGTCATGCAGTGCCACATCGCTAGGCCGCGATCGCCGCATGCGCCAGCGCACGATGGTTACTATCCCGTTAAAACCCGCAGGCCGTCCCCTGATGATACAATTCGTCGGGTTAGCAAAACCGGCTTACGCAATGATATCGGGAAGCAGCGTATCCTCAATCATCATGATTTGGTCTTTCAGGCGCAATTTGCGCTTTTTCAGCCGTGCGATCTGCAACTGGTCGGTTGATCCCGCATCAGTCAGCGCGGCAATCGCCGCATCAAGATCGCGGTGCTCGGAGCGCAGCAAGGCAAGCCGCTTTTCAAGCTCAGCTTCATTCATGATGTCTCTCGTCGCTCCTGAGCGCGGCTCGTGTTTGCCGATGGTCAGCGCTCTAGCCGATTTCCCCCTGAATGGCAGCTTCAATTCACCGCGTAACAATCGGCAAGTATCGCGTTAAGGGTTTGTAGCACTTTGCAAGCCAGCTTGTGTGTGGTTTTATGCAAATTGCGGCTTGGCCGTTTTCATGCCGAGTCGCTCCACGGGGCCTTCCTGTTCGTAGGAGGGTGACAAGACAGGAGAATGAATATGGCATCTTCCGCAGGCACGTCAGCAATCAAGTCTCACGTAAATGCACTCCAGTCGAAACATGCAGGCCTGGAAGCCCGATTGCATGAAGAAATGAACCGACCGGTTCCTGATGCGGCAACGATCCAGCATCTCAAGAAGCGAAAACTCGCACTCAAGGAAGAGATCGCCAATATCTGAGCGTCCAGTTGCTGGGCTGTCACTACTTGGGCGAACACCATTTTCACCGATAGGCGCGTCGCCAAACGGGACTTTGGGCGAGCAGTATAATCTGGTCCGTATTGGTTCCGTTTGCCGCGCCACCGCTGCAGCGCGCACATGATACGCTTTTGCTTTTTCGGCCAGTCCGGCGTAGGCGTTGGACCTTAGATGAAAGCAGCAGCATCAGCCCGTCAGATCCTCACTCGATTGCATGAGGTGATGGCCTCGCGTCTCCACGCGCAGGCCAAGTTGGATCGCGTCGTCGAGATCATCGGCGAAAGCCTGACGAGCGAGGTCTGCTCGATCTATCTTCTGCGCGAAGGCATGCTGGAACTTTTCGCTACGCGCGGGCTGAAAAAGACCGCAGTGCACGTCACCCGCATGGCGATTGGCGAGGGGCTGACCGGGGTCATCGCCGACAATATCGAAACGCTGAACCTCGCAGAGGCGCGGGCGCATCCCGATTTTCAATATCGCGCGGAAACGGGCGAAGAAAAATTCCACTCCTTTGCTGGCGTTCCGATCGTCTATCGTGAGCGCGCGGTGGGCGTCTTGTGCGTCCAGCATGTTGAACCGCGCCGATATGAAGATGTCGAGATTGAAGCGTTGCAGACTACGGCGATGGTCCTGTCCGAACTGATCACCAATGCCGAACTGGTCGATGAAGAAGAAGCGCGCGGACTGACAGCCGAACAAACCGGCACGCATACGGTCAGCGGTCTTACTCTGGTAAAAGGGCTTGGTGCAGGACAGGCGGTCTATCACCAGCCGCGCGTCCAGATCACGCAGGTCATGGCAGACGACACCGAGGCTGAGCGTCAGCGGGTCTATCGCGCGTTTGACAAGATGCGCGAGCAGATTGACGCTTTGGCAGGTCAGGCCGAATTTCGCGGCGCGGGCGAGCATGAAGAGGTGCTCGAAACCTATAAGATGTTCGCCTACGATGAAGGCTGGGCGCGCCGCATCAATGAAGCGATCGATTCAGGCCTGACTGCAGAGGCCGCAATCGAGCGGGTCCAGCAACACACCCGCATGCGGATGCGGGAGATTGACGATGCCCTGCTCGCTGATCGGATGCACGATCTGGAGGATCTGGCGAACCGGCTGTTGCGCATCGTCTCAGGCCAGCTGGGCACAGCGGCGCAGCAAGGTCTGCCGCGCGACACTATCCTGATTGCCCGCAATCTAGGCCCGGCGGAGCTGCTCGAATATGATCGCCGCCGTTTGAAAGGCGTGATCCTTGAGGAAGGCTCGCTCACCGCGCATGTGGTGATTGTCGCGCGCGCCATGGGTGTGCCGGTGCTGGGTCAGGCGGGCGGCATTCGCGGCAATTTGCGCGATGGCGATGAAGTTCTGCTGGATGCGACTGCAGGCACCGCCACCTTGCGGCCCAGTGCGCAGATGGCCGAAGCGTTCGACACGCGCTTTGCCCGATCGAAAGAGCGTCAGGCATCCTATGCGCAATTGCGCGATGTTGAACCGTTCACCCGCGATGGCACGCGCATTCAGGTGATGATGAATGCAGGGCTGCGCGATGATATGAGCTCGCTGGCGATGACGGGCGCGGACGGGGTCGGCCTGTTCCGCACCGAGTTTCAGTTCCTCGTCTCAGCGACCTTGCCCCAGCGTGAGCGTCAGACGCGGCTTTATCGCGATGTGCTGGACGCGGCCGGAGACAGGCCGGTGATCTTTCGCACGGTCGATATCGGCGGCGATAAATCGGTCCCCTATCTTGCGTCGCATGTGGCCGGGGCGGACGAGAATCCGGCGATGGGCTGGCGCGCCTTGCGCCTGGCGCTGGAGCGCAAGGGCCTGATGAAAGCGCAGGCGCGCGCCTTGTTGGAGGCAGCGGGTGGCCGCGCGCTGTATGTGATGTTCCCGATGGTGTCGGAACCTTGGGAATTTGATGCGGCGAAGGCTGTTTTCGATGAGCAGCTGGCTTTCCTGCGGTCCAAAAAGAAGGTGTTGCCTGAAGCCATTCACTTCGGTGCGATGCTGGAAGTGCCCGCTCTTGCCGAAGTGCTCGATCTGCTGCTGCCCAAACTCAGCTTTCTGTCGGTTGGCACCAATGATCTGACGCAGTTCCTGTTCGCCGCTGACCGCGCCAATCCAAAGCTGGCGCAGCGTTATGACTGGCTGAGCCCGGCGATCATCCGCTTTTTGCGCCGGGTGGTGCAGGAGTCGGTTGGCAGCGGCGTTGATCTGGGCGTGTGCGGAGAAATGGGCGGGCGCCGCCTCGAAGCTTTGGCTCTGATGGGGATCGGTTTCCGACGTCTCTCAATCACCCCGGCAGCCGTCGGTCCGATCAAGGAACTGGTGCGCCGAATCGACATTGTCGAGCTATCCTCGGCGATGTCGGAGTGGCTTTCCGATCCCTCGATCGATTTGCGCGACGCGTTGACGCAGTGGGCAAAAGCGCGCGAACTGGATATCGAATAAAGCGCATCCAACTGTCGCACTTGTCGCTTTATCGCAAAGCGGCGTCTAATATTGCGCCGATGCAAGCCAGCGCTTGACTTAATTGCGTCTCAGCCGTTTTGTGTTGCTGACGTACGACGAAAAACAACCCCAAAGGGACGCAGCGGGTTATGGACAGTGAAGATGATGCAATCCCTGAGGACACCCCGGAGCTTCCCGGCCTGGTGGTGAGCGCAGGGGAGCGGCTGCGTCTGGCGCGCGAGGCCAAGCGTCAGAGTCTCGAGCATATTTCTGCTGAAACCCGTATTCCGGTCCGTCATCTCGAAACAATCGAATCCGGCCACTTCGAAGAATTGCCAGCGCGTACCTATGCGATCGGGTTTGCCCGCACCTATGCGCGCGCTGTCAGCCTTGATGAAATGGAGATCGCCGATCAGGTTCGCCAGGAAATGGGCACCGGCGGTCCGCGCTATTCCGCTGTCGGGCAGGGCATGGAACCGGGTGATCCGGCCAAGCTTCCGACAAAGGGGCTTGCTTGGTTCGGCGGATTTGCCGCGCTTGTTCTGGTGATCGGCATCATCACCTTTGCCAGCACCTATTACGGCGCGGGAGACGGTCCGGCATCACTGCTGGCCGAAGCCGAGCAGGAAGCGGAAGGGGCGCAGGAACAGGGAGATGCGTCGGCGTCGGCGGATACAGCACCCGCCGACCTCAACCCCCAGGGCCAGGTGGTTTTCACCGCGCTTGAAGACGGGATATGGGTGCGATTCTACGAGGAAGAAGGGGATCGCCTGTTCGAAGCGCAGATGGAAAGCGGGCAGACATTTGAGCTCCCCCCGACCGCTGCCAATCCGCTTATCAACACCGGGCGGCCTGATGCTTTCACTATCACGATTGACGGGCGCGAAGTGCCAAAGCTGGCCGACGAGCCGATCACCATGGGTGACACGCCAATATCCGCAGCGGCCTTGCTCGCGCGCCCGGCTGAGTCCTGACAATCACGATTTCCCACCGTTTTCGTTGGGGTTCGGGGTCGACTTGGCGCATCGCACACGGCACAGATTCGGCTCACGTTCAGGCGCACCGTCGTAGCCTTCGGGTCTTTTGAATGCGCCTGATTGAAGAGACGAAAGAGGGAAACCGCCAGATGATGCCGACCATCGCTCCCCCAGCACATGTGACCACACCTGACAAAGCGCCATCATTTCTGCGCGCCGTGGGACTCGCCGCTTTTGCCGCCGCAATGGTGGTGACAGCGCCCGCGCCCGCCGCGGCGCAGGATACGGTAGATGAAGCGCGCCTGCGCAAGATCGAAGCAGAAATCCGTGCCTTGCAGCGCAATGTCTTTCCCGGCGGCGACGGGCGCTATTTCGAGCCGCAGATCACATCAGGTTCGGGTAGCACAAGCGGCACGGGTGGTCGGACCAGCGGGCCTTCGACGACAGCGGTGACCGATATCCTCGCGCGGCTGGATGCGATCGAGCTGCAATTGCAGCGCATCACATCGCGGACGGAAGAAAACTCAAACGCGATCACGCTTTTGTCCGAGCGCGTGGCCGTGGTGGAGACCAGCGGCGCGCCCACTTTAGGCATGACAGAGACGCGTGCAGATGATGAGGATACGAACGCAACCGATGCGAACCTGACTGCCATGGGTGCCGGGACGGGTGCAGAGACCGACACCGACACCGACACTGATCCCGAACCGGCTGGGCCAACCGCGGAGCGTCTTGCCGCTGTGCAAGCCATTACTAAGCCGCAGACCGACGACGCAGCAGACGACGAATATTCCTATGGCTTTCGCCTGTGGAATGCGGGTTTCTATCCCGAAGCGCGACAGCAGCTCAGCAGCTTTGTCGAGAGCTATCCCAACCACTGGCGCCTCACCTACGGTCGCAACCTGTTGGGCCGCGCCTATCTCGATGATGGCAAAGCCGAGGATGCCGCGCGCTGGTTCCTGAAGAACTATCAGGGCGACAAGACCGCCGCACGCGCGCCTGACAGCCTACTTTACCTTGCCGAAAGCATGATCGCGCTGGGTGATACGCGCCGCGCCTGCATCGCCCTTGCCGAATTCGGCGAGACCTATCCGGCGGTCGCCAGCGGGCGGCTGATGGACAAATATGAAGGCAATCGCCGGCGCGTAACCTGCGAGGGTTAGACGGCGCGGCGGTTGTGGCAGGTCGCTGATCCGATGGACCCGCAACCGGGCAAGCCCCCTGTAACTGGTGCACCTGATCTCGAGCACTTAGCCCGTTTCGAAAGGGAGATGGACCGGCTCTGGCCGCTGGAAGATCGCGATGCTGGCCATTTGGGCCTGGCGGTGTCTGGCGGTCCCGATTCTGTCGCAATGCTGTTGCTGGCCCATGCCGCGATGCCGGGCGCAATCGCGGTGGCGAGCGTCGATCACGGCCTGCGTCCGGAGGCGGCGGGCGAGGTTGCCTTTGTCGAAAACATCTGCGCCGCGCTCGATATTCCGTTCACCGCGCTCCGGGTGAAAGTCGCTGGCGGCAATGTGCAGGCCCGCGCGCGTGAGGCCCGCTATGCGGCACTGGCGCGCTGGGTGAGGGAGGAAGAGCTGGGCGCGCTGGCCACTGCGCACCATGCCGATGATCAGGCCGAAACGCTGATGATGCGCCTGGCGCGTGGCA
>JBARXS010000068.1:0-3536 GCA_049647465.1 Erythrobacter sp.
ACGCCTGCGCATCATGCGCAGCTGGTCGCAATTCCTGCCACTTGAAGTGCTCGGCAGCCATGTCGGCCCATCGCCCAACCCGATCACGGGCCGCGCTACTTGCATGGATTTTCGCGCCAAGGTCGCGCTGTTCGGGCATATGGGTGTGGAGGCCGATCCGCGCGCCATGAGCGAGGATGAGCGCCGCGCGCTGGCCGCGCATATCGCGCTCTACAAGGATTGGCGCGGCGTTCTGCACACCGGCGATCTTTGGCGGCTGGACCATCCTGATCCGGGTGTCGGCGGCCTGATGGTTTCCCACGGCGCAAAGGCTATCGCGTTGGCCGCGCAGACCGGTTTTGCACAAGAATTCGATGTCGCCCCGGTCCGCCTCAAAGGGCTGGACCCCGCAGCGTCCTATCGCGTGACCTTGCCAGAGCCGTGGCCCGTCAAGGCCTCTGCCTATCTCGCCGCGCCTGATGGATGGCGCGAAGGGCTCACCCTGTCCGGCACAGCACTGATGACCCAAGGCATCGCCCTGCCCCTCACTCACCCCGAAACCGCGTGGCTGATCGCGCTGGAAAGGCTGACCCGATGAAGCTTTTACCGTGAAGCTTGGCTGCTGTTATTTCCCTGAACACTGGCCCGAGGAGACATGGGCTGATGACGCGCGCAGGATGCGCGAAATGGGGCTGAGCCTGGTGCGCATCGGGGAATTTGCCTGGAGCCGGATTGAACCGGAACCGGGCCGTTTTGACTGGGGCTGGCTGGACCGCGCGATAGAGACGCTTGCTTCGGCGGGCCTGAAAGTGATCCTGTGCACCCCGACAGCAACGCCCCCAAAATGGCTTGTTGACCAGATGCCCGATATGGTCGCCATTGACGCACAGGGTCGCCCGCGCGGCTTTGGATCGCGCCGCCATTATTGCTTCTCGCATCCCGGATACCGCGCGCAAAGCCAGCGTATCACCACTGCTCTGGCGCAGCGATACGGTCAGAACCCCGCGATCACCGCGTGGCAGACCGACAATGAATATGGCTGCCACGATACGGTCCTGAGCTTTTCGGACGCTGCCGCCGCGCGTTTCCGCACCTGGCTGCAGGCACGATATGGCACGGCGCAAGCGCTCAACACCGAGTGGGGCAATGTGTTCTGGAGCATGGAATATCGCTCTTTTGCAGAAGTCGATCCGCCGCATCTGACCGTGACCGAGGCGAACCCGGCGCACTGGCTGGATTACCGACGCTTTGCCTCTGACGAAGTGGTCAGCTTTAACCGTGAACAAGTCGACATCCTGCGCGAGCATTCGCCGGGGCGTGACATCACGCACAATTTCATGGGCTTTTTCACCGAGTTCAATCACCACGATGTTGGCCGCGATCTCGATGTGGCGACGTGGGACAGCTATCCGCTCGGCTTTCTTGAGCAGTTCTGGTTCTCTGACGAAGAGAAACGCGATTACCTGCGGCAGGGCCACCCCGATATCGCCGCCTTTCACCATGACCTTTATCGTGGCACAGCCGCTGGCGGACGCTGGGGCGTGATGGAGCAGCAGCCCGGCCCGGTAAACTGGGCGCGGTATAACCCCGCGCCCTTGCCCGGGATGGTCAAGCTCTGGACCCTTGAGGCGTGCGCCCACGGGGCGGAGTTCACATCCTATTTCCGCTGGCGACAGGCCCCGTTCGCGCAGGAACAGATGCATGCGGGCCTCTTGCGACCTGACGGCAGCGACGCCGAAGCCGCATCCGAAGTACGCGAGGCGGCGGACTGGCTGGACACTTTGGAGGTGATCGAACCGGCTGATCCGCAGGTTGCGCTGGTGTTTTCCTATGAGGCGGCATGGGTGTGCGGCATTCAACCGCAGGGCGAAAGCTTCCGCTATCTGGAGCTGGTGTTTGAGTGGTACACCGCTTTGCGCCGCCTTGGGCTGAACGTCGATATCGTCTCGCCCGATGCCGACCTTGCGGACTATCGCATGGTTGTGATCCCGACGCTGCCCATCCTGCCCGATGGCTTTGTCGAGAAACTTGCGGGGCTGGACTGCGCGGTGATCATCGGCCCGCGCACCGGCAGCAAAACTGCGAGTTTCTCGATCCCTGAGGGCCTCGCTCCCGGGGAACTGCGCGATGTGATGCGCTTCACTGTGGAGCGGGTGGAATCCCTGCGCCCCGGTGTTGAGGAGCGCGGGGCCGATTGCGCGCTCACCCGCTGGCTGGAGCAGGTGCGTCACGATGCCGATGTGGAATTCACGCTGGATGATGACTGCCCCGCAGTGCTGCGCCAGGGCAATCTGCGCTATATCACCGGCTGGCCCGATGCAGCCTTGCTGCGGGAGCTTATGACGCGCTGTGCCGGTGATATGGGGATCGAAACGCGCACTCTGCCCGATGGCCTGCGCGTGCGCCGCACTGCTGATCACGTGTTCGTCTTCAACTATTCCAGCGACCCGATTGATCTGAGCACCCATCTTCAGGGTTACCACAACATTGCGCTGGATAGTCTGCCATCCACCATCCTCGATCCGGCGGGTACGGCCATTTTCCCCATCCCTCCCGCGCCATGAGGACCGGGCACTCTTGCACGCCAGCGCGCTGTCTCTAAGGGGACGGTCACGGGAGAACGCATGAGCGACACATTCACTTACGCCATTATCGGCTGCGGCATGATGGGCCGCGAACATATGCGCAATCTGGCGCTGGTGCCGGGCGCGCAGCTGGTGGCGATTGCTGATCCTGATGCGGGCTCACGCGAGGAAGCCAGGGCGCAGGCCGAGGCGCTCGGGCAGAGTATCGCCGCGTATGATGATGCCGGGGAAATGCTCGTGGAGGCGCTGCCCGATGCCGTGATCATCGCCACGCCCAATCACACGCATATCAACGCCGTTCGGCCCGCGATGGATGCCGGTTGCGCTATCCTGCTGGAAAAGCCGATGTGCACCACTGTGGCTGACGCGCAGGCGTTGAGAGACGCGGCGCGCGCTTATCCAAAGCTGTTCTGGGTGGGGCTGGAATATCGCTATATGCCGCCCGTCACCCGCTTTGTCGAGCGGGTGCACGCAGGCGAGGCGGGCGATATCAAGATGCTGAGCATCCGCGAGCACCGCTTTCCCTTCCTTGAGAAAGTCGGCGACTGGAACCGCTTCAACCGCAATACCGGCGGCACTCTGGTGGAAAAATGCTGCCACTTCTTTGACCTGATGCGCCATATCTTGCGCGACGAACCCGTGCGCGTATTCGCCAGCGGCGCGCAGGATGTGAACCACCTTGATGAACGCTACGACGGCGAGGTGCCCGACATTATCGACAACGCCTTTGTCATGGTCGATTTCGCGAGAGGCGCGCGCGCATTGCTGGACCTGTGCATGTTTGCCGAAGGATCGCAGGAACAAGAAGAGATCAGCGTGGTCGGCCCTGTTGGGAAGCTTGAGGTCAAATTGCCGGGCGGAGATATCACATGGTCCCCGCGCGACAAGTCTGGCCCTTTCACAGACCATATCGACGTGCCGCAAGATGCGCTGGACGCCGGATCGCACCATGGCGCAACCTTCTATCAACTG
>JBARXS010000069.1:0-30063 GCA_049647465.1 Erythrobacter sp.
CCCGATCCGTTTGAGGCGTCCAAGTCCCACAGCAGGGTTTTGCGCCGCGAAATATTGGCGGCACACCAGGCAAGGTTTACCGCGAAGGTGGTCTTACCAACCCCGCCTTTGACGCTGTAGACTGCAATTGATGCCATGGTGTTTGCTCGTTTCCTCCGGTGCCGGTTTGCGACCTTAATGGCCTGCGACCCGCCGGCTATTGTTACGGTTTGATTACATGAGACCTCGTTACACGGGCTTTGCACGAAGGCAAGGCCGCTGAGTTCGCGTCAAAATCCTGTCAGAGTGCTTGGCTTACGCCGCGCACACGAAAAAGGCCGCCAATCTGGCGGCCCTTTCAGTTTGGGACATATCTGCCGAAACGGCGCTTAGTCAGATAGATGAGCGTGGGCTAAACAGGGGTTGGCGAACTGAAGCGCCCCCGGATTACCCTTCGTAATCTGCACCGATCGAAGTCGAGCGGGTCGGGGCCGATGCGGTGATCCGCAGCGCCTCTGCCGATTGGCTCAGCGAACCGATTTCATCGGCGTCGTCTTCATCATCAGGCAGGATTTTCTGAAGGCTGGTGATCAGTGCTTCGCTAAGCTCCTTCGGCTTCACCGTCTGCTCCGCGATTTCGCGCAGGGCGACCACGGGGTTCTTGTCGCGGTCACGGTCAAGCGTCAGTTCACTGCCGCCCGAGATATCGCGTGCGCGCTGTGCGGCCAGCAATACAAGGTCGAACCGGTTCGGAACCTTGTCGACGCAATCTTCAACGGTAACGCGTGCCATCGCGGGGCCTCTTCAATCAGAATGTCGGAAATTCGAAGCTTGTAATTAGGTATGAGCAGACCCAGAGTCAAGAAGATGGCCCGAAGTCACAAAGAGGGTTAGAGGCCAAGAATACGCAACTGGGGCTGTGTTTGCGCGCTGACATGCTGTAACTGGCCCGATGCCGCACGATGATTCGGGAAGCCAGAGCGGCGATAGTGCGGGCGAATACCGCGCGGCGGACGCGTTCGATGTTCAGGCGCAGGGGCACCGCTTCACATTCTATCCGGGGGGCGCGGACAGGTTGGAGGCGTTGGTCAAGCATATAGCGTCAGCCCGGCGGAGTTTGCAGCTCTACTATTATCTGTTTGAGGATGACGCGTCAGGCCACAGAGTCCGCGACGCTTTGATTGAGGCTTTGACGCGCGGCGTGAGCGTCCACCTGATTGTCGATCATTTCGGGACAGATGCCCCGCGCGAATTCTTTGAGCCGATCATCGCGGCTGGCGGTCGATATGCCGTATTCGCGCCGCGTCGCAACGTGCGCTACCTTATCCGCAATCATCAGAAGTTCGCTATTGCCGATGGTCGCCGTGTGATGACGGGGGGATCAAACATATCCGATCACTATTTCAGTGGCCCCGAAGAGAATGGTTGGTGCGATCTGACTGTAGCGATTGAAGGTGATGTTGCCGGGCAGTTCGAGGCATGGTTCGCACTGATTGCAGACTGGATCGAAAGCGACGGGTCGCAGCTGCGAAAGCTTCGCCGGATGATCAGCAAATGGGACGCGGGCGAGGGAGCGGTACAATTGTTGGTCGGGGGGCCATCGGTGCGCCTTTATGGCTGGGCACGGCGGTTCCGCAGCGATCTCAAGCGCGCGACCCGCTTTGACAGCGTCTCGGCCTATTTCACTCCGCAGCGCAGCATTGTCCGGATGATCTCGAAGGTCGCGCGGCGGGGGCAGGTTCGTATGGTGACCGCGGGTAAATCCGATATTGACGCGACCATTGCCGCGGCACGCTTGCTGTATCGGCCACTGTTGAAAGCTGGCGCGCAAATCGCGGAATTTCGGCCTAGCAAACTTCACATGAAACTGATGGTGATCGATGATGCGAGCTATTTCGGCAGCGCCAATCTCGACAAGCGTTCAATCCGTATCAATGTCGAATTGATGGTGCGTGTTCAGGATGCGGAGCTGGCTGGCCGGTTGCGCGAACTCATCGATCATGTCGAACGCGCGAGCCAGCCGGTAACGCCAGAATGGTATGCGGAAAAGTCCCGCTTTCCCGCACGCCTGCGATGGCGCGGGGCGTATCTTCTTGCGGTGTTCGACTATTGGCTCACGCGTCGCCTCAACCGTTGAGCATGACTGACGCTCGGTTAGTAAGTTTCGCTCTCGTCATATTTGTAATTGGGCGAGGTGAACTTGGTGATCTCGCTCTGGAAATGCAGCGGGACATTGCCGGTTGAGCCGTGGCGCTGTTTTGCCACGATCAGTGTCGCCCGGTTTTTGAGTTCGAGATACTTCTCTTCCCAGACCTTGTATTTCTCGACCACGTCAGCGGGGCTTGTTTCGGTCGGCGTGTCGGGGCGGCTGGCCTCATGATAATAATCGGCGCGGTAGATGAACCAGACCATATCCGCGTCCTGCTCGATTGAGCCGGATTCGCGCAAATCGGACAGCATCGGGCGCTTGTCCTCGCGCTGTTCCACCGCACGGCTGAGCTGGGACAGCGCGATCACGGGCACGCTCAGCTCTTTGGCCAGTGTTTTGAGGCCACGGCTGATTTCCGAGATTTCGTTCACCCGGTTGTCGTTCGCGCGGCCTGATCCCTGAAGCAGTTGAAGGTAATCGACGACAATCAGGCCAATATCGTGCCGCCGCTTCAGCCGCCGCGCGCGGTTGCGCAGGCCTGCAATGGTGAGCGCGGGCGTATCGTCGATAAACAGGGGCAATTCGGCAAGGCGCTGGCTGGCAAAGCTGAGTTTCTGGAAATCGGTCTTGCTCAAGGCACCGCTGCGCAAAGCCTCCGAACTGATCTCGGCCTGTTCGGCAAGGATACGGGTTGCCAGCTGGTCCGCGCTCATTTCCAGACTGAAAAAGGCTGTCGGCGCGCCGTAATTGAATTCGCCGCCATCCTGCTGCCATTTCAGGTGCTCTTCAGCGCAGTTGAAGGCGATGTTGGTCGCGAGCGAGGTTTTGCCCATGCCCGGACGTCCGGCCAGAATGACGAGGTCGGATGAGTGCAGGCCTGCGGTTTTCTGGTCGATGACGGAGATGCCGCTGGTTTTGCCAGACAGGCCGCCGCCGGAATTCATCGCGGCTTCGGCCATCTTGATCGCGGTCAGCGAGGCATCGCGAAAGCTTGAAGCCTCATTGCCCGTGTCCGCTCCTTCGGCCACACGGAACAGATTGGCCTCGGCATCCGAAATCCGTTCCATCGGATCAACTGCGTCCGATGTGTCAAGCGCCCCTTCAACCAGACCGCGACCCACGCTGACCAATTCGCGCAGCAAGGCGAGGTCGTAAATCTGTTGCGCCAGTTCATGCGGGGCAAGCAGGCCCGATCCATTGGCGGTCAGTTTCGCCAGATAGCTTGGCCCGCCCAGTTCCTTAAGCGCTTCGTCGCCTTCAAATTGCGGGCGCAAGGTGACCGGGGACGCGGTTGCGTTGCGGTCCACGGTCTTCAGGATTTTCTCGTAAATCCGCTCATGCACGGGCTCGAAAAAGTGATGCGGTTTGATCGGCGTGCGCAATTCCTCGATCACGCGGTTGTCGATCAGGACGGCGCCCAGAAACGCGGCCTCGGCCTCCAGATTGGACGGCAGCTTCGTTCCCGCCTCTTCGGCAGTGCCAGAGCGATCAGTACTATCGGTGCTGGGAAAGAGAAGCGTTTCTGTATCGTCCATCGAGCCCTGATGCTTCGGAGGACAGCGCCGCGCAAGGGCGGATACACGAATATATTTCTGCCTTGGCCTGTGGATTGCGGGGAAAGGGTTGAATTGCGGGCCTGACCTCTGCGAAGGCTGTCAGGCAATGGCCGATTTGCCGCCCGATTCTAATGCGACCACATACCGGATCGCTCACATCACGCTCGATGAGGCGACGATTCTGTGGCGCAACGCAGACGTCGAGCAAGAGCGTCGAGTCGCGATCTATGACCTGATCGAGGAAAACACCTTCAAGCCGTTGCGCAGCATTGAGAAGGGCGCGAAAGGTCCGTATCGGCTCCACCTCGCGGTGAGTGATGGCAGGCTGGCCATGGACGTAAGCGATGAGGGCGAGGAATTGCTTGAGACGCTGCTGATCGGACTGGCGCGTTTCCGCCGTCCGATCCGCGAGTATTTTGCGATCTGTGACAGCTATTATCAGGCCATTCGAAAAGCCACACCGTCGGAGATCGAGACCATCGACATGGCCCGTCGCGGCATTCACAACAATGCTGCCGAGCTTTTGCTTGAGCGTTTGGAGGGCAAGGTCGAAACCGACTTTGCAACGGCGCGTCGGCTGTTCACGCTGATCTGCGTGCTCCATATCAAGGGCTGAGGGGCCAGCAGCGCGGCGCGATGGCCAAAAAGCCCAAAACCCGAAAGAGGCAGCGCAAAAAGCGCAGCGGCGGCATGTTCGTCCGGTTGGTGCAACTGGGCGCTCTGATTGCGCTTGTCGGGATCATTTATTCCGCGTGGTTCTGGATCGATATGCGATCCTGGCGACCCGATGAGGGCACCTATCCCGAGCAGGGCGCGCAGATTGCCTCGGGCTCTGCGGGTGTGCGGTTTGAGACCTTGAAGGCAACCGGAGCCGACTTTGTCTATCTGGAACTGGGCGAGGCGACCGCTGCCCCTGATCCCGGCTTTCGCGATCGGTTCGGGGCGGCGCGAAAGGCGGGACTGAAGGTCGGCGTTGTGCACCCGTTCGATCCGTGCCTGCGCGCCGATCCGCAATCGGCCCGGTTTACGCGGATGGTGGCGCGCGATCAGGAACTGCTGCCCCCGGCGATAGCGCTGATCCGAATGCCGGATGAGTGCGACACGCCGGTGAGCGAGGCCGCAGTGACCAGCGAAGTGCTCACACTGGTCAACCAGATTGAGGCGCATGCCGGACAGCCCGCCATCATCAAGCTGGGCACTGAGTTTGAGCAGGCCTTTCGGATTGCAGGGTCGCTGGATCGTGATCTGTGGCTGATGCGGGATCGTTCGGTTCCACGCTATGCGGGGCGGCCGTGGCTGTTATGGAGTGCGAACAGCCAGCTGGTCAGCGAGGAGACGGGGCAGCCGATTGAATGGGTGGTGGTGCAGCGATGACGATTTCGGGCGAACAGCAAAACGCATTGATTGCGGCGGCGCGCGGCGCTGGCGCGCAGGCTTACGCCCCCTATTCCGATTATCAGGTTGGCGCGGCTTTGCTGTTTGACGATGGCGCCATCATCACCGGAAGCAATGTCGAGAATGCAAGTTATGGCCTTGCCTTGTGCGCGGAAACGGTCGCGGTGGCTCGGGCCTTTGGCGAAGGGCGGCGCGGCGGGCTGGTCGCGGTCGCGGTGACCGGGCCGCCTGATAAAGGCGACGGCGCGCCGATCACTCCGTGCGGGCGGTGTCGGCAGGTGCTGAATGAAATCGCCGCGCTTGGCGGGACTGATCCGGTGATTGTGTGCGTCGGTGAAAAACAGACGGTTGCGGTCACTCTATCTTCGTTGTTGCCGCACGCTTTTGGGCCAGATCATCTGGCTTAATCGCTGATAAAATCGCCCAATGCCTTGCCGACATTACCGATCGGGTTCTTGCGGAAGGCAGTTTCTTCGCGGCCCACATAGGTGAAGATGCCATCAAGCCCCTGATCCGTCACGGAGCGGTTGATGCTTTCCCGATTGAGGCCAGCGCGGCGGATAAAGCTGTGTTTGGCCGAGAGCTTGTCGAACGTCCCGTAAACACCCAGATCGCCCAGCGCCGTATCAACCAGCGGCTCCAGTTTGCTGTGCAGCGCGTCATTAGAGGAACTGCGCAGATATTGCGTCCCGCCATCGCTTTGTTTGATGATGCCGGGCGCGTCGCTGAAGGACAGGCCATCAATCGCATCGCGGAATATCGGTTTGGCCTCGCCAGCGGCCACCCCTGCGGCATCGTTGATCGTGCGGGTCACATCATCCAGCACGCCCAGCTTGCTCGCGCCGCCCAAGATTGAGCCGAGCAGTCCGCCTGAACTCTTGCCGACAATCGGCAGGCCGATGCGCACCGCTTCATCGCCATAAAACGCGCCGGGCTGTGCGAGCTTATCGAGGGCGCTGTCAGTCGCCTTGGCGAGAAGCGAGGAGAGGGTCAGCCCGCCAGACCCAAACTGCGCCCGAGCAGCGCCTGGCAAAAGCGCCAAAGTGCTGCCAGCGATAAGGCCGGTGACAAAGGTGCGGCGATGAATGGTGGCCATGACGTGTCTCCCTCGGCGAGATATTACCACATCGCACCGGTTTTGCGGGGTAAAATCCTGTATCGGCTCCAGTAAGGCTATTTGTTTGCTGCCGCAGATCTGTTCGCGCTCCACGTGTCCGGTATGTTCCGGGAATGCCATTCAAGCGCGCGTTTGATACGGGTGAGGTCGCCGGGATGAGTGCGGTAGAGGGTATGATACCATCGGTCTTGAACGAGCGGCGCTTTTGTCATGTAATTTGTAAAATAATGCACTGCGCCTTCGGGATCGCGTGACAGTTCTAGCGCGGTTGCATCGGCCTGATTCTCGAAACCCCGGTGTATATTCTGTTTTATTGGGATGAACGCGAAATGCAGAGCGAAGCCAATGGCCAGAAATGCCGGGAGGAACAGCGCTGGCTCCGCTGCGTCGAAAGCGAGGCCGGAAAAAGAGCCCCTCGCCCCGACGCCTGCGATGGCGGTGAACAGAGCGATAATGATCGCTGAGAGTCCTATCATCCATTCAAAGTGATGATGTTTTAGATGGGCGACTTCATGGGCTGTGACGAAACGGAATGCACCCGCATTAAGCCGGGCGCTTTCTGGCGCGTCTTCGTCCCATGCAAGGTGCAACAGATGATCGCTCATAATGGCTTTCGTTCCGCCCTTATGCCACTCGGCATAGGCGCTGTGACGAGTGAAGAACTCTTTGGGTTCGCCGATCAGAACGCGGTCCATACTGATTTGCGCGCGATCCGCGATAATGGTCGCATCGGCCAGTAGCTCACTGTCATAGATTGGATAGGTGTCGCTCCAGGAGTCGGGCTGCTGAAAGAGGAGCGACGCAAGATATGCTGCCCCCGCCAGAGCGACGAAAGTGCGCGGGCGGGCGTTTCTCAAGGCGAAAGCCAAGGGGGCTAGCACTGCGAACACCAGGGTAAAAAGCGAAGCTGCCAAGAGATGGGGCCACGAGCCTAATGCTACGCCAAACGGAAGCCAAGCGAGCATGAACAGAACCGCAAGAGCGACCCCAAACGCCATCTGCCCCGGCCACCCTTGCCCGAAATACCCCGCACACCTTTGATAGAGCCGTGCCCAGAAACCAAGCCGTTGAAGAATCAGCGCCAGCACCAATATTGCGACCGGCCACATGATCATTTCAAGCGCTGCCTCGAGACCGTGATCCGAAGACTGGCACCCGCCTGCGCCGCAATCAGCGGCCCGCTGCGCGACGATCTGCGCCAGCGTTACGTCGGGATCGGCGAGTTTCGCAGGCACCAAAGCGATCAGCCCTCGCGTGTCTCGATCCATTCCAGCAGGGATGCCAGACAATCGCGCGCGAGCATCTTGCAGCGTTCCGGTGACCAGCCTTGCTCTGGCTCGGGAATATCGGCGAGGTCCTTGAACGGCATTTCCAGTGTCATCGCGCACGCACCATACCGCTCGGCCACCTGATTGGTGCTGATCGACAGATTGGCGCGGCCAGCCGGTGTTGCGGGATAGCCCAGCTTTGTCTGGAAATCAGGAGTGCGGCGGTCAAGGATGCGGCGATAGCGATAGAATTGCTCGCCGAGATCGTCGGTCCAGCCGGGAATGCCCTCAAATCCGGCGAGGAAATTGGCCGGGATCGCCTCGTCACCATGCACATCCATCGCGAAATCGACGCCGGTTTCATCCATGCGGTTGCGGATCGCGAAGACCTCGGGTGATTTCTCAGGCGTCGGATCGGCCCATTCGCGGTTGAGATTGGTGCCCGCCGCATTTGTGCGCAGATGTCCGCGCGCCGAGCCATCGGGATTGCAATTGGGCACGATGTGCAGGCGGCAATGCTTGAGCAGACCGCGCGCCACCGGATCGGTGGGGTCTGTCAGGCATTCCAGCGCGCCCTCCATCCACCATTCCGCCATGCTTTCACCGGGATGCTGGCGGGCATAAAGCCACACTTTGAGATCACCTTCGCCCATTTCCAGCATATCGAGCGGGCGTCCGTCCAGCGTTTGCGTCAGGCGGATCAGGTCCACGCCTTCACTGGCGGCGGCCTCTGCGACCAGATCGTGATGCCGTTCCATCGAATAGGGCGCGAAATAGGCGAAATAGGTGATGTCGGATGCCGGAGTGTAGCGGATGGTGAGCGCGCCGCCGTCCGCCTTGGCATCAAAGCTGCTGGAGGCTCTGGCCCAGTATTCCCGGTCTTCCGAAACGCAGGCATCATAGCCGGGCCAGCCGCCGGGATAGGCGCTGTCATTCAGGCCGGTGATGGTCAGTTCCAACTCCTGCCCCGCACCGCCGGTCACCCGAAAGTGAAACCACTGGGCAAACTTGGAATTGTGATCTTTGGTGATGGCCAGGCGCGCTGTGGTGCCATCAATGGAGAGCACTTCAATATTGCCGCTGTCAAAAGCGGCGTCGATTGCGATTGTCATTGTGGCTCCACCAGATCCTTTGCAGGGATGCTTACCGTTTCTCCATTGCCGCCGGGGAAGTCCTGAAACAAGGCCGCAGCGAGCGTGCGCGCATTGATATCAACCGGAGCGTAAGGCGAGTTTACACTGGTGGGGAATTGCGCGCGGCCTTCCCAAAGGTTCTGGCCACCGTCAGCTGGCGCAATCGTGACGCGCAGTTCTGACAGGACTCGCGGACCCTGGCTTCCGCCGCCCAGATTGATGCCGACGCCAAGTCCGCCGCCCAGGCCCCCACGAAATCCACCGCCGCCGACGCCCCCGCCGACACCAACGCTGACAGGATTGCGCTGTTGTTCAGCGGAAAGGGCGCTGCGGCTGGTTTCGATGGTCGCGACCTGGTCGGCGATCTCCGCATTGTCGATCACGGTGTATCCGAGCAGGCTCAACTGATCCGCAAGCGCGCCGCGAAAGGCTTCGCGTGCGCCTTCATTCTTGAGGTCTTCGGTAAAGCGCAGGGCAATTGTGCCTTGCCCGAGGTTTGCCGGCTGTTCCGCCACAAAGCGGGTGACTTCGACAGGCCCTGTAAAGCTGCCACCAGCGCAGGCGGAAACACCGATCAGGGCAAACGCGGCCAAGATGGAGCGAGCGCGGGCCGGAAGAGATGGGGGATTTTGCGACATATGCGGTTCCTTTTTCTGATCGAACCATAGGCGCTGCGTGGGCTTGTGCAAAACCTGATTATTGCGCCAATTCGCCTGAGAAGCTTCAACCTTTTGCAGGGTAACTCTGCTATCGGCCTTGCGCATGATGTCTAAAACGAAACCTTCCGTTCTCGTCACTGGCGGCGCCGGCTATATTGGTAGTCATGCGGTTCTGGCTTTGCGCGATGCGGGCTGGCAGGTTGCTGTGATTGATAATCTCACCACCGGCTTTCGCTTTGCCGTGCCTGACGATGTGCCCTTGTATGAGGGCGATATCGAGGATGGCGCCTTGCTCGCCCGCATCTTTGCCGAGAACGAAACGCGCGCGATCATGCATTTTGCAGGCTCTATCGTGGTGCCGGAAAGCGTCCAGAACCCGCTCAAATACTATCACAACAATACCGTAAAGAGCCGCGCTCTGATCGAAGCGGCGGTGACGGCTTGCGTGCCGCATTTCATCTTTTCCAGCACCGCGGCAACCTATGGTGCGCCAGAGGTGTCGCCCGTAAGCGAAGACACACCGCGCAATCCCATCAATCCGTATGGCTGGTCAAAGCTGATGACCGAACAGATGCTGGGCGATACGGCGGCGGCGCATGCGATCAATTATTGTGCCCTGCGATATTTCAATGTCGCCGGTGCCGATCCACGGGCGCGCTCGGGCCAATCCACCGCTGGCGCGACCCACCTGATCAAGGTCGCGGTGGAGGCGGCTTTGGGCAAGCGGGATCACGTCAGCGTGTTTGGCACCGACTATGATACGCCGGACGGTACGGGCGTGCGCGACTATATCCATGTCAGCGATCTGGCATCGGCGCATGTTCTGGCGCTGGAGGCTCTGATGGCGCAGCCGCAGCGCTCGCTGACGATGAATTGCGGCTATGGGCGCGGTTTTTCCGTGCTTGAAGTGCTGGATGCCGTGGACCGCGTGACCAGCCGGACAATTGACCGGCGGTTGGAGGCGCGCCGCGCAGGCGATCCCGATCAGCTTGTCTCCGATCCGGCGCGCATCCGTGCGGAGCTGCCATGGGAGCCGCAGCATGCCGATCTGGACACCATCATCGGCCATGCATTGGCGTGGGAGCGCAAGCTGACCGAGTTGCGAGGCGAATAGGGATGCATCACTGCCGCCGCTAACCAGCGATCGGCCTTATCTTTGCTTGACGAAAATCGGCCTCGCCCCTATCGGCAGCCACAGAAATTCCGCGCGTCGGACCGATTCCGGCGCGCTTTTGTATTCGAGAGACACATCATGAAGATTCGCAACAGCCTTAAGTCGCTGAAGAACCGCCACCGTGACTGCCGCGTTATCCGCCGTCGTGGCCGGACTTATGTGATCAACAAGACGAACCGTCGCTTCAAGGCCCGTCAGGGCTAATTGATGCGTTGATCACCTGTGCAGGTGATCAATCGGTTGCAGCGGCCCGCCTCCATCACGGAGAGCGGGCTGTTTGCGTTTGCGGGATCAGGCGTGTGAGGGTTTGAGATGAACGAATCGGGAAAAGCCGTCGTCTTCGATGTGGGCCGCGTGCTGTATCAGTGGCAATTGCGCAGCCTGTTTGAAAAGCTGATCGAGGATCCCGAGGAGCTGGACTGGTTCCTCTCCAACGTCGTGACCGAAGAATGGCATTTCCAGCATGATCGCGGGCGGCCTCTGGCGGAAATGGTGCCTGAACTTTGCGCCGAGTTTCCTGACCATGCCGAGTTGATCCATGCCTATGCAACGCGCTTTAATGAAACGGTTCCCGGCCCGGTTGATGGCACGCATGATCTGGTCCGGCGGTTGCATGATAACGGTGTGCCGCTGTTCTGTCTGACCAATTTCGGCCATGAGCTATGGGCTGGTTTTCGTCCCGAACATCGGCTTTTTGATCTGTTCGAAGACATCATCGTGTCCGGCACAGAGAAAGTCGCCAAGCCAAATCCGCGCATTTACGAGATTGTGGAAGAGCGCAGTGGCCGTTCGGGCAGCAATCTGTTCTTCACCGATGACAACCCCGCCAACATCGCGGCGGCCAAAGAGCGCGGCTGGGACGCGCATCTCTTTACCGATGCGCTCGGGCTGGAAGCTCAGCTTGCTGCATCCGGTCACCTCTGAACAGTTGTACAGGCTCTTTTGGCAAAAAAATCCCCCGGTCGCGGCCTTGTGGGGAAGGCGGCGCCGGGGGTTTAGACGCCCGCCCGTGTGGAGAGTTACGGGCGGTGCGCGATTAAATTGTGGCTTACTTGCCGTTGCACTTGGCGAGTTTTTCTTCGCCCAGTTCCTCGCCCTTGGCTGAGAAGCTGGTGATCTCACCAAATTCACGCGCAAGACCGCGACAGATGCGCATTGGGCGGCTGGTGCCCTTGGCTGCGACACAGGTGGTGTCCTTGCAGGCCCAGGCGACACCGCCGGCAACGGCGCGATCATCATCAGCAGGAGCGGCAAGTGTGGCCGTGTAGTACGGTGCAGCGGCCTGGCTCGTCACAGGTGCGAGGCTGGCACCAAGTGCGACGGCGGCGGTGGCGATCAAAGAGAGGCGGCTTGCAGCGTTGAGGGAGAGGGTCATCGCATTGTCCTTTTAAACGGGGTTCTTGATTAGCAATTGTGCAGTGCACCGTTTCGATTTAAAACTGGTTGCGAATTGCTACCTATGTGATTCGGTTTTCAGTTGCAACCTAAAACTGAAAATTTTTAAGCAGGGATTTTGTTCCTGAACCATTGTGCGCTAACAAGGTTGCACGAAGAGGACTGATTTATGGGCGAAGTAAGAGAATCCCTGCGCGAACTGATCGATTGCGGCCTTCCGCAAGCATTGGAAGTGATGGGGGAGCGCTGGTCATTCATGATCCTGCGCGCCAGTTTTAACGGGCTGAAACACTTCGAGGAATTCCTCACCGAGCTTGGCATCGCCCGAAACATCCTTTCCAACCGGCTTGCCAAGCTGGTCGATCACGGCATTTTGCAACGCAAACCATGCGAAGATGACCGGCGAAAGATCGAATACCGCCTCACGGAAAAGGGCTTTGACCTGCTCCCCGCCATGATCGCACTGCGCCAGTGGGGCCAGAAATACGGGAGCGAGTTCGTCGCCGAGGATCCTGTGCTGGTTGACGAGCATGATCGTCTGCCTGTCGGACCGGTCTCAATCCTGTCGCATGATGGCCGGATACTGGGCCACACCGATCTGAACCTGATCAAGCGCAATGACGTTGGCAAACGCGCCGACGGGACCGTCGCAAACCCGCGCGATGATCTGGCGACCGGCGATGTGATCGATATGACGCAGCTTAAGGCTACACGCTAGACACGCCTTCGACGGGACCAGTTTGCACCTGATCTGATGACAAACCGGCATGGGCGGCGCTGCGCCTCTTGACCCTTCGCGTCATGACTGGCGTGAGGTGGCCATGCCTGCAAGCGAACCCCTCCAGACTGACAGCGAAATCATGAGCCATGCGCGCGAACTTTTGCGCCAGACTTTCGGCTACACAGGCTTTCGCGGTCAACAGGAAGCGGTGGTGGAGCGTGTGCTGCGCGGGGACCATGCGCTCGCCCTGATGCCAACCGGCGCGGGCAAGTCGCTCTGTTATCAGCTTCCTGCGCTCGTGCGACCGGGCACGGCGATTGTTGTCTCCCCGCTCATCGCGCTGATGCATGACCAGATCCGCGCGGCCAAATCGATGGGCATTCGCGCGGCGTCCATGACCAGCGCGGATATGGACAACGCCGCCACAGCCCAAAGGCTGCGCGATGGCGAGCTTGATCTGCTCTATATCGCCCCGGAACGCGCGACGACGCCCGGTTTCCGGGCTTTGCTGGCCTCCGCTCAGATCGCCCTGTTCGCCATTGATGAGGCGCATTGCGTTTCAGAATGGGGGCATGATTTCCGCCCGGACTATCGCTTGCTGCGCCCGCTGCTTGAGGAATTTCCCGGTGTCCCGCGCCTTGCGCTGACAGCCACGGCAGATCAGGCGACCCGCGTTGATATCCTGCGTCAGCTCGGCCTGCCTGATGAAGGCATGATCATCGCCGGGTTTGACCGCGCCAATATCCGTTACACCATCGCTCCGCGTGACAATGCGGGCAGGCAGATTGCCGATCTGGTCCGCGCGACCCCGGGTGCGGGGATTGTCTATGCCGGAAGCCGCAAGGGCTGCGAGCAACTGGCGGAAAAGCTGGAAGCCACCGGGCGGCCAGTTGGCGTGTATCACGCTGGCCTGCCCCCCGAACAACGCGCCGCGACACAGGCAGAATTTGTCGCTTCGGAAGATATGGTGATGGTCGCCACCATCGCCTTTGGCATGGGCATCGACAAACCCGATGTGCGCTTTGTCATCCATGCCGCCCTGCCCAAATCAATCGAGGCCTATTATCAGGAAACCGGGCGCGCGGGCCGTGATGGCGACCCGGCAGAGGCGCATATGTTGTGGAGCGCCAACGATTTTTCCAAGGCGCGCCAGTGGCTCGACGATGTCGATGAAGAGCGGCTGGCAGGCGAACGTGCAAGGTTGAACGCGCTGGCGGGCCTCGTCGAAGCGCCCACCTGCCGCCGCAAAATCCTGCTCAAGCATTTTGGCGAGCAGCCGCCAGCGACCTGCGGCAATTGCGACAATTGCCTTGATCCGCCCAAGGTTCTGGACGTGACGCAGGTCATGCAAAAGCTGCTGAGCGCGGTGTACCGAACCGGGCAAAGCTATGGCATCGGCCATATCGAGAAAGTGCTGATCGGGCGCGATGACGAACGCGTGCGCCAGCGCGGGCATGATGCTTTGTCTGTGTTCGGGATTGTGTCAGCCGAAGAAGCTCCGCTGCTGCGCCCCGCCATGCGCGCGGCCATGGCTCAGGAAATGCTGGTCACAACCGAGCATAGCGGCTTGGCTTTGGGACCGGGTGCCCGTGCCGTTCTGAAAGGGGAGCGTGACGTCACCATCGCCGAGCCGCCGCGCAAGAAAAGTCGGCAGCGTCGCGGCGGGACCAATCCCGTCGGCAATCCCCTGTTCGAAGCGCTGCGCAAAAAGCGCGCCGCTTTGGCAAAGGAGCAGGGTATCCCCGCCTACATCATCTTTCACGACAGTGTGCTGCGTGAAATGGCGCTCGCCCGCCCGGCCAATCTGGATGCGATGGCGCAGGTTCCCGGCATCGGGGCAAAGAAGCTGGAAACCTATGGCGAGGATTTTTGCGAGGTCGTCCGCCAGTCTGGCTGAATTCCCTCTTAAGAAGGGGGCCTACCGCTGCACCGTCTGGCGATAGTCGATCCTGATCCGCACCCATGAGCCGACTTGGGAGCGCCCGCCCACGATCGCGGGGCGCACGCGAAACTGCCATGCCGCCGCCATAACGGCGCGCCCGATCTGGGATCCGCTCGGGCTTTCACCCAGCAATACGCAATCCTCGACATAGAAATCCGGCACTGTCCTACAGGTGATGAGAGCGTATGCGGGCGCGGTCGCTGTTGACAGATAACCGGACAGTTCCTGACGCGTTGGCTCGCGATACCAGCGGGCGGCGTACATCGGCTCCCCGTTGGGAGCGGTGCCCACACGCTTGCTATCAAACTGCCCACCCGGAGGGCCGGTATCCGGCGGACCATAGACTTGCGCTGGCGGGCCAGCTGGCGCGGCGGGCGTTCTGGGGCTCGGGGAGGGGAAGGGCTGCGGCCTTGGCGCGGGATTTGGCTGCGGCACAGGAGCGGGTTGCGGGTTGAGTTGAAGGGGGTTCGGCAGATCGGGTGGCGGTGACTGTATGGGCTCTGGCGGTTGGGGCACCGGCTGCGTCTGCGTCTGCTGTTCACTCGCGCTTTGTGAGGGTTCTTCCGCAGCGGCCGGTGGGTCCGGCGAGATATTGCGCGCTTCGATTGTGGTGATTTGCGGGGCATCCTCTTCGCCCTGGCTCAAATTCCAGCCCAGCGTCAGCAGCAGGGCAATCACCAAAAGCTCGGCAAGGACCGTCAACGTGATCCCGGCGGCCCGCCGTTTCAGTGCATCCCTTTCGGCTGCGCGGTTGGCCACGCCTTCCGCATATCCTTCCTCAAAGCCTTTGGCCCAGGCCGAGTCAGTTGCTTCGTGCGAAACAGGAAGAGTGTCGGACAAAGGGGCGCTCATGCTGGCAGGTGTTAGCTGGTGTGATTTGGGCGGACGTCATACCCGCTAGCAGGAAATCACCTTTCGCGCAGATGAACTGCATCCTGCGACATTGTGGCAAAATGTCTCAATCGGCGGCTTCGAGCAGATCTACCGTTTCCTGCGTCGCTGGCAAAGCATCGTCGGGCCGATAGCTTGAAGTCAATTTCTTGGCCAGATCGCGCGTCAGCAAGGCATTCAAAGCGTTGCCGAGATTGGGGAATTTGTCCCCCAGCCGCCGCAACTTGTCACTGTCCCATTCAACATACCGCACCCCTTCGGGCGCGACGGTGGTCGCGGTGGTCTTACGCTTTAGGATGAATGCGATTTCGCCGACGAAATTGCCTTCGGGCAAGCGGAATTGCCAGTCCTTTTTCTGCACCGAAATCACCCCGTCGATAATGTAGAACAGGGCATTTGAGGGTTCGTCCTCGCGGGTCAGTGTGGTGCCTTCAGGGTCTGTTGCGATGCGCCATTGTGTGACTTTCAACACACGGCGAAACTGACCCGGTGACAGCGTTTCGAACGCGTCGAACAGGGCCTTTTCCTCATCGCTGAGAGTAAAGGTCGTTCGTTCCAGAGCGATCTGCGCGAGGACATAGACGTTCACAAAAATCATCAGGACGCTGGTGACGATTGCATCCCAGAGCGGGGGATCGGGCTCCAGATAGTAATAGGCGATGTAGATGAAGGTCGCCACGATGATCAGGATGCGCAGGGGCAGCTCATCGCGAATGAAATAGGCGATGAGCAGCATGGCTGCGCCAACATGAATCAGCCAGGCAGGGTCGAATGTCATGGCCGGTATCTTTAACGCACGCCGACAAATTGGCGATAGCTGAGCGCCTCCGCAATATGCGCGCGGCCCACCTGCTGTGCGCCCGCCAGATCGGCAATTGTCCGCGCGACCCGCAGCATCCGGGTGTAACTGCGTGCGGAAAGGCGCAGTTTTTCCGCCGCCTGCATCATAAGTGCCCGGCCCGCTTCGTCTGGGGCGGCAAAGTTCTCCAGCGCGTCTGCCTGCAACTCCGCGTTGGAGCGCACTCCGCGTGATCCGCACAGGTTTCGCGCAGCGGCGACGCGGGCGGCAACCGCCGCGCTGTCTTCGGCGGGGGGCGGCAGAGCCAGATCCATCGCGCTTACAGCGGCGACTTCGACATGCAGGTCGATCCGGTCAAGCAGC
This sequence comes from Erythrobacter sp., assembly GCA_049647465.1. Lineage (GTDB taxonomy): Bacteria > Pseudomonadota > Alphaproteobacteria > Sphingomonadales > Sphingomonadaceae > Erythrobacter. Next base: position 16,542 of record JBARXS010000069.1, read on the forward strand.
GGACCTGAAAGCCGCGCCTGATATTCGCTCGCACAGCGCGGACCGCGCGCGCAGGTGTGGCCGGGTTCGCCTGCATGGCCGCAGCGGCACGGATTCATCGCGGCGATCAACTGAACCCGCGCCGGAAAGCTGACATGCGCATTGGCCCGCGCAACATCGACCTGGCCCGTTTCAAGCGGCTGTCGCAGCGAATCGAGCACCGGCCGCTGAAACTCCGGCAGTTCATCGAGGAAGAGCACGCCCAGATGCGCGAGGCTGACTTCTCCGGGGCGCACTTTCAAACCACCACCCGTTAGCGCCGCCATGCTGGCGGAGTGGTGCGGGCTGCGAAAGGGGCGGGCGCGGCTGATCTGCCCGGCCTCCAGAGTGCCGGCGACCGATTGCACCATCGAAACTTCCAGCGCCTCGGTCGCAGACAGCTCTGGCAGGATGCTGGGAAGGCAGCTTGCCAGCAGGCTCTTGCCCGATCCCGGAGGCCCAACCATCAACAGGTTGTGCCCGCCAGCCGCCGCAATTTCGAGCGCACGCTTGGCGGTCTCCTGCCCCTTAACCTGGCGCAGATCAGCTGTTGGCGGAGCAGCTATCACATCGCCTCGCACGGGCTCTGGCAAAACGCTTGCGCCTTTGAGGTGGGCGAGCAAACGGGTGAGGTCGCGCGGAGCAAGGACTGGCACTCCGCTCGCCCACTTGGCTTCGGAGCCTTGCTCTGCCGGGCAGATCAATCCGCATTCTGCCTCGCTGGCGTGAAGCGCAGCGATCAGCACTCCCGGAGAGGCGACAATGCGGCCATCGAGAGAGAGTTCGCCGACCGCGATCCAGTCGCCCAATTGCTCCGCATCGGTCACGCCCATCGCTGCGAGCAAGGCAAGCGCAATCGGGAGGTCATAATGCGACCCGTCCTTGGGCAGATCGGCAGGCGACAGGTTGATCGTGATCCGTTTGGGCGGCAGCGCAAGGCCCATTGCGGCGAGCGCGGCCTGAACCCTCTCGCGGCTTTCACTTACGGCTTTATCCGGAAGGCCAACCACGCTGAAGCGGGGCAGGCCGCTGGCGACCTGACACTGCACCTCGACCGGTTTGGCTTCGAGGCCGAGATAGGCGACCGTCCTGACCAGCGCGACCACGAGCACATTCCCTTGATAAGCAGCGTCCCGTCACGCCCCGATTGGTGGTGTTTGTGGAGAGTTAAGAGGGCCTTGTCGAGCACTTAAGCGCCGCTGCGCAACACTTTCGCAAGCATAAACCTTTGTAAAATACAAAGTGAGATGGGCGCATCTGGTGCGGCATGAAATGGATCGCCGCCCTCCTTGTCACCTTCCAGCTGCTTGTTTGGCCCAGCGCCGGGCTGGCACAGGATCGCGCCGCAACGGGTCACACCTATCGCACGGTAAGCACGACGACATGGGTCGAGGAATGGGACGATGCGCAACAGCGCTGGGTCCGCGTCGCAGATGAGGCCAAAGCTGCGGTGACCGCGCGGGGCAACAGCCCGGCCCGAATCGCCCAACCCCGAGCTATTCAGCCCTGGATGACCAAGGCCGCTGGCACTGTACCGCTCGTCCAGACGACGCGGACCTATCAGGCGGCACGATATGCCTACCCTCCAACGACACCGCGCCGTCCGGTTGCAATTGCACAATATGGCCCGTTTGTGGTGCTCGGCCAGAATCGCGCCGCGATGATCGGATCGACCGACAGCGTCAGCCCCCGCCACTTTGATGCAATGCTCCGCGATTATCCCGACCTTCTGGTGCTTGAGATGATCGAGGCACCGGGCACCAGCAACGACATCGCCAATCTGGCTGTTGGGCGGCGCATTCGCGCGGCAGGGCTCTCCACCCATGTTCCGCGCGGCGGATCGGTGCGCTCTGGTGCTGTCGAACTGTTTCTCGCCGGGAAAGAGCGCCGGGTTGATGATGGCGCACAATTCGCGGTCCACTCATGGCTCGACAATTACGGTCGCCAGCCCGCCGACTTCGCCCCGGAAGCGCCGGAAAACCGGCTGTATCTGGACTATTACCGCGAAATGGGGATGAGTGAAGTGCAGGCGCGCGCGTTTTATTCGATGACCAATTCGGTTCCGCATTCCAGCGCGAAATGGCTGAATGCTGATGATATGCGCCGCTGGATCGCCCCCGATCGCGCGCCGGCCCACGCCCCTGTGCGTACACCAGCTTTCCGCATGGCTGCTGCCAGTCATACTCCTGGCGCGCCGCGCCAATATGCAAAGTCTGACTGGACGATTGCGGCAATTCAGCCTTCCCCGCTCGCATTGCCTGAACTACCACCCGAGATTGTTCCAGCGTTTGGGCCAGCGATGGTGTCTATTGCCGGGGTTCGCCCCATACATGCTGCAAAGCCTGTAATCGGCTATGGTGACGTTGCATCACTGACACTGGCCTCTACACTGACCTTTACCGTGGCAGGCCCAGGCAAGGAGTTTGCACGGGCCAAGGGTCATGCTTTTCTTGACTCATGAGGCCTGATCCCATAACGGCCCGCGTCTGATCATGGTGCAATTGCGCAGCTTTGCAATTGTGCCGGGCAATTCCGGATGATCGGGCAGGGCACAATCCACCGCCCCGCTCATGTACCGGGCCAGTAATTTCGAGGATGATATGAAGCGGACTTTCCAGCCTAGCAATCTCGTGCGCGCGCGTCGCCACGGCTTTTTCGCACGCAAAGCCACTGTTGGTGGTCGCAAACTGCTGCGCGCGCGTCGGCGTCGCGGCCGCAAGAAGCTGACTGCGTAATTCGAATCGGTTGCCCCTTGGGGCTGCTGTCTTCTCGCTGCGGTCGTCCCGCTCCACATCTCATCATATGATGGTGTGGTCAGGATGCGAAGCGTATGAGCGCTGCTGATACCGCAGCGCGCTGCGGGCTCCCTGTGGGAGCCCGTTTTTGTTATTGTGCCGTCTGATGCTGACTACCCTCACCAAACGCGCCGATTTTCTAAGCGCCAACAAAGGCCTGCGCAATGCCAAGCCCGGCTTTGTGCTGTTAACGCGGCCAAACGGGGGTGAGGGTGTGCGCTATGGGATCACTGTGACCAAGAAAATCGGCAATGCCGTGGTGCGCAACCGGATGAAGCGGCGCTTTCGCGAGCTTTTGCGCGCCGCACTGCCCAAAGGTGGCCTGCCCGATCACGACCATGTGATGATTGGCCGTGCGGGCGGCGTGGAGCGTGATTTTGCGCTGATGGCTCAGGATTTGGAGCGCGCCTTGGCTCGGGCAAGCGAAGGCAAGGGCGATGCGCCGCGCGCGAGGCGACCCGGAAATGGTGGTCGCAGGGGCAATCGCGGGGCAAAGAGGCCAATGGCAGGCGCTGTATGAAGCACCTCTTCATCCTGATCGCGCGCGCCTGGCAGCTTGGGCCGTCGCGCATCCTGCCGCCTTCCTGCCGCTATTCCCCGTCATGCAGCGAATATGCGATTCAGGCCTTGCGCAAATATGGCGCTCTCAAGGGTGGATGGATGGCGACAAAGCGGCTAATGCGCTGCCATCCATGGGGTGGGCATGGGCATGACCCGGTTCCCTGACCGCGCGGAAAGCCGCCGGTGGGAAATCGGGACCACAATGCCTAAATAGTCAGCCAACACCGAATAGACGACATTTCAGACACTGCGTTTTTAGCACTACAGGGATCGATCTTGGACAATTCGCGCAATTTGCTGCTGGCCTTTTTGCTGTCAGGTCTGCTCATCCTTGGGTGGGATATGGGCATGGGCTACCTCTATCCGCAGCCCGAAACGCAGGCTGAAACGCCAGAAGGCGTGGAACCTGCCGCTGCTGCAAGCGCGGGTCAGGCGCCGGGGACGAGCACGGTGGCCGCTGATCTGGGCGATGGCGCGGAGGTCGAAGCGAGCGGGCCGGTTGATCTGAGCGCGGCCCTCGGCGATCCGCAGCGTGTGGTGATCGATGCCCCGCGCATTGCCGGATCGATCAATCTTGTCGGCGCGCGGGTCGATGACATCGTGATCAAGGATCACCGCCAGACGGTCGACAAAGACTCCGGCCCCGTCCGCCTGTTCGCGCCCGAACGCACCGATGATCAATATTTCGCGGAATTCGGCTTTGTCGCGGGCGGCAAACGTGTGTCTTCCAGCGCGATATGGACGGCCGATGGCCAAAGGCTTACGCCGCAAACTCCCGTAACGCTCACGCGGCAAGATGGCGACCTGACCTATTCAATCAAACTGACCGTTGATGACGGCTATATGATCTCAGCCGAGCAGAGCGTGACAAACGCCTCGACCGCCAACGCCGCCGTCGTTCAGCCGTTTGCGCTGATAAACCGCACAGCCAAGAACGCGACTGCGTGGGAATGGATCGTCCATTCGGGTCCAACCGGAGTATTCGGCGGCACAGTTGATTACGATCAGGATTACGAGACGCTTGCTGAAACCGGCAAGGTTACGCCCGAAGGCCTGCCTTCATGGCTGGGCTTTTCGGATCGTTACTGGCTTTCCGCGTTGATCCCGGGCGATGGCTCAGGCGCGCAGAATGCGGAAGGGTCTTTCCGCTCGCTGGGCGACAATCTGTTCCGCACTGATGTCCTGTACGAACCCGTGACGCTGGCCGCAGGAGCCACGACCACCCAGGCCACCCGCCTGTTTGCAGGAGCCAAGGACAGCGTCCTGCTCGATGAATACACCGAGAGCGGGATCACACTGTTCGGCAAGGCGATTTCGTGGGGCTGGTTCGAGATTATTGAAAAGCCGCTCTTGTGGCTGCTGCGCACACTCAATGGTCTGGTCGGCAATTTCGGCGTGGCGATTATTTTGATGACCGTCCTGATCCGCGGCCTGTTGTTCCCGATTGCGCAAAAGCAGTTTGCCAGCATGGCCCAGATGAAGGCCGTTCAACCCAAGATGAAAGCTATTCAGGAGCGCTATAAGGACGATAAGCAGGTCCAACAGCAAAAGATCATGGAACTGTACAAGGAGGAGAAGGTCAATCCGCTCGCGGGTTGTCTGCCGCTCCTTATTCAGATCCCGATCTTCTTTGCGCTGTACAAGGTCCTGATCCTTTCGATCGACATGCGGCATGAGCCGTTCCTGTATATCAGGGATCTGACCGCGCCCGATCCCGCGACGCTGCTCAACCTGTTTGGCCTGTTGCCGTTCGAGGTTTCCGGCTTCCTTGGCATTGGCGTGCTCGCAGTGTTGCTGGGTGTGACGATGTGGCTGACCTTCAAGCTCAACCCGACGGCGATGGATCCGGTGCAACAGCAGATTTTCAATATCATGCCGTGGGTGCTGATGTTCGTCATGGCGACGTTCGCATCGGGCCTGCTGATTTACTGGGTAACCTCAAACATCCTGACACTGGCTCAGCAGAAATATCTGTATTCCAAACATCCCCAACTGCGCGCCCAAGCGGACAAGGACAAGGCTGACATGGCCGCCAAGAATGCGCGCGAGGCGGAAGGAAACGCGTGACCGCTTCTGATCCAGAGCGCGATCAGACCGCAGCTGAAGAACGCGCACAAGCATTGCGCGAACGGGCGGCCTCACGCCTTTTCTCGGGCCGGGTCGATTTCCTGCTGTCCGCCCCTCAACTGAGATTCCTTCCTGAGCCGACGGTACCTGAAGTGGCCTTTGCCGGGCGCTCCAATGTCGGGAAATCCTCGCTTTTGAACGCCCTGACCGGGCGCAAGAGCATCGCGCGCGCTTCGGTGACGCCGGGGCGCACGCAGGAGCTCAACTTTTTTGAAGTGGGCGAGCCGACGCAGTTTCGTCTGGTCGATATGCCCGGATACGGCTTTGCCAAGGCGCCGGTCAAAGTGGTGGAGCGCTGGAAGAAACTGGTGCGCAGTTATTTGCGCGGGCGACAGGTTCTGGCCCGCAATCTGGTACTGGTGGACAGCCGCCATGGCCTCAAAGACGTCGATCGCGAGATGATGAAAATGCTCGACGAGGCTGCCGTGGGCTATCGCATCGTCTTGACCAAGACTGACAAGATCAAGGCGAGCGAGCTTGACCGCGTGGCGAGCGCCGTGGCGGACGAAGCGCGCAAGCATCCCGCCGCTTTCCCCGAACTGCATCTCACCAGCGCGGAAAAAGGCATGGGGATCGAAGCCTTGCGGGCGGCATTGGTGGCTGATGCTCTGGGTCAGGACTGGAACGCCTCTGCCTGAGGTTGATGCCGCCGCTCCTTTGACGACCAAAGGGCAATTCTTCCGCTTGGCCCGTCCTGTTTTTCTCTCCGCCGTGCTCCGCAGCCAGCTGGCCGCTCCTTTGATTCGCGAGCACGCGGCAGGTGCGCCTCAATCATAACGGCATCGGGCGATTGCCTTATCCTGAAACCGGTGGAGCCAGCCCCAGCCGCATTCATTACAGGATTGTGGCGAGATTGTTTGCATCTTCATCAAACTGACATGGTGCCGCCGTGACCGTGTCACAGGGGCATCATAGCGGGACTTGCGTTGCACCCTCTCCAACGCAAAGGTTCCCATGAAAACACTTCTCCTAAAGAGCGCATTGCTTGCCTCTGTCGCCGTCTGTTCCGCGCCCGTAATGGCGCAAGACTCAACTGATGCCGATGCCGGCGAAAATCAGCCCGCCGAAAGCGGTTCCTCAGGCAACACCATCATCGTCACCGCGCAAAAGATCGAACAGCGCGCGCAAGACGTGCCGATCACCGTGTCGGCGGTGACGGGTGACCGGATCAGGGAACTGGGCGTTACTGATCTGGATGAGCTGTCAAATTACATTCCCGGCCTGTTGATCCAGGAACAGAGCGCCAACAATCCCGGTGTCGTCATTCGCGGGATCACGTCGGATTCCGGCTCGTCGCAGCAGGGACCGCGTGTCACGCTCTATTACAATGGCGTCGATATCTCACGCTCACGCGGCTCGTATCAGGCGATCTACGACATGGAGCGGATCGAGGTCATCAAAGGCCCCCAGGCGACCCTGTTTGGCACCGCATCGGCCGTGGGAGCGGTCAGCTATGTGTCGGCCCGCCCGCGTGAAGGTCTGTCTGCCGAAGTCACTGGCGGATATGGCAATTTCGACCAGACGCTGCTGGGCGGATATATCAACGCCGGATCAGACGTTATCGCCGGGCGCATCGCGTTTGAATGGCGCACGCGCGACGGCTATGTCGAAAACCTCGCCGCCAGTCAGGAAGAAGAGCTTTACGCGCAAGACCAATTGGGCGTGCGCGCCTCGCTCCGCTACACCCCGAACGCGGACCTGACGGTCGATCTGGTCGCCACCTATGACCAGCAACGCAATGGCGGCACGCCGTTTGTCTCTGGCACATTCCCCGCCTTCGCAGGGGCACCTGGCGGTGCGGCCAACGCCTTTGAGCCTGCCAATCTGGGCGGTTCGCCGTTTTCCGCAGAAGCTTTGGGTGACAGCCAGCTTGGCCTCAACCGTGAGGTCTATGACGTGAACCTCACGGCGGAATACCAGTTCTCCGATGACTGGACCTTCACCACCGTCAACGGCTACCGCGAATTTGACAGCGCCGAGGTGTTCGATGCTGATGGCTCTGCTGCACCGTTCCTTGAATTTGCCGAAATCGCCGATGGCTGGCAGATCAGCCATGAAGGCCGGTTTACCTATAGCGGTTCAAACATCCGGGCGAGCGCGGGGTGGAACTTCTTTATCGAAGACGGTGCGCAAAACGTCCCGTTCTCGACCGAAGAGGGCCTTTTCATCCAGTGCCTTACAGGGGCGTTGGGGACCGGAGATTGTGTCGCTCCGGATGGAACCTCACCGGCCTTGGCCACGACAGGCTTGCTGACCGGCGGCGCGATATCCGCGCTTCCTTATCGCTCAGTGTTCGAAAATCAGGGCCGCAACGAAGCCTATTCGATCTTTGGTGATATTACATGGCTCGCCACGGATGCGCTGGAGCTGACAGCGGGCGTCCGCGTTCTGGATGAATATCGCGAATCCGGGTTCTTTGCCGAAGTGCAGGTGCCGGTCCTTCCCACCTTGCTACCCGAACCTTTCCGCTCCGGCTTGCTGGGCGCCTTGCCCAGTTTGAGCACTACGCTGATCCCCGGACAGGTCGATACCAACGGCCAGACCATCCGGGCCGATGACAGCTTTCAGGCGATCCTGCCGCGTTTCAACGCGCTGTACCGGATCAGTGAAGATGTGAATGTCTTCGCGACGGTTTCCAAGGGCCGCCGCTCTCCCATCGTTCAGGTCAATGCGGGCGGCGCAACCGAAGTGCCTGAGGAAACCGTGTGGAACTATGAAGGCGGGATCAAGCTGGCGAGCGGGCCGGTATCGGGCGCGATCGGCGTCTACTATCAGGTCTATGAAGGGTTTCAGGTATCGGTGCCCGAACTTGACCAGAACGGCGATCCGACCGGTGCATTCATCACGGAAAGCGCAGGCAGCGCGAGCAATCTGGGCTTTGAGGCGGAGGTCGCGATTGAGCTGACCGACTGGCTGCAAGTGTTCGGCAATGTCGGCTATATTGATGGCGGGATTGACGAGGATGAGGGCATTGCCCCGCAATTTTCGGGCGCGCGCTTCCGGCTTCAGCCCGAATGGCAGGGCGCGGCGGGCTTTACGATTGATGCCCCGATCAGCGACGGCGTGCGCTTTTTCGCCACGCCCAGCGTCACCCATCGCAGCCGCATCTTCTTTGAAGTGCCCAACAATCCGCTGATCTCTCAGGAAGCGGTCACGCTGGTCAATGCGCGCGCCGGGGTCAGCTTTGGCGATGATCGTTATGAGATCGCCGGCTTTATTCGCAACGCCTTTGACGAGGAATATCTGCTGGATGCGGGCAACACCGGCGGTGCGTTCGGCGTTCCGACCTTCATTCAGGCAGAGCCGCGTTTCTATGGCGTGCAATTAACGGCGCGCTTCGGCAACTGAGCGGCCCTTTGGCGTTAAGCGATGATGCGGCCGGCCGGTTTCCTACTGGTCGGCCGTAATCGCATGGGCCTGATCGCATGGGCTTTAAGCGCCTCGTAATCGGCCCGGCAGGCATCGGCGACTTGCGCGTAGGTCCCGTCGAGTTCGGGCAAGGGTCCGGGCGGTTGGCCAAAGCCGGTGGAGGCGTTGACCCTCTCATACCAGTGCGCGCCCCACACGCCGTCTTCGGGGTGCGGACCTTTGCTCCATGACAGCATGGCCGCGTCCCGTGCTATGCCCACAGCGGTACACAAATGGGCCAGAACCCCCGCAGGATCGCTCAGAATGTCATCTGAATCGACCACAGGCGGCGGCGTTCCAGTGCGCTGCGCTTCGGCTTCGAAATAGCTGAGCAGTTTTGCGAAACCGAGCATTTCGGCATTGCGCAATTCGTTCTTCGCGCGATAGCTTGCCACCACGCGTTCGGGTGCACGGATCAGGAAGGCGTGGGTGTGGTTTGGAAAATCGGACACGCCTACCGGACCAATCATGTGATGGGGCATGTGCTTTTGATACCAGACGGACTTGCCGCCGGGGACTGGACCTGATTGTGCGGACGTGATGCTGTGCCAGTCGCAATCCATATCCGCGATGGTCTCTGCGGCCAGTGGATGCGGTTCGCCGCTGGCTTTCAGGAAGGCTCCGTAAAATGGTTCATCCGATACTGCGCAATCAGGCCGCGCGCCAAAGCTGCGCATCATGGCGGTGGAGATGTTGCGCGGGCCGCTCCACATGCAAATCCGAACAGGACCGCTCATGCTGCAACATCCCGATCCATCAGAGCTTTATACAGCCCTTGCAGCCGCTCGACCATCGGCCCGCGCGCATCGGTAAGTGCGCGACCGTCAATATCCGTCACAGGCACCACGCCGGCAAAGGTTCCGGTCACAAATGCCTCATCCGCGCCATAAACATCGGTGAGCGAGAAGTTCTTCTCATAGACGGGAATGCCAGCCTCCTTGCACACGCTGATCACGTTCGACCGGGTGATCCCGCCAAGGCAGTAATCCCCGCTTGAGGTCCACACCTCGCCTTTCCGTACGATGAAGAAATGGGTCGAATTGCAGGTGGCAACAAAGCCGTGGGGGTCCAGCATCAGCGCCTCGTCCGCCCCTGCCTGGGTCGCCTGAATGCAGGCCGTGATGCAGTTCAGCTTGCTGTGGGAGTTGAGCTTCTGGTCCTGCACCGCCGGATCGCCGCGCCGCACATGCACCGTGAACAGCCGGATGCCAGTCTCAATCGTAGAGGGCAGCGGAGCCTTGTATTCGGGGATGATGACGATGGTTGCCGGGCTGATTACAACGCGCGGGTCCTGATAGGGGGTGGAGCGGATGCCGCGCGTCACCATCAAGCGGATATGCACGCCCTCTTTATCCCGCATCGCATTGGCGTCGATCACATCGTCGATCCTCGCGATCAGTTGCTCGCGGGTCAGCCCGATATCCATCGCGATGGCCTTTGCACCTTCAAACAGACGGTCCAGATGCGCACCCAGAAACACGATGTGGCCCTTGTGCAGCCGCAGCCCCTCCCACACGCCATCACCCAGCATAAAGCCGCTGTCAAAGACGGAGACGGTCGCCTGCGCGCGCGGGACGTTGTCGCCGTTTACGTTGATCAGGATGGTGTCGTTGCGCGGATCGGGCGCGAAATCGTGGGTGCCTTTTGCCATGGCTCGTGTCCTAACCCCGAAGGCGGCGCGCACAAGTGGCAATCATTTGGCGAACAGCTCGTTCATATTGGCAAGCGCCTTGAACTCCAGCGCATTGCCCGCTGGATCGCGCAGGAACATCGTCGCCTGTTCGCCCGGTTTGCCTTCCCAGCGGATTGTCGGCTTCATCACGAAATCGGTGTTCGCCGCCTCCAGCCTTTCGGCCAGCGCACGCCAGTCCTCCATTGTCAGAACGATGCCGAAATGCGGGATCGGCACCTCATGGCCGTCCACGGCATTGTGTGTGCGGTCTCCCGTTTCGCCGGACAGATGCGCGGTGATCTGGTGACCATGGAAATTGAAATCTATCCATTCGTCTGATGACCGCCCTTCATCACAGCCCAGAAGATCGCCGTAGAAGGCGCGCGCAGTGGCCAGATCATCAACGGGAAAGGCGAGGTGAAAAGGGCGCAGGGTCATGTGGCCAGGCTCATGGGACGTTCTCCGATACACTTCAATACACTGGCGAGAGCCGTTCAGGCTCGACAGCGAAACACTGAATACCTACGCTTGAGCGATACGAAAAGCTCAAAGGTGGAAGGGCGCCGTCATGAAACTCATCCTTGGCAACAAGAACTATTCCAGCTGGTCGCTGCGCGGCTGGCTCGCGGCGAAGCAATCCGGCCTGCACTTTGAAGAGATTACCGTGCCGATGAAGGGCGAGGAATGGGATCGGGCCAAGCGCGATATGGGCGAAATGCAGCCCTCCAGCGGCAAGGTGCCGATCCTGTGGGACGGGGATGCAGTTATCTGGGACAGTCTCGCCATCCTTGAGTATCTCGCAGACAAAGTGGGCCGCGACCGATTCTGGCCCAAGGATGATGCCGCGCGCGGCATGGCCCGTGCGATGGTGGCGGAAATGCACTCTTCCTACATGTCGCTGCGCTCTGACATGCCGATGAACGTGCGAAAGCGGGTGCCGCTCGCCAATGTATCGGACCAGACCCGTGCGGACATCGTGCGCATCCTTGGTCTGTGGGCGGAGGCTCGCGCGCGCCATGGTTCTTCCGGGCCGTTCCTGTTCGGCACATTTGGCGCAGCCGACGTTTTCTACGCGCCCGTCGTCTCACGATTCATCACTTACGGCATCGGCGTGCCCGGTTTCGCTGAAAGCTATATGCAGGCCGTTTGGGAGCATGACTGGATGAAGGAATGGATCGCCGCTTCGGAATCCGAGGAATGGGTGATCGAGCAATATGAGCAGATTGCCTGATTTTGGGCACTTCGATTGCGCACGCGTGACGGTATGCTAGGCAAGCGTCCATGAGCGACACCCTCGACTATGCAAAGCGCTTGATGGCCGCGGCCAGCGTTACACCCGCAACGGGTGAAGTGTTTGACGTGATGGAGGCGCTTCTGGAGCCCCTTGGCTTTGCTGTGCACCGGTTCAAACGCGGTGACGGGGCAGAAGGCTCGGATGAGGCTCCGGTCGAAAACCTTTTTGCCATTCGCAATGGGCCGCAAGGCAGCCGCCATTTCGCCTTTGCAGGGCATCTGGACGTGGTCCCGCCCGGAGAAGGCTGGGCCAGCGCGCCGTTCGAGCCTCAGGAACGCGGCGACCTGCTCTATGGTCGCGGCGCGGTTGATATGAAGGGCTCCATCGCCGCAATGGTCGCCGCCTCGGCCGAGATTCCGGCCGCGGCGGGCACGCTCAGCTTCATCATCACCGGCGATGAGGAAGGCCCTGCATTGCACGGCACACGCGCTCTGATCGACTATATGCGCGCCGAAGGGGTGGAGCCTGATCTGTGCCTTGTCGGCGAGCCCACCAGCGTCAACCGGCTGGGCGATATGATGAAGATCGGGCGGCGCGGTTCGGTCAATATCTGGCTCAAGGTCGAAGGGATGCAGGGCCACGTCGCCTATCCGCATCTGGCCGACAATCCGATCCCCAAACTGGTCGCGATCCTGAATGAGCTCGATCAACTGGTGCTGGACACCGGCACCGACTGGTTTCAGCCGTCAAACCTCGAAATCACCGATCTGGAAGTGGGCAACAAAGCCCACAATGTGATCCCGGCAGAGGCGCGGGCGCGCATCTCGATCCGCTTCAACGACCTGCATACTGGCAACAGCCTGTCCGAACGGGTCATCGCCATTGCCGAAAAGCATGGCGGTAGCGCGCTGCCGATCATCTCGGGTGAGCCGTTCCTGACGCAGCCCGGCGCGTTCTCGAATGCTGTTGCCGCGGCTATCGAAGCGGAAACGGGCATCGCGCCCGAACAGTCCACCACGGGCGGCACGTCCGATGCGCGGTTCCTGCGCGCTGTGTGCCCGGTGATCGAGTTCGGCCTGTGCAACGCGACCATGCACAAGCGGGACGAGGCGGTGGCTATCGCCGATCTGGATGTGCTGGCACGAATATTTGCGCGTGTGGCGGTGGCGGCGCTGGCACTCACTGATGATATTGAAGCTTAGGGGCACCCTTACATGAAAGCCTGGTTTGCAATTCCGCTGTGGCAGCGGGTGATTGGCGCGCTGGTACTCGGGATCATTCTCGGGCGTTTCTGGGGGCCGGATGCCGCCAGCATAAAGATCATCGGTGACGTTTTCATCGGTTTTATCAAGATGCTGGTCGTGCCGCTTATATTTTTCAGCCTTGTCGCGGGCGTTGCGGCGATTGGCGATATTCGCAAGCTGGGCGCGGTTGGCGGGCGGGCGATGCTGCTGTTCGTTGTGACCGGGCAGATCGCGGTGTGGCTGGGTCTGGGGCTGGGCACGCTGTTGGCGCCGGGTGCGGGTGTGGACACCTCCGCGATTGAGATGGGCGCTGTGCCAGAGCCGAACGAGACGACCTTCAACGACATGATACTTGGCATGATCCCGCAAAGCCCGGTTCAGGTGATGGCGGATGTGAACGTCCTTCCGCTCATCATCTTTTCCCTGCTGATCGGGATCGGCATCCTGATGGCCAAGGAAGACG
>JBARXS010000070.1:0-2775 GCA_049647465.1 Erythrobacter sp.
GGAATTCAAGGTGCTCCAGATAGCGAAGACCGCCATGCACAAGCTTGGTCGATGCGCTGGAGGTCGCCTGCGCCAGATCGTCTTTCTCGACCAGACACACCGATAGCCCGCGCCCGGCGGCATCGCGCGCGATCCCCGCGCCATTTATCCCGCCACCAATAATGAGAAGGTCATAGTGCTGCATTGCAACATCAAGGGTTGGCGGTTTGGCGAGCGTTTGGCTAGGGGCCTTGCATGATAGCTGACAAAAAACCTGCGCCAAATGGGTGGATCATCCTCGATAAGCCGCGCGGACTTGGATCGACGCAGGCCGTGGGCGCGGTGAAGCGCGTGCTGCGAGAGGGCGGCTACGCGACGACCAAGGTCGGTCACGGTGGCACGCTTGATCCGCTGGCTGAAGGGGTGCTTCCGATTGCTTTGGGCGAAGCGACCAAGCTGGCCGGGCGGATGCTCGATGCTAGCAAGATATACGATTTCACGATCCGCTTTGGCGAGCAGACCGATACGCTGGATACCGAGGGCGAGGTGGTCGACCGCAGCGATGTGCTGCCAACGCCCGAACAAGTGCAAGCGGTGCTGCCGCAATTCACCGGCCCGATCGAGCAAGTTCCGCCTGTGTATTCCGCGCTGAAGGTCGACGGAAAGCGGGCCTATGATCTGGCGCGGGTGGGCGAGGTAGTGGAGCTGAAAGTGAGGGCGGTAGAGATTTTCTCACTCACCGCTCATGCTGAGCTTGTCGAAGCATTGCCCTTTTCTTCAAGCACTGAGCAAAAAGTGAAGGACAGTCCTTCGACAAGCTCAGGACGAGCGGGGTTGGAGGGCATCACCCTGACCGCACACGTGTCCAAAGGCACCTATATCCGGTCCCTGGCACGGGATATCGCGCACTCTCTTGGAACCTGCGGACACGTTACCTATTTACGGAGAATCAAAGCGGGGCCTTTCCTTGAATCGAGCGCGATTTCGCTGGACAAGTTGAACGAAATCGCTAATGGCGCGCAATTATCTGACCTACTCCTGCCGTTGGAGGCGGGGCTGGACGACATCCCGGCCCTTTCCCTCAATCAGACAGACGCGCAGGCGATCCGACAGGGTCGGGTCTTGTCTGAGCTGCCCCAACCATCCGGGCTTTATTGTGCGATGCTGGGAAATGTTCCGGTGGCGCTCATTGAAATCATGGATGGGACGACGAAAATCGTCAGGGGCTTCAACCTTCCCGATGTCGCTGAGTAAGAGAGAATATCTATGTCGGTTAGTCCCGAGCGTAAGCAAGAAATCATCAAAGACCACGCCCAAGCCGAAGGCGATACCGGTTCGCCGGAAGTCCAGGTCGCGATCCTTACAGAGCGTATTCGCAACCTGACGGACCACTTCAAGGGCAACCACAAAGACAACCATTCGCGTCGAGGCCTCCTCATGATGGTCAACAAGCGTCGCAATCTGCTGGCCTACCTGAAGAAGGTGGATGTTGAGCGGTACAACGCATTGATCCAGAAGCTGGGTCTGCGTAAATAAGAGTTTAGGGAAAGGCGGCTCGATTTCGGGCCGCTTTTTCGTATGAAGGTGTTGCGGTTCGATGCTGGTCGCTTCCCCGCGAAGGCGGGGACCCAGAGCAGAGAGCGGCAACCAAGCCCGCTGGATCCCCGCCTTCGCGGGGAAGCGGCAGGCATCAATAACTGGGGCCGCGCTTCACAATTCGGTGAAGCTCACCCTTGGGGCAATGTAAACAAAGCCCCACACCGGACCGGGACGGTATCCCCGGCACAAGTAGGCCCCGCGCGCGCAATAAGGCGGCGTGGGTTCAAAAGGAAAATCAATGTTCGACACGAAAACCGTATCGCTGGAGTGGGGCGGGAAAACCCTCACTCTGGAAACAGGCCGTATTGCCCGTCAAGCCGACGGCGCTGTTCTGGCCACCTATGGCGAAACCGTGGTGCTGTGCGCCGTGACCGCCGCCAAGAGCGTGAAAGAAGGCCAAGACTTCTTCCCGCTCACCGTCCACTATCAGGAAAAATTCTCGTCCGCTGGCCGTATCCCTGGTGGCTTTTTCAAGCGTGAAGGCCGCGCGACGGAAAAAGAGACGCTGACTTCGCGTCTTATCGACCGTCCCTGCCGCCCGCTTTTCCCCGAAGGTTTCTACAACGAAATCAACGTGATTTGCCAAGTTCTCTCCTATGATGGCGAGACCGAGCCTGATATTGTTGCAATGATCGCAGCCTCTGCTGCGCTGACCATCTCCGGCCTGCCGTTCATGGGTCCGATCGGTGCGGCACGCGTCGGTTATTCGAATGATGGCGAATATATCCTCAACCCGACCGTCTCCGACGCGCTGGGTGATGAAGGCAATCTCGACCTGGTGGTCGCTGCAACGCAAGACGCGGTGATGATGGTCGAATCCGAAGCCAAGGAACTGACCGAAGAGCAGATGCTCGGCGCGGTGATGTTCGCCCACGAAGAAAGCCGCAAGGTTATCGGCGCGATCATCGATCTGGCTGAACAGGCTGCAAAGGATCCGTGGGAACTCGATCCGGTCGAAGACAAGACCGCAGCTCTCGACGATCTGCGCAGCGTTATCGGCGACGATCTGGCCGCTGCTTACAAGATCACCGACAAGAGCGCCCGTCAGGACGCGGTCAACGCCGCTCGCACCAAGGCACGCGAGCATTATGCTGACCTCGCCGAGAGCGATCCGGCTGAATATATGGGCCGCCTGAAGCTCGTGAAGAAGCTGGAAAGCGACATCGTGCGCAAGGCAATCCTGAAGGATGGTCAGCG
>JBARXS010000071.1:0-55730 GCA_049647465.1 Erythrobacter sp.
TGTGGAGAGCTCGCGGTTGAGCGACTGCACGACACCGCTAATATCGAGAGCTGGACGCAGGACTTCCTCACGCTAGAGGCGGCGGGATGGAAGGGCGATGCCGGCACGGCGCTGGCCGAAGCCGAAGCCACACGCGCCCTGTTCATCCAGGTTATGGATGGCGCCTCGAAAGCGGGCCGGTTGCAACGCCTCTCTCTCACTCTGGACGGGCGCAGGATCGCGATGCTCGCCAGTTTTGTGACAGCGCCCGGTGCCTATAGTTTCAAGACTGCCTTTGATGAGAACTTCGCCGCCTTCTCGCCCGGAATGCTGTTGCAGATCGAAAACCTTGCCACCCTCGAAGATCCAGCGATCGAGTGGACTGACAGCTGCGCTGCCCAAGGGCACCCGATGATCGAGCGCCTCTGGAGCGAGTGCCGGACTCTGGTCAGCCGCAATATAGCGATCGGGGGCAGGCTGCGGCGCAGATTTGTGAAGCCGTTGATGGCGTATGAGACCCGCAAACGGAGCAGTTCATGAACGCACCCGTGACCAGCAGCGCCCGATGGCAGTCCGATGACGGCACAGCGTCGCCTGTCTTTGATGAAAGCGCGACCGCGACATTTGCGCGCAACTATCCCGAAACACCGCACAAATTGCGTCATGCTCTGGGCGATCAACCTTTGCTGGGTCTGGATGCACTGGCTGATCTGGCAGAGCAGCTTCCCGGGAGCAGCGTGGAATACAATCGCGGCGATCTGCCCATTGGGGTTGAAGGCAAGCCCGGCCCGACCGGCCTCTCCATCGGAGCGACGATCCGGCAGGTTGCTGATGCGAACAGCTGGGCCGTGCTCAAGAACATCGAAGCGGTCCCGGCCTATTCAGCGCTGCTCCAAGGGTTGCTGAACGAGTTGCAAGGCGCGATTGAGGCGAAGACAGGCAAGCTGCTGACACCGCAGGCCTTCATCTTCATCTCCAGCCCCAATGCCGTCACGCCCTACCACTTCGATCCCGAGCATAACATTTTGTGCCAGATCACCGGCTCCAAGGTAATGACGCAATTCCCCGCCGGGAACGCGAGCTTTGCCCCTGACGAGCGGCATGAGAGCTATCACACGGGTGGCCCGCGCGAACTGGCGTGGGACGATGCATTTCTGCGCGGGGGTACACCCTTCGCACTGCATCCCGGCGATGCTCTGTTCGTGCCGGTCATGGCCCCGCATTTCGTGCGCAACGGGCATGAAAGCTCGATTTCGCTGTCGATCACCTGGCGCTCTGAATGGAGTTATGCCGAGAGCGAGGCGCGCGCGTTCAACCACTGGCTGCGCGGCAAAGGGTTGTCCCCGAAAGCGCCGCGCCGCTGGCCGCATGGCAACCGCGCCCGCAGTCTGGCGTATAAGGTGCTGAGAAAAGCGGGGCTTGCAGGCTGAGGCGTAGCCCTTCTTTCGTCCCTATCTTGACGGCTCGCCCCGCCCCTCGCATGGCGTCGCACCATGAGCGATACCCCAACTCCCGAACAGCTTGTCGAAGGCCTTGTCGACCTCCTCACCGTGGAAAAGCGGGCGTCCGATATCTATCGCGGCAACCCGCAGGAAGGCGGTATGGGCCGCGTCTTTGGCGGGCAGGTGCTCGCGCAGGCGCTTCAGGCGGCGCAATCGAGCGTGCCTGCCAACGAACCGGGGGCAAAGACCGCCCACTCGCTGCACGCCTATTTCCTGCGCGGCGGGGTTGAAGGACCGCCGATCGAATACCGTATCGAGCGCGACTTTGACGGGCGCAGCTTTGCCAATCGCCGCGTTGTCGCCGCGCAAGAGAGTGAGGACGGCAGCTTCACACCCATCCTCAACCTCACCGCCAGCTTTCAGGTGCCAGAGCAAGGCCTCGAGCATTGCGAAGCGCCCATGCCCGATGTCGCTCCGCCCGAAGACCTGCGGCCTGACATGGATGTCCGCCGCGAAATGGCCGACAAAATCGGCGACAAAATGAGCGAGGCGGGCCGCGCCCTCATGCTGCGCCCCCGCCCGATTGAGATGCGCACGGTTGACCGGCTACACTGGATGAATTCCGAGCCCAAAGAGCCCCACGCCCACTGCTGGTTCCGCACGGCAGCTCCGATCACAGGCGCGGCTGACACGCCGGATCTGCACCGCGCCATCATCACCTATGCCAGCGATTACACATTGCTGGGCACCAGCGCCCTGCCCCATGGCCTCAGCTGGATGCGGGGCGAGTTGGTCGGTGCCAGCCTTGATCATGCTCTGTGGTTCCATGCGCCCGCGCGCGCGGATGAATGGCTGCTCTATGTAACGGACAGCCCGTGGTCGGGGGGCGGTCGCGGCTTTAACCGGGGTCGCATTTTCAAGCGTGACGGCAAGTTGGTTGCCAGCGTTGCGCAAGAAGGAATGATGCGCAAACGCAAGCGCAAGAGTTGATCGTATAGGGCCTGACCTCCACTTGTTGCAGCGACCCGGCGCGACGGACCTGCGCGCCTGCACCCCCCCAGGTTTTCCACAACGCCCCTCAATCGTCTGAGATGAAGACGAGTCTCATCCGAATCAGTGCGAATCAAATGTAATCGGCGCGGTGATTGAGCGCGTGAGGGCTGGAAAGCCGGGCCAGCACAGCGGGGTTGTATAACCAACCGGACATGAAAAAGCCCCGCAAAAGCGGGGCTTTTTGTAGAATTACTGGTGCCTCAACGAACACCAAAAAAAGTTGTCCAAAAACGCCACATAACGACCTCCTGTTCAGAATTAACTTTTTGACAAGAGACGTGGTAAACAAATCCTTTACGCTTTGCAACCCTAGGCCGCTTTGCGCCTTTCCCTGATGAGTTTGCTGACTTCGGCTATCTCGACCGCGCGCGAGAAGAAATAGCCTTGCGCCAGATCACATCCGAGCTGTTTCAACAGATCGGCAGTCTCAGCATCCTCGACCCCTTCGGCCACGACCGTCTTGCCCAGTGAATGGGCCATTGCGATCGTGCCGGTAACCAAGGCGCGGTTTTCTCTGGAGGTTAGCATCACGGAGACGAACTGGCGGTCCATCTTCACTTCGCTGCATGGGACCCGCCTCAGATAATCGAGGCTGGAGTGGCCCATGCCGAAATCATCAATCGAAAGCGCCACACCCAGGTCCAACAGGTCTTTGAGGTTTGTAGCGACGCGGCTATCGTCCAGCTCTGCGGTTTCGGTGACCTCGAGGATCAGGTTCTTCGTCGGGAAACGATATTGCCCGACGGTTTCGATCACCTGCTCGACTATCGCGTCGCCTGCCAAAGACTTGGCGGACACGTTCACAGCCAGTTTGAACGCAGGGTCGATATCGAGCAAGGGTTTCGCTTCGCGCACCGCGCGATCCAACACATAGGCGGTAAGCATATCAATGCGATCATGCTCCTCTGCCATCGTAACGAATTCCTGGGGGCTCACCGCCCCCAAGACAGGATGATCCCATCGCACCAAAGCCTCGGCACCATTCACTTCGCCCGTCGTCAGGTCGATCTTAGGCTGATGGGCGACCCATATTGCATCGTTGCGGATCGCATCTTCCAATTCGGACATCAGGTTCATGCGGCGGCGGCGCTGGTCAAGAAATGCATCGTCGCACACGACGAACCGCGTATTCGCCTTCGAAGCATTATCAGCAGCGCGCATCGCGTTCTGTATGCGTTGAGACAAAGCCAGATCATGGTTGATGTCCACGCCCAGCGTCGTGGCGAGATTGACTGTCGCGCCCTGTTTCAAAATCACGCTGCGCAACACAGAGATCAGGCCCATGCCGCTTTGATCGAGTTCCCGCCGCTCCAGTTTAGGGGCAACCCAGATCAGCATATCGCGCTGGAAAGCGACTTGCCCGTCGGAACCGGTTGCCGGGCTGGCCCCTTCGCTGGCCCCTTCCATGCAGGCGATGATCTGTTCGACAAATTTGCCGAACTGGCGCGCGTCCTGAAACTCGGTGAAATCGCCAAGATTCTCGATCTTCAACGCGTAGACATCGTGATCGGGCCTGCTGTCCGGCTCCGACAAAGCGCGTGCGAGGACCAGCGAGGTGTCCTGATCATAAACCCTGGCAGACAGGCGATGCAGCCGGAATGTCGCAATCCCCAATGCAATCAGGGCTGGGAAGATATCGACGCCGATTTTGAACTCGTCAAACGCCAGCGGCGCGAAAACGAGGACGATCAGCGCGCCTGATGTGAGGGGTGTTGAAGGGGTCTTGCGATAGGCCTGAATGCCCACAACCGCAGCGACCAATGCCAGTGCCGGAAACCACAGCAGGTCGATCGGCAATCCGCCCTTGAGGGTATGCGCGCCCAACACGTGGAAATAGACGCCCGGAATTCTGTCTCCCAACGGAAGGTGATGGAAGTCAGGCGTCTGAATATGAGTTAATCCGACGATGACGCTCTTTCCCGCGAGCTGACTCGGCTCAACCCGGTGGTCAAGAATGTCCACATAACTAATCGTCGGTATAGTGAACGGATCATAGGCAAAGTCAGGTCGGTACCAGCCCTCTTTCCCCTCATACCCCACAAGCGTCGCAGAAATCGAAGGATGTTTTCGTCCATCGATGACAGTCGTAATCGGAAACCAGACAGAGAGGCCAAAGGGCGCTGCTTGTCCCACCATCGAGACAATCGCAGCCTTTTCGCGCAATGACGCAATCGGAACAAGTTGCTCCGATTGCGCAGTACGCATTTCCAGCTTTGGCGATGCGCCCAGCCATACTTTGCCTTTGTGCCGCTCCAGCGCTTCTCCAAACGCTGCGTCGTCTGCGGGGTTGGTCGGATCGGCATACGCCTTATCGAACAGCAGACGATTTGCGCCCGCAGCGAAGACTGCATCAACGAGTTGTGCATCCTGGCTGCGCGAGGGCGCATTTGCCCCAATATAGGCTAGTGTGGCATCATCCACCGCGACCACGACGATATCGGCAGGCACTTCCTTTGACCGAACCTCCGCACGCACGGCGCGCCAGGCATCCTCAGCGGGCATCGGCAGTTCGATCAGTCCCGCGATCGCTCCGAATATGAGCGCCCACACGACGATACCGATCCGCTTTCGGCCCAGATTTTCTGCGGTCTCGCGCCGGTCTTTCGGTTTGAAAACGCGCGGGAGCTTTGTTCCGAGCCAGCCACGGAACCCTCCCTCGCCTGGTCGCGGAATTTCGAACTGGCTCTGCATGTTTACGACCGCTTTCCCCGAACCCTTGCAGGCAGGTATAGCGAGGGCGGTCTTAAGGATTCGTTAGCCTCAATATCAGCCTATCATCTAGGGTAAACGGCGCGGTCAATTGTTCTGGAAATTCAGATACAACCGCACATGCAAAGCATCACCCTCTCGCTGACCGACCGCTAATTCATGGTTTGGCGGGGCCTGTGTGTTGTTCGCTAGTCCTCCCTTTTAGTGCGCCATGAATATCGGCAATTGCGGATCGGACAGGCTGCGCCGCGTCACCCCGCCCAACAGCAATTCCGCCAGCCGTGAATGGCCATAGGCGCCCATCACAATCATCCCGCATTCGCGCATTTGCGCGGCTGAAAACAGCGTATCGGCGATCTTCGCCTTCCCGCGCGGAATTTCCACGCATTCCGCCTCAATCCCGTGGCGGCTAAGATAGCGCGCGCCTTCGACCGGGGGGAAATCATAGCGGACCTTGTCCGATGCCTCTTCAACGCTGACGAGATAGACGGCTTTGGACAAAGCGAGCAATGGGACCGCCGCGCGCAGCGCGACACAGGCCTCCGATGACCCGTTCCACGCGACCAGCACCGGGGCCGACACGTCAAAGCTCTTGATATGGCCTGGCACCACGAGCACCGGCACAGGCGCTTTCAACGCCAGGTCGCCCGCCATGCCCGATGGCAACAGCGTGCCGTCAGAGCCGATATCGTTCGGGCCGACGAGAATGATGTCATGCAGCGCGGATTGTTCCAGCAGGCGCACTTCGGCCATTCCGTCAAAGAACTGCCATTCCCATGACACGTCTTCGTTGGCGAGGTCGCCTTCGATCCTGGCCCGCAACGCTTGTGCGGCTTCCCTGATCCGCGGCATCGCAGCGGCCATCGCCGACCCGTAAAAGTCGCCGGGCGCAAACACTTCATAGCTCACCGCCTGAAGGCAGGTAATATGCGCATCCGTCGCGCGGGCAATGTCGAGCGCGACCTGCAAACGGGCGTCCATGCAACTGTCGCCGCCGATATGGAGTAGAATGGATTTCACGAGCTTTCTCCCTCTTCGCAATACAGCCGGAGGATACGCACACAACGCCTCTTCGCAATTGATCAAGATCAAATTTGGCGCCCCCTTTTGCGGGAGGCTCTTTTGCTGGTCGCCCTTCCACGCTAGTCTGATGGCCGGAAGAGGGAAGTACACCATGCAGATCACGCGCCATCCGCCGGTCAAGACCAGCCTTGAACACAGCAACCATCCCTATCTTTCGGGCGCATGGACGCCGGTTCATGAAGAGGTGGATGTCCCCGAACTCGACATGATCGAAGGCGAAATCCCGGCCGATATTGACGGCATCTATCTGCGCAACACCGAAAACCCCGTGCATCAGCCGCTGGGCCGCCACCACCCGTTTGATGGCGATGCGATGATCCACCAGGTCAGCATTTCCGGCGGCAAGGCGAGCTATCGCAACCGCTTTGTACGCACCCATTGTTTTGAAGCGGAACAGATCGCTGGTCAGTCGCTGTGGGGCGGGTTGATGGACCCTGCGGGCACGAGCCTGCGCCCCGGATTTGGCGCGCATCAGGGGCTGAAGGACACCGGCTCCACCGACATCATCGTCCATGCAGGGATCGCCTATGCCACCTTCTATCAATGCGGTGAGGCGTGGATGATTGATCCTGTCACGCTGCAAAACCTTGGCAAGGCCCCGTGGGGGCCGCTGGACGGAGTTTCCGCACATCCCAAGGTGGATGAAGCGACCGGCGAGATGATGTTTTTCAACTATTCCAAATACGCGTCCTACATGCATTATGGCGTGGTGGACCGGACGGGTGCGCTGGCGCATTATGTACCCATCCCGCTGCCTGGCCCGCGCCTGCCGCATGACATGGCAATCACGAAAAACTGGTCGATCCTCAATGACATGCCGCTGTTCTGGGACGCCGATCTGCTGAAGCGCGATATCCACGCCGCGCGCATTCACGATGGCCTGCCCACACGCTTTGCCCTGATCCCGCGCCACGGCCAGCCCGAGGATATCCGCTGGTTCGAGGCTTCGCCCACCTATGTGCTGCACTGGACCAACGCCTACGAAGAGGGCGATGAAGTCGTGCTTGAGGGCTATTATCAGGACAAGCCCATGCCCGACCCGATTGAGGAGGCCGGACAATACAGTCACATGATGGCCTATGTGGATGAGCATTCCTTTCAATGCCGCTTTCACCGCTGGCGTTTCAATCTGGCCACTGGCGAATGCCGGGAAGAGCGCCTGTCCGACCGGATCGTCGAGTTTGGCATGATCAATCCCGATTATCTGATGCAGCCCAACCGCTACACCTGGCACACCACCGCGCGGCCGGGCTGGTTCCTGTTCAACGGCTATGTCCGCCATGACAGCGAAACGGGCGAAGAGCAGGTTTATGAACTGCCCGACGGCGTCTATGCGAGCGAGAGCCCGGTTGTACCTGCCCGGAACGCCGCCTCAAGTAGCGGAGCGGTAGGCGAACCAAAACGCGAAGATGATGCCTACCTCGTCACCTTCCTCATCGACGAGAACACCGGCACTTCCGAACTCGCCATCCTTGACGCCGGGGACATCTCCAAGGGCCCGATTGCCCGCGCCCTTCTGCCGCACAAGATTTCAAGCGGGGTCCATTCGACATGGGTGGAACATGATCAATTGCGCGCCGATGCCGCATTCAAGTGCGGGCTTTTGGACAACGACCTATTGAACAAGGACGCAGCCTGAGGCGCAGCCTTGAACGCCGCCTCAAACCACGCGACCGGCCCGCTATCGGGTCGCCGCGCAATTATCCTCATCGGGCCCGGAGCTACACTCAATCCCGACTTCATCCGTGCCTGCGCCGGCGATTGGCTCCTCATCGGCAAAGCGCGGCAAGAACCGCATCCACTTCATCGCAAAGCTCAGCTTGCCGAGAATTTCATCGCGTTCCACGCTCTTTGTGTAGTTCGAGCCCGGCGAGATGAGCGCCATCCCGCGAAGAGCAATCCGTCCGTTAACACTGACTGCGGCGACCTTTTTTACGATCCGCCCCGCCTCGGGGTGATCGACCAGCACAATATCGCTGCGTCTGACGCTTTTCACACCGCGAAAGAACGCGAGCGATTTGTATGGCAGCAAAGGCTCCAACCCGCGATCGGCGATCCGTTTTACTCTCATCCCAAACATTTCACTTCAAAGACTATGCAAATCAGCACCATCGCACAAGAGTTAGGCACGTAAGCTGTTGTAACCTATCTCTGTCTGAAACAGATTTTTCGCGTCCGGCGCGCAACCATTACCGCTCCGGATCATTGGTACCATATACGCTGAAATCAAATGAAAGAGGGCACTCCCATGGCATATAAAGTGATCGATCTTCCCTACGCTGACACCGCGCTGGCTCCGGCAATCTCTGCCGAGACGCTGTCGTTCCACCATGGCAAGCACCATCAGGCCTATATCGACAAGATGAACGCCGCGATTGACGGCACGCCTCACGCAGATGCCGCGATGGAAGACATCATCGCCGCCGCGCGCGGCAAGGATGCAGGCTTGTTCAACAATTCCGCACAAAGCTGGAACCACGCATTTTACTGGCATTCGATGGCGGCTGAAGAAACCGCCCCGTCGGATGAGCTGAAAGCCAAGATCGAAGCCGCCTTCGGTTCGGTCGACGAGCTGAAAGAGAAAATGAAATCGCGCGGCGCTGGCCACTTTGCCAGCGGCTGGGTATGGCTGGCTGAAAAGGATGGCGAGCTGTCCATTCAGGAAACCCACGATGGCGACACTCTGGCAGACAGCGATTACAACCCGCTGTTGACCGTCGATGTTTGGGAGCACGCCTATTACCTCGACCACCAGAACAAGCGTCCGTCCTATCTCGACGCGGTTGTCGGTGACAAACTGAACTGGGCCTTCGCCAGCGAAAACCTCGCGCGCGGCAGCACCTGGACCTATCCCGCGTAAAACTTCGCGGTCTTCGGACAGATCAAAACCCCGCTGCGCAGCAATGCGCGGCGGGGTTTTTGTTTGTCGGGATGCTGAGGGATTGCTCAGCATTACTTGACACTCATGGCGGTTTTCATGGCATCGCCAAGGGCCGCTACCGCCTTTGGCCAGATGGGTGCCCGGTTAAGCATTCCCACGCGTGAAGCGGCGGCGAAAAAGGCCGAATTGCAGGGTTTCCAGCGCAGATCCCAAAATTTGCCGCGCCGCATGACGACATGCCACAGCCCGCTTTCAAACTGCCATTCCAGCTCCTCAAGTGTGACCTTAGCGTGGGCGGGTGTCAGGGCTGGCACAGCCTGCTTTCCAAGGGCCGCGTTCCACGCCAGACAAAAGCTGTGTGACCATGCACGGCTGCGCAACCGATACGCCCCTTCGCGCGCCATCCCCACCGCCCGCGCCGCTCTTGCGACTGAATGTGTTTCGGCGAGATGGCCGATAAAGCGCGCCTGCCGCTCCGGCGTCCACCCGTCGCTGCGGCTACGAACGGGGACAGGGTGAAACGGCGGGATCGTGTATGCAGGCATAGGCAGCGGCGTAGCGCGGCGGAGGTGTTGTAGGAAAGCGGAGCAGGATCAGGTCACCCTTGCCCCCATATCGTCACCCCGGACTTGATCCGGGGCCTCGCTTACTCTCAGGCGTTGCGCACCACTACCCTAGCTCCCAGCCTCCGCCGCGACGACGAATGTGACCCCCTCACCCGCCCACATCACGCATTCACTTGCGCCGAGCCTTTGAAATGCGCATCGCGAAATCGCGCGAGCTGGTCAGGCGCATGTTCGTCATGCCTTCATCCCGCCCTTTGGCCCATCTATCACAGATGGTCTCGCACGAATTGTCCCGCGAATGATGCCGGACAGTCAACAGCTCGCAGGCCTGCGTCACCTGCTCGACCATCCAAAGATCGGTGAAGTACAGACCAGTCTCGGAATTCGTCACGGCCTTCACCTGAAAGCTGACCGGTGGCTCTGCGATATTTCCCCTGCACCGGCGGTAAATGGACTTCTTTGAAATGAGGGTCTGGCGTTCTTCGGGCGAGAGGAAGTCCCGCATGATGATCCGACCCGTGCGCGGATTGTAGGTGATCCGCGACACATCGCGCAGCGCCGCCTCTTGGCTGTAAACCGCGCGCTCGGTAAATATCGTGCCGATAAAGGGAACTTTTTGTGCGTCTATCGTGCTGACAGACCCGGTTTTGTAGACGATGAACTTGCCGCCAATCGACGAGGGAAGAACCGGTTTGGTGCTGCCCGGAGCGGTAGTCTGCGCGGAACTGACAGCCGAGAAACCCAGCACGATGCAAACAAGAACAGACAGTATTCGCTTCATGACAGGCCGCCTTTTTGCTTGGGTAAACACCACGAAACCGCAGGCTATCCTATTGGCAGTGCTTCAACAAGCCGCCCGTCACCCGCCCGCATGATAGAAATCGTACACTTGTTGCGCGACCTTTTCGCTGACGCCGGGCGCGCGTTGCAGGTCTTGCAGGGCGGCGGCGCGCACTTTGCTGGCGGTGCCGAAATGCAGGAGCAGGGCGCGTTTACGCGCGGGGCCAATGCCGGGAATCTCATCCAGCGGGGATGCGGTGATCGCCTTTGAACGCTTTGCCCGGTGCGCGCCGATCACATAACGGTGAACCTCGTCGCGCAGGCGCTGGGCGTAAAACAGCACGGGCGAATTGGTCGGCAGCGTCTTTTCGCGCCCGTCGGGGAAGTGGAACACCTCGCGCCCCTCGCGCCCGTGATGCGGGCCCTTGGCGATGCCGATCACGGCGAATTCGTCGGCCAGACCGTATTCCTCCAGCACACTCATCACGCTCGACAATTGCCCCTTGCCGCCATCGACCAGCAGCAGATCGGGCAGGACGGTTTCGTGGCCCTTCTTGCCCGATTTGCTCTCGGCAGGCTCTGCCCCTTCGGCGAACTTGCGGAAGCGGCGCTGCATCACTTCGCGCATCATCCCGAAATCGTCGTTGGTCTGTGCCTCGCGGATGTTGAACTTGCGATATTGCGACTTTTCAAAGCCTTCGGGGCTGGCAACGACCATCGCGCCCACCGCTTTTGCGCCCTGAATGTGGCTGTTGTCATAGACTTCGATGCGCTCGGGCGGCTCCTCCAGTTCGAGGAATTCGGCCAGCTCGCGATTGACCTTGGCCTTGGTTCCGCGTTCGGCCAGCCGCCGCTCCAGCGCTTCCACGGCGTTGCGCTGCGCCTGTTGCAGCAGCTTTCGCCGGTCGCCGCGCTGGGGGATCGAAATAGTGACTTTCTTCTCGGCAAGCGCTCCAAGAGCCGTTTCCATCAGCTCACCCTCGGGCAGGTCGCGGTCGACCAAGACGGTGGGCGGCGGGGGCACTTCCTCATAGAATTGCAGCATCACATTGGCGAGCACCTGATCCTCTTCCACATCCTTTGTGTGGCTGGGGAAGAAGGCGCGGTGGCCCCAGTTCTGCCCGCCACGAATGAAGAAGGCCTGCACACCGACATGCCCGCCCTTTGCCGCGAGCGCGAAGACATCGGCATCGCCTACGCTCTTTGCATTGATCGCCTGACTGCCCTGAATAAAGGTCGCCGCGCGCAGCCGGTCACGCAGGATGGCGGCGGTTTCGAAGTCGAGATTCTCCGCCGCTTTGGCCATCTGTTTTTCGAGGTCGATCTGGACCTGCCCCGACCGCCCGCCAAGGAAGTCCTTCGCCTGTTTGACCAGCGCGTCATACCCGGCCTCGTCAATACGCCCGACACACGGCGCAGAGCACCGCTTGATCTGGTACAGCAGACAGGGCCGGTCACGATTGTTGAAGAAACTGTCTGTGCAGGATCGCAGCAGGAAGAGCTTTTGCAGCGCGTTCAGCGTCGTGTTCACGCTGCCCGCGCTGGCGAACGGGCCGTAATAATTGCCCTTTGCCTTGCGCGCTCCGCGATGTTTGTGGATGCGCGGAAATTCGTGATCGGCGCGCAGCAGGATGAAGGGGAAGCTCTTGTCATCCCTGAGCAGCACATTGAACGGCGGGCGAAACCGCTTGATCAGCTGCGCCTCCAGCAACAGCGCCTCCGCCTCTGAATTGGTGGTGACGATTTCCATGCTGCGGCACTGGCTGACCATCCGCATCAGCCGCTGCGTTAGCCCGTTGACTTGCGTGTAGTTCGCGACGCGCGCCTTCAGGCTGCGGGCCTTGCCGACATACAGCACCTCCCCACGCGTATCGAGCATGCGGTATACGCCGGGGATGGGTTTCAGCGTGGCGACTGTATCGCGGATCGCCTGAACGCCCGCCTCCAGATTGGGCTGGGCCGAGGCGACCGTGTAGGCCGCGCGCTCCTCATTGAAACGCTCGGAGCCTCCGGGGTTTTGCGGTGTTCCAGCTTCGGTTCGCGACATGCCCCGTCAAATAGGACGCGACAGCGCCATAGGGAAGCGCTGTCATCAATCTGCCCCCGACATGAAACCAAATTGTACTAAATCGTCATCGCGCTTTCATACAATACTCAATCGGTCAAAATGTACATCTCTGCTATAGAGTGGAACGACTCGGATAATAACGAAGAGGTTGCATAACATTTAGCTAACTTGGGGAGATTACTAATGTCTAATGCAGACCATCATGGAATGAAAACGCTTGAGGGCCTAAACCCTTATTGCAGCATGAAATTATACGGGGAGGAAGATCTTGGGGGCTTGCGCGAAGATCGGTTTGGCAGGCTGTTCCCCGAGTTAAGCCCTGCCTATACACGCCCTGACATCCTGATCGAGATTGGCCGCATCGGCGGGGCCATGGACGGCAAATCGAGCGACGACCGCACGGACACCGTGCCGGTGGGCATGATTTTCTTTGGCCAGTTCGTCGATCATGACGTGACGCTGGATGCCTCCACCACCTTTGACAGCGTGATCGACAATCCCGGCGAAATCGCGAATGTGCGCACGCCGACGCTTGATCTGGATTGCATTTACGGCCTTGGACCCGAAGCCCAGCCATACCTGTTCGAACAGGGCGGCGCGTTTGGCGGGGCTCGCCTGCTGACGGGTGCGGATAATCCGGGGCAGGCTGGCCTGGCCGAGCATGATCTGCTGCGCGCGCCCAACAACCGCGCGATTATCGGCGATCCGCGCAATGACGAAAACCGCATTATCAGCCAGATCCAGCTCGCCATCATCCGGTTCCACAATCTGGTGGCTGAAACGATCCATGCTGAAACGGGCATGGAAGGGCACGACCTCTACGAAGCCTCACGCGAGGAAACGACGTGGCATTATCAATATGCGCTGGTGCATGATTTCCTTCCCGCGATCTGCGGCCTGCCAGTGGTTGAGAAGATCCTCGGCTGCGGTCGCCAGTTCTATTGCGGCAACGTCCCCTTCATTCCGGTGGAGTTCTCCGTCGCCGCCTATCGCTTTGGCCATTCGATGATCCCGATGAAGCTGCAAGTGCGCAAAGGCGGCTCGCGCTTTGAACTGTTCGGGCCAAAGCTGGGTCAGGGGTTTGATCCGGTCGGCGATCCCGATACCGTGGTGGACTGGCACGAATTGCTCGACACGCCCGAGAACCGCAAGGTGGAACACGCGCAGAAGATGGACACGCGGCTGGCAGGGGATCTGCTGGACCTGCCATTCATTGAGGCGTCGGCGCCCGCGCAGGAAAAGTCGCTCGCCACGCGCAATCTGCTGCGCGGCAACGCCTTCCTGTTGCCTGCGGGTGAAAAGATCGCGCACGCGATTGGCTGCCCCGAAGATCAGATCGACAAGGTTCTGGACAAGGTCGAGGATGTGAACGGTGATCTGGGCCGCGAGGGTATTCCGCTGTGGCTGTATATTCTGGCTGAGGCCGAAGTGGTCGGACGCGCCGAACCCAACGGCTCAACCAAAGAGGCAGAGGCGCTTGGCCCGGTGGGCGCGACCATCGTGGCCGAAGTGATGATTGGCCTGCTGGAACTGGACGACCACTCCTTTATGGGATCGAACCGCAACTGGGTCCCGCGAGAGGAATGGAACACACTTGGTAAGCTGGTGACGGCCGCGCAGCCTGCGCTTCCTGCCATCTGAGCCACACTTTGATAGGGCAGTCTCACCGTCCCCGTAGACTGCCCTGCCGCGCGGAGCGGTGCCAC
The DNA here is from genome assembly GCA_049647465.1 of Erythrobacter sp. GTDB lineage: Bacteria > Pseudomonadota > Alphaproteobacteria > Sphingomonadales > Sphingomonadaceae > Erythrobacter. The sequence continues at coordinate 14,268 of JBARXS010000071.1, forward strand.
CATTGCCCACTTTTGAGGGCACTGCTCCGCGTTTTTCTTCTCTGATTTTTCCAAGCGACTTTCGCTTTGCGCCAGCGCCCACGAGCGCCTATCGCCCGGGCCATGCAACATTATGATGTCATAATCCTTGGCGCAGGCGCGGCGGGCCTGATGTGCGCCGGCATCGCCGGACAGAGTTTTCAGCAAAGCGGGCGCGGCCAGCGGGTTCTGGTGCTGGAAAAGGCGGAGAAGCCGGGCAAGAAAATCCTGATTTCCGGCGGCGGGCGCTGCAACTTTACCAATCTGGGCGCGGGACCGGCCAATTTCCTCTCCGCCAATCCGCATTTCGCCAAGTCCGCGCTCGCTCGCTACACCCCGTCCGACTTCATCGAGATGGTCGATCGGCACGGCATTGCATGGCATGAAAAGACGCTAGGCCAGCTGTTCTGTGACGGATCGGCCAAGCAGATTGTGCAGATGCTGCTCGATGAATGCCCCGACAATGTGGACGTGGTATGCGAGGCTGAGGTTGGCGAGGTGGTGCGCGAGGTGGTGCGCGATGGCGACCAGTTCGGCGTGATCGCCGGTGGGCAAAGCTATTCCGCCCCCGCCCTCGTCATCGCCACTGGCGGCCCCTCCATCCCGAAAATGGGTGCGAGCGATTACGCTTATGATCTGGCCCGCCAGTTCGGCCTGAAAGTGGTGGAGCCGCGCCCTGCCCTCGTCCCGCTGACTTTGGGCGGCGATGATGTGCTGTTCCGCGAACTCTCCGGCGTATCGGCTCCGGTGCGCGCCACAGCCGGCTTCGGTAGTGGCGCTGGCAAGGCCAAGGCAAGCTTTGATGAGGCCGCCTTGTTCACGCATAAGGGGCTGTCGGGTCCGGCGATCCTGCAAATCTCCTCCTATTGGCGCCATGGCGAGGAGGTGGGCATCACCTTCCTTCCCGAGGCCGAAAGCGACTGGCTGCTTGCGGAAAAACGCGACCGCCCGCGCGCGACGATCAAATCGCTGTTGCGAGAGCATTTGCCCGACCGGCTGGCGGATGCGCTGGCTGATCGGCTTGAGCAGGAATTGGGGCTGGACCGCGAGCTTGGCAATCTGCCGGACAAGGCCCTGCGCACCGCCGCGCAAAGCCTTTCAGACTGGCGCTTCACCCCCAATGGCACCGAAGGCTTTGCCAAGGCCGAGGTGACCATCGGCGGGATCGCGACCAGCGAGCTTTCCTCACGCACGATGGAAGCAAAATCCGTGCCCGGCCTCTATGCTATCGGCGAGGCGGTGGATGTGACCGGCTGGCTCGGCGGCTATAACTTCCAATGGGCATGGGCCAGCGGGGTTGCTGCGGGTGAGGCGATCGGACGCTGATCGTATATTAATAGACCGGCCGTTCTGCATGCATATGGGGTGATGCGCGCGGGAATTGCGCCGCCATCTGAGGTGGCAGTTGGTCGAGTATCGTCGTCCGAATGCGCTCCCAGAAAAGGGCGGCCGAAACCACGATGCCGCCGATGACGAGGAAGGTGACAGACTGCATCGCCTGAGACACCGAAGCAAACGCCAGCATCGTATAGACCGACGACATGAACAGGATCATCCGCCGATCCGAAACCAGCGCCATGACGATACACAATACATAGGCCGCGACCGTAACGGCAAGCGTATCGGGCGAGTCCATATTGCTGATATCAATGCCCCACGCACTGCCATCGCCGCTTGACCCGTAGATCGCGCGCGCCCCGCCCCATACGAGGTGTACGGCGGAATACAGGTGCATCCAGAACGCGATATCGGACCGGATTGTCTGGCGGTGAATGTCGGTCATGTCCCACCACAAGGCGATCAGAAAACCCACTATTCCCACACCCGCTACATAGGCGATCTGCACTGCATCGGGGACAGTCCCGAATGCATAGGACAACACTCCATCGCCGCCCATGGCGAGCGAGGCGTAGGCAATCGTAAACGCGATTGGCAGACGCAGCACATACCAGAACGCGGCACTACCGATGGCGGCGAGGCAGGCTGTGATAACAACCTGCAAAGCGCCGTTCGGAGTGATCGCGCTTGCCAGCATATTTGCCGCGGTCGCCCATGCCGATATCAACATGATGCAAAGGAAGGTGGTCGCAAATCCGTCGCGCCGCTCGGCAAACCTCAGCGCCGCCCAGCCACCAAAGGCGAGGACCGGGATAACTGCAAACGGCCCGAGGGCCATGCCCCCGGCCATTGAAAGACCTGATAGCACCAGCAGCAGCGCAAATCCTGTCAGAACGGACTGCCAGCTGAAACGATAGCGGAAATGCGAATCTTCCTGAATGGGCGGCGGATCTGCGCGCCGCTCAGCCGCGAACCGTCTCAGCCGCTGGGCCTGCGTCGGCGTTATCTGGTTTGCCGCAACCGCCGCGTCCAGATCGGTATCGTCGATCATCGCTCCGCCCTCTCCGCAATCCCGAATAGAGTGACCATGATAGAACGACATTGTTTGACAAGGGGTTACCTGTGTTGCCGTGCTTGCCGTGCGCGTGAGGTTGTCTCAGCACCGAAATACTTCTACCCACCGTCAAAGAGCCCGAACACGGGCCAGTGTCAGCGCAACTGTGCATCTTGCCCGGGTAGTGCTGGCCGCAGCCTCTGACTAATCAGAGATAGGAGAGCATATTGCGCCAATTACAGGGAATGGATTCATCGTTTGTCGCGCTGGAATCTCCCAATTCGCCTATGCATATCGGCAATCTGCTGATCTACAATCCGGCGACGGCGCCCGGCGGTTTTGTCCGCTTCAAGGATATCCTCCAGTTCTTTGAAAGCCGGATGCAATTGTCCAAGACAATGCGGCAACGGCTGGTGCGGGTGCCGCTGGACCTCGACTATCCCTATTGGATCGAGGACCCCGATTTCGACCTTGAATACCATCTGCGCCATGTCGCGCTGCCAAAGCCGGGCGATTGGCGCCAGCTGTGCATCCAGACCGCGCGCATCCATTCACGCCCGATGGACCTGAACCGCCCGCCATGGGAGTTTACCGTGGTGGAGGGACTGGACAATGTGCGCGGCTTCCCGCCCGGCTGCTTTGCCTTTGTGACCAAGGTGCACCATTCCGCGATTGACGGGATGAGCGGGATTGACCTGATGGAGGCAATCCACACGCTCGCCCCCAACACGCCCCCGCCCAACGCGCCCGACGAATGGAAGCCGGAGAAGATACCCGGTCCGGTTGAGCTGCTGGGCAAATCCTATCTCAACGCGATCATCAATCCGGTAAAGCAGGCGCGCGTTGCGGCGCAGGCAGTTCCCGGCGTGGCGAACGCGATCAAGGGGCTGATTACGCGCGATTTCAAGGTGAACAGCGACTATGTGCCGCCGCGCACCCGCTTTAACCGCTCCATATCGCCGCACCGCGTCGTGGACGGGCGCAGTTTCCCGCTCGCCGATATAAAGGCGATCCGCGCGCTGATGCCAGAGGCGAAGGTCAACGATGTCGCGCTCGCCATTATCGGCGGGGCGCTGCACAGATATCTCGTCGCGAAGGAAGATCTGCCCAAGGGTACGATGACCGCGATGGCGCCGATCTCGGTGCGCTCTGATAATGAAAAGAGCGATATGGGCAATCAGGTCTCTGCCATGATTGCGCCGCTGGGCACGCATATCGCGGATGCGGCCGAGCGGCTGGACTACGTGTTCAAGCGGACCAAGAATTCCAAGGCGATGACCAAAGCCATCGGCGCGCGCACCATGACAGAGGTGAGCAAGGTTAATCCGCTGCTTTACATGGCGCTGGGCGCACAACTGTTTAACCGCGTCAGCATCGCGCACCGGCTGGCCATGCCGTTCAACACGGTTGTGACCAATGTGCCCGGCCCGCCTGTCCACATTTACTCGGCGGGCGCGCGGATGGAGAGCATGGCGCTCTCGCTCATCTGCCTGACAGACGGTCTGGGCCTTGCGCATGTGGTGCAAAGCTATGTGGATGAGGCGATCATCAGCTTCACCGCCTGCCGCGACATCATGCCGGACCCGGAATTCTATTCGGAGTGCTTGCAGGACAGTTTTGCAGACATGCTGGCTGCGGCGAAACTGACAGAGGCGCAAACGCCGCCCGCCAAATCAGCACCCAAAAAGCCCGCACCAAGGAAAACTGCTGCGAAGAAGCCTGCGGCCAGAAAACCTGTCACGCGTACAGCAAGCGCTAAGACGTCTTCTGCTAAGGCTACAACCACGAAATCAACTGCGAAGGGATCCGCAGTTAAGCGCAAACCGGCGAAAGCTTCCGCCGCGCGCATCACCAGGGAGAGCAAGTAATGGCCACCATGGCACCCTTTCCGGGGAGTTTAATCGTCGGCAATGGATCGGGTCGCACCGCTGTGCCCCAGTATCCGACAACGCCTGACGCAGCACCGCCAAACCGGTTCTGGACATGGACCGAAGGGCGCGCGATGTTCGAGTTTGCCTCCTTCCTCATGGCGCGGCCCCTGCTTTTGGGGCTGCCAAAGGGCGACGGGCACAGCGTGCTGACGCTACCCGGCTTTATGGCGACCAATTCCTCCACCGGCCCGATGCGCCGGTTGCTGCGCGATCTGGGATATGACGCGCATGGCTGGGATTCTGGCCGCAATGTACGCGTGAATGAAGAGCTGATCGGCAAACTGGAAGTCCAGCTGGACCGTCTGTATCAGGACAGCGGGCGTAAGGTCTCGCTGATCGGATGGAGCCTTGGCGGGGTGCTCGCGCGCGAGCTGGCCAAACTGCAACCAGACAAGGTGCGCCTCGTCATGAGCCTTGGCAGCCCGATCTCCGATGATCGCAACCACACCAGCGCGGCGCGCCTGTTCAAGTTCTTCAACGGTGATGAGCCCGAGCAAATCCGCGACGGGCAGTTTCGCGGGCTGGATATCGCGCCGCCTGTGCCGACCACCTCGGTTCTGACCAAGACGGACGGCATCGTGCACTGGCGCGGCAGCGTTCAGCATCCGCACAAGACGAACGGTCATCCCAGCGAGAATATCGTGGTCTATGCCAGCCATATCGGCCTCGGCGTGAATCCCAGCGTGATGATCGCCATGGCGGACCGTCTGGCCCAGGCCGAAGGCGAGTGGGCACCGTTTGAGCCAAAACCCCGGCACAAGCTGATGTTTCCGAAACTGGTGTTTTAAAACAGCTTCCTGATATCAATCCCGATGAACCGGCCAACGGGGTCGATCACGAAGGGTTGGTAATTGATCGGCGTCTCGCCTGCCTCGTCACGCACAGCGCGTTGCGCGTCGAAGATGTTGTCCATTCTCAGCGAGATACGCATGTTCTTCAGCACCGGGCTGTCGCTGCCGGTGATCTGATCAAGGTTGGTGAACACGCGAATGTCGAAGGTCGCCAGATCGTCAAAGAACAGATCGCTGCTGCCCGGCAGGCCCGAACCGTTAAGGCGCGTGGAGCCGGTATATTGCGCCGAAAGCCGTGTGCCCAGACCATTGCCGAACAGCCCGGCTTCGAGCCGCGAGGAGTGGCGCGGGAAGCCAAACGCCCCGGTCGCATCACCATCAAGCTGATCGAGCACCGGAACGCCGGGCGCAATCCTGATCTCGTTTTCCAGCTCGATCGTATGCGTCAGGTTGAGGAAGTAACGCCAGCCGCGCTGCGCGCCTCTGGCGAGGGGATTGAAAGCGGGGCCGCCCGAGGGAGGTCCGCCAGCACCTGCTTGTTCACCATCCGGTCTTCCTTGCGCGCCGTCCGCGGCGCAGATGCGTGTGCGAAACCGCTCCAGCGCCTCGTCCGGGATAGAGCCGTCTTCCGCGCGGAAGCGGTCCAGCGCCAGTTTGATAAAGGCGGGGTCCATATCGGGCAGAAGTGCCGAGACATCCTCGCCGCGATCAATCATGCCAACGATTCTGCGCATTTCGGCCAGACCATCGTCAGCGCACAGCCGCTCTCGCAGGGCGGCGAATTGTTCCGAGCGCCTTCCATCTGCGGGGCCTGCGCCATCCCCTGAAGGGCCACCACCACGTCCGGCAAACATCGCAGGGTCCATGCTGCACAGGCGCTCTCTGAATGCGGCAAGGCGTTCGTCGGTCAACTCGCCCCCGCCGCTGGCCCGCTGAATGATGCGCTGTGCTCGTTCGGTTGTCAGGCCCGGAACAATGGCTGAGACATCCTCGCCCTGCTCCACCGCGTCTACCAATTGCCGCAGCACAGACGCGCCATCATCCGCGCACAGTCGCTCTCGCAAAGCCATGAAGGCCGCGCGCCGACCGCCGCCCGGAGGTCCGCCCGCCTCCGGAGGACCGCCCGCACCGGAAGGCCCACCGGCTTCAGGACGACCGCCAACTCCGGGTGGAGGGCCACCGCGACCACCACCCCTACCACCACCGCGCTCACCGCCACCAAAGCCGCCACGCTTTGACAGGCGGAATTGCAAGCGGTCAGAGCGTGTCTCGCCAAAGTTGACCGAACGCTGGTCCACCGCTGTCAGCACGCCTGCCGCATTGCGCGTGATGCGATCGGGAAAGGCGGCTTCGATAGCCTGCGTGATCTGCGGAAACGCGCTCGTCACATTGTCAGAGCGGTTGCGGATATATTCCACGGTAAAACGGGTGCCATCGATAAAGGGCAATTCCCAGTTCACCGCGAATTTCCAGTCGCGCTGCGTCTCGGCCAGCAGATCGGGATTGCCGCCTGTGGTCACGTCGGCCAGCACCGTCTCGCCATTGACGAAATCGAACACAGGCACGTTGAAGGCCGTGACCGTTGGATCGCCCAGATTTTGCAGGCCCGGCGCAACCTCACGATAGATATAGGTCGCTGACAGATCGAGGCCATTGGTAGGCGCCCAGTTCAACGATACGTTGTAATCGCCCAGCGTTCCGAAATCGGAAAGCCGGTCCAGACCGACCTGCGCGTTCAGCGTGAAACTGCCCAGAGCATCGGCAAAGCCATTGCGGCGGCTGGTGATCGGGATGACGAAGTTTGCGCCGGTGCTGATATTCCCGCGTGTCAGCTGGACTTCCTGCAGTGTGCGGCTGTCCGCGCTTTCAAGCCGGGTCCAGTCATAGCCGATATCGAATGTCGCCAGCAACTCTCCGCCCGGCAGATTGGCCAGAGGCCCGCGCAGCGTGTTCAGCGTGTTCGCACCCAGCGTCCGCGTGAATGCCGTATCCACAATGGCATTAACCGAAGAGGGCAATTCATCGTCAAGCGCGAGCAGTTCCAAATCGGTAGTGTCGAACGGATTATCGATGAAGCGCGTTGTTTCGGAAATTCCTCCGTCAAACGTGCTTGTGAACCGAAACGCGTTGATCGGGGCAGTCAGCGAACCCGCCACTTCTGCCACATCCTGCGCGGTGATTTGCTGGATCGGGGTTTCTTCGCCGAACGTGCGCACCACCGTGTTTCCGACGCCATCAGCAAGCGTGACAGTGTTCAGGCCCTGCAATCGGCGCGCATCGTTGCGTGTGTAGTTTGCATTGGCCGAAACCGAGATGCCACTGTCGATAAACGCCTTGGCCCAGCTTACGCTGGCTTCAAGCGAGCGTGTATCGGGCAGCAGGCTGCGGAACTCGGCCTGCGCGGGATCGCCTGGCAGAGCGGAGGTTGAACCGGGCGTCTGGATGATGTCGCGCTCGGCCTCGGTCAAAAGCGAGGTGTCCTGCGCGGTGAAATTCAGGTTGATCCGCCCGCCATCGGCGATCTTGAGGTATCCCAGTTCCTGTTCATTGACGAACTGGCCACCGCGCGCAGGGCCTTCAAATTCGAACTCGACCTCGCGGCTGGCGTAGTTTTCCTTCAGGATCAGGTTGATGACCCGGCGATCAGGCGGAAAGCCAAAGCGCTGGGCGACCTCTTCGGGGAACACTTCCACCTTGGCGAGCGCTTCGGGCGGATACTGGAACAGCTCGCGAAACGATCCGAGGCGGATGCCATTGACCAGCAGAACGGGCCGCCCACCCGCATCGCCGCGCCCGCGCGCGGAACCGGTCTGGTTCTGGATTTGCGCCACAAGATCGGCGATGGAGGCAACGCCTTCGGCGGCAATATCCTCCTCACCCAGCTCCAGCAGCGGCGCTTGCGCCACATCAAGCTGTCCGCGCAGGCGCACGCCCGAGACCACGATCTGGTTCTCTCCCTCAGGCTCGGTAGCCGCGCCCGGTCCACCCCCGGAATCGGTGCCGAAGTCGGTCTCCTGCGCATCTTCGCGAGGATCCCCCGCCTGCCCTTGGCTCTCAATCTCCCCACCCATCACATCTGCCCGAGCGGTGGCAGGCGCAATCAGACAGGCAAGGCCCGCCAATCCCGCCCCGCTCATGAGGACGCAGCGCAAGGCGGAAGTCGAAGGGGAGTTCGAGGTCATTCGGGGCCTATTTCATCAGTCCCACCGCCGGGACAAGTGACTGGAGTGTATCGGTTTGCACCGGAAGAGGACCGGCGCGGGGATAGAGATCGGGATTAATTGAGCCCCATTGCCCACTCTAACGCGCGAGTTGGCGATTTGGTTCATCCCGCCACGGATTGCCTTTGCCCTCTGGTCTTTTCCAGCGTTGCCGGTTAAAGCGCGCGCCCAGACCGACAGACATCATCTGTCCTGCATTCTAGATAAGGAAATACATGGCCAAGGAAGAACTCCTCGAAATGCGCGGGCGCGTGGTAGAATTGCTGCCCAATGCGATGTTCCGGGTGGAGCTTGAAAACGGCCATGAAGTGCTCGGCCATACGGCAGGCAAGATGCGCAAGAACCGCATCCGTGTGCTGGTGGGCGATGAAGTACTGTGCGAACTGACGCCTTACGATTTGACAAAGGCCCGCATCACTTACCGCTTCATGCCCGGACGCGGCGGCCCCGGCCCCCAGTAAACGGGAGCGCAAATGAGCGCCCCTTCTCCCAAGCCTATCGTCACGCCACACCTTACTTTGGCTTCTGCCTCGCCGCGTCGGCGCGATCTGCTTGCGCGGCTGGGGCTGGAGCCTGACGCGATCCGTCCCGCCGACATTGACGAAACGCCGCTTAAGGCGGAGTTGCCGCGCGCTTATGTCCTGCGCATGGGCGAGGAAAAGGCGCTGGCCGTCGACGCGGCAGGCTTTGTGCTGGCGGGGGACACCGTAGTGGCCGCTGGGCGGCGGATCCTGCCCAAGACCGAGATTGAAAGCGATGCACGCGATTGCCTCGAATTGCTGTCAGGACGGCGGCATACGGTGCTCTCCAGCGTTGTGCTGCGCGCGCCTGACGGCTCTCTGAAATCGCGGGTGAGCGAAAACATCGTGCGCTTCAAGTCATTGAGCCGCGAGGAAATCGCCGCCTATGTCGCGGGCGATGAATGGCGCGGCAAGGCTGGCGGTTATGCCATTCAGGGCGCAGCGGAAGGCCTGATCCAGTGGATCCGGGGCAGTCATTCCAGCGTGATGGGGCTGCCGCTGTATGAGACGCGCGCGCTGCTGAAATCAGCGGGATTTGCGATTGCCTGACAATACTTCGCCCGAATGGCTCATCGAGCATGGCATCGGGGAGACCCGCGCCCTTCTAATTGACCGGGGCAAGGTGCTCGCGGCCAAGGTCATGTGGCCGGGCGAGATGCTCGCAGGCGAAGTGCATCGCGCGCAATTGACCTCCAAGACCAAAGGCGCGCGGCGCGGCACTGCCACTTTGGAAAATGACCGCGAGATTCTGGTCGATCATCTGCCGGACGACCTCACCGAAGGCGCTTCGTTCGCCTTGCGCATTTCGCGCGCGGCAATCGCCGAACGCGGGCGGTTCAAGCGGGCGCAGGGGCGCTATCTCGGGATTGAGTGTACCCCTACGCCCGATGAACCCGCCCTTCCCACGCCTGTGACTGGTCGTGTCGTGCCCGCATTTGAGGCAGGCGCCTGCGAACAGGGGTGGGAGGACGTCTGGTCCGCCGCATCATCGGGCAGCATCGCCTTTGCCGGTGGTGAAATTGTGTGCAGCACCACGCCCGCGATGACGGTGATCGATATTGACGGCGATCTGCCCCCGCGCGATCTGGCACTGGCCGCAATCCCCGCAATTTCTACCGCGCTGCGCTGGTTTGACATTGGCGGGTCTATCGGGATTGATTTTCCGACGCTCCAAAGCAAAGCCGACCGCCGCGCCGTGGATGAGGCGCTCGCCGCAGCGCTGGCCGATTGGCCGCATGAGCGCACCGCGATGAACGGTTTTGGCTTCGTGCAACTGGTCGCGCGGCTCGAAGGGCCCTCGCTGCTCCACCGCTTTGCCCGATCCCGTGTTGGCCTGTGCGCACGTTACGCCCTGCGCCTTGCCGAGCGCGCGGCTGGCACGGGGCCGGTGCTGTTAATGACGGTGCATCCGGCGCTAAAAGCCAAGCTGAAGCCAGACTGGATCGAGGAACTGGCGCGCCGCAGCGGCAGACATGTGCGGATTGAGACGGACCCGGGACTTGCGCTGGAGGCTCCGAATGCGCAGATATTGAGCGCATGACGAAGACTAGCCAAAAACCATGCCCAATGTGTAAAAGGGCGCGCAGCGAGCAATTCTCGCCCTTCTGTTCACAGCGTTGCAAGGACCGCGATCTCGCCCAGTGGTTTGGCGATGGCTATGCCGTCCCCAGTCGCCCGGCGAGCCCGGATGAGGTCGCATCACAAAATTGGCCGGAACAAGACTGATTAGCTCTTGCCAACATCGCGCTGCCACGCCATAGGCGCGCTCTCATTTGCTCGCCGGGGTTGCAACGCATCACCGCCGCCGCAGCGAATGCCCGGGTAGCTCAGGGGTAGAGCAGCGGATTGAAAATCCGCGTGTCGGTGGTTCAAATCCGCCCCCGGGCACCATTGTTCCTCTCACGACAACTCGCTGCGCTCGTGTTTTGCGAGAGGGCGACCTACCGGTCGGCGCGCGGTCGCGTTTTCGGACTCAGCGGGGTTCATGGCAGTATTCTTTCAGCAGGCGCGATCGTGCGGTCGGCTCGGCAGCTGTCTGTTGCAAGGTGACGTGCACCGCGTGATATGGCGGACTGGTGCGTCAGAGTGCAGAGAACGGCCTGCTACACAGGGCCCTAGTGCGCTTGATCATACATCCAGTTTTCGCAAACCCGGTACTCCCACTCCCGTTTCCTCCTGCCCGTATTGGCACACTGCACTCCAATCCGCAGCAGGCTGCAATTGCCTTTGACGATCTGCGGCGATACAGCGCTTTGCATTACCCGATAAACAGGATCATTGACCATGTCCCGTCGCCGCCAGATTTACGAAGGCAAGGCCAAGATCCTCTATGAGGGTCCGGAGCCCGGCACCATCATCCAGTATTTCAAGGATGATGCCACCGCGAACAACGCGGAAAAACGCGGCACGATCAACGGCAAGGGCGTGATCAACAACCGCATCAGCGAGCACGTGTTCACGCGGCTATCGCATATCGGCATCCCCACCCACTTCATCCGCCGCCTCAACATGCGCGAACAATTGGTGCGCAAGGTGGAAATCCTGCCCCTCGAAGTCGTGCTGCGCAATGTTGCGGCAGGCTCCCTTTGCAAGCGTCTGGGCCTCGAAGAGGGCGAGCCGCTGCCGCACACACTGATCGAATACTATTACAAGGACGATTCGCTAGGTGATCCGCTGGTCGCGGAAGAGCACATTGCGTGTTTCAACTGGGCCAGCGCAGAGGAGATGCACGACATTTCCTCGATGGCGATCCGTATCAATGATTTCCTGTGCGGGATGTTTGCCGCGATTGATATCCGGCTGGTTGATTTCAAACTGGAGTTTGGCCGGCTGTATGATGGCGATTACAGCCGCGTCATTCTGGCCGACGAAATCAGCCCGGATGGCTGCCGCCTGTGGGATATGGCAACGGGTGAAAAGCTGGATAAGGACCGTTTCCGCCGCGATATGGGCGGCGAGGAAGAGGCCTATCGCGAGGTTGCGCGGCGTCTGGGGCTTTTACAGGGCGAAGACAGCCAGCCAGGCGAAGTGCTCGACCTTTCGAGCCACCGGTCACGCCTGCGCGGCGGCCCTTCGCCCAAAAAGTAATCGCTTTTCGCTGCCGCGCTCAAACGAGTGGCGGCCCTGATGACCTGTATTACAATCGACATGACTTAACGCTGATCGCGCCGCGATTGTGCGGCCAAGACAGCTCCGCGCGAATGCTTTCCCTTTTCAGCCAGCGTAAATCGGCTAGACCATAGGAAGACGCAGAAAAATCCGCACCGGAGAGCCCGACTAACCTTATGATTACTCCCACACGTCTGTTCGTATCTGGCCTGCTGCTGGCTATTTCCAACACCGCCATGGCCAGCGCGCTCTCCGCCGAAAATCATACAGAAGCCGCTGCACCAGAGGCCACCGAAGAACCGGTATGGGCGTTCGAGAACAGCGATGTGCCGGTTGATCAAGGCTACGTCTTTGGCCAGCTGGACAACGGGATGCGCTATATCCTGCGCCAGAACGGCACGCCCGAAGGCACCGCGATGGTGCGGATGCGGATCGACAGCGGATCGCTCGACGAAACCGAAACCGAACGCGGCCTCTCGCACTTTCTGGAGCACATGGCCTTTAACGGATCGAAGGGTATTCCCGAAGGCGAGATGATCAAGCTGCTGGAGCGAGAGGGGCTGGCCTTTGGCGCGGACACCAACGCGTCCACCGGGCTTGAGGCGATCACCTATATGCTCAACCTGCCGCGCAATGACGAGGATCTGCTCGACACCGCGCTGATGCTGATGCGGGAAACCGCGAGCGAGCTGACGATTGCGCAGGACGCAGTTGACCGCGAGCGCGGCGTTGTGCTGGCCGAAAGGCGCGACCGCCGCAATTTCGCCCAGCGCGCGCAGGAGGACAATTTCGAATTTTTCGCGCCCGATGCTCGCTTTGCTGACCGCTTGCCGATCGGCACACTCGAAGTGCTGGAAAGCGCCACTGCCGAGGACATTCGCGGCCTTTATGAACGCACCTATCGCCCTGCCAACACGGTGATGGTGATTGTGGGCGACTATCCGGTTGAGGTGATGGAAGCGGCTCTGAGGGCAAAATTTGAGGACTGGACGGGCGGCGGCGCGCCGGTCGATCCGGAAACCGGCCCGATTGACACCACCCGAACCGGCCTAACCGATATCTACACCGATCCGTCACTATCCGAAGGCGTCAGGATTTCAACGCTGGGCCCGTGGATCGACGAGCCAGATACGCTGGCCACCCGCAACGCATCGACATTGCGATCCATCGGATATGCCATCGTCAATCGCCGCCTTTCCCGCCTTGCGCGCGGGGCCGATGCGCCGTTTCGCGGCGCGAGCTTTGGCGGCAGCGACCTGTTTGAGGATGCCCGGTCTACCGGCCTAAGCATCGCCAGCGTCGATGGAGAATGGCGCAAGGGGTTGATGGCTGCGGTGCGCGAATACAATCAGGCGATCACCTATGGCTTTACCCAGGCCGAAGTGGACGAACAGCTGGCACGCCGGCGCACCGCACTGCAAAACGCGGTGGAGGCGGCCGACACACGCGCAAACGGCGTTTTTGTCGGCGGCGCACTCGGCCTTGTTGCCAATGACGCTGTGCCGACCACGCCCGCTTTCCAGTTGCAGGCGTTCGAGGCGCTCGAACCACAGATCACGCCGGACAACGTGTTTGCCGCGTTGAAAGCCCATGCCTTGCCGCTGGATAATCCGCTAATCCGTTTTCAGGGTCGCACTGCACCCGAAGGCGGCGAGGAGGCCCTGCGCACCGCCTATGCCGAAGCGCTGGCCCTCCCCATCGAAGCCCCTGTGGACACAGGCTCAGCCGAGTTCGCCTATACCAGTTTTGGCGAACCGGGCACGATCGCCACTGATATCACCGAAGAGGCGCTGGGCATCCGCCAGATCACTTTTGCCAACGGGGTAAAGCTCAACCTAAAGAAGACCGACATCCGTGAGGATCGTATCAATGTCCGCGTGGCAGTGGATGGCGGCGATCTGATGCTGACAAAGGACGATCCGCTCGCGCTGTATCTCACAGGATCGCTGTCGGCAGGCGGGCTGGGTCAGCATTCCCAGGATGAACTCTCGACCATTCTGGCCGGGCGCAGCGTCGGCTTTGGCATGGGCACGGCGGCAGACAGTTTTGTGATGTCCGGCACCACTACGCCGCGCGATCTGGAATTGCAGATGCAGGTCCACGCCGCCTTGCTGACCGATCCGGGCTATCGCCGTGAAGGCGTTGAGCGGTTCCGCCAGAATATCGACAATTTCTTTGAAACGCTCACGTCAACGCCGGGTCGCGCGCTGAATGCCGTGGTCGGCTCGGACCTGTCCGACGGTGATCCGCGCTTCTCGCTCCAGTCAAAGGAGGCGTTCAACGCGCTCGATTTTGACGGGCTCAAAGCAAATATCGAAGACCGTCTGGCCAATGGCGCGATTGAAATTGCGCTGATTGGCGATCTGGATGAAGACGCAGCGATTGCCGCGGTGGCCTCCACTTTCGGCGCGCTTGATGCGCGTGAGACGGCGTTCCTGCCGCGCGAGGAAGCGCGCACGCGCAGCTTTACGCAGGATCGCTCCGTTCGCACAATCGAGCATGACGGGGAGGCCGATCAGGCGCTGCTCAGGATCATCTGGCCCGCGCGCGATGACAGCGATTTTGAAGAGAGCACGCGCCTCCAGATGCTGGCGCGGGTGATGCAACTGGAGCTGACCGACCGTATCCGCGAGGATCTGGGACAGGCCTACTCCCCAAGGGCAAGTGCCAGCCTTAGCCGGTACTATCGCGATTACGGCACTATCGCGATCAGCGTCTCTCTGGATGTTGAGCAGGTCGATGCCGCGCGCGAGGCGATTGATGCGATGCTCGCCGATCTGGTGGGCGATGGCATCACGCCTGACCTGATCGAACGGGCGCGCAAGCCCCTGCTGGAACGCTATGACAATGCGCTGAAAGGTCTGGGCGGTTGGACGTCGCTGGTGCAGCGCGCGCAGACACAGCCGGACCGGATCGACCGGTTCCTGGCCTATCCCGAAGTGATCGGGGAGGTGACCGTCGCCGATCTGCAGGCGGCCGCCGCGCAATATATCCAGCCGGACGAAGCCGCGACCTTCATCGTCGTGCCAAGCGAAGCGGCGATGGCGAAGGCGGCAAAGAGCGAGCGCGTGAGAGAGACCGCTGCGGACTAGGGAATGGTGCGTCGATACGGTCGCAAAGCGACCGAAAGCGCGACTGCGCGCCCTCAGTGATCAGGCCGCAGCGATCAGGCCGCAGGCCGTATGAGCGAGGATATCGCGCGTCGGATGGCGTGCGGGACAAACCACACAAAAAGGGCTGGCAGGTCGCCTCCTGCCAGCCCTTTTCATGATCCGCCCCAACCGGCCCCGCGAACGAGACCAATCAAAGCGAAGCTCAATCAGTAATTGAAGCCAAGCGACACGCCGATCACGCGCGGCTCGTTCACAAAGGCGGTGTTGTTGTTGAAATCAACCACGCCTTGCACATTGTCTTCATCAGTGATGTTGCGGGCAAAGACAGCGATTTCATACTGCCCGTCATTCCCGCGATACCCCACGCGAAGCCCACCTTCGATCCGGCTGCCCGCGTTGAATTCAAGGCTTTCATACAGCAGGAAGTTCGTCTCACCCAGATAGACCCAGTCGGTGAAGATGAAGAATTCATCATTGTCACCCACCGGCATGGTGTAGCTGGCGGTGAAGTCCCCGCTCCATTCCGGCGCGTTGGGGAACGGGTTGCCATCCACCAGAGCGCGCGTGTTGCCGTTGATGACCGTTGTCGGGTCCGTCACGGTGCACTGTGCGCAGATGCCAACAGCGAGGTTCTCGTCATTGATCTGCGTGTCGTTATAGGCAAGGCCGATGGTGAACAGCAGCTCAGAGGAGACCTGGAATGCGGTGTCCAGCTCAAACCCGAAAGCCTCGCCTTCGTTCGCGTTGATCAGCTGGACAAGGTTGCCGCCTCCGCCAACAGCGGTGAACTGGGGGTCTTCGACATTGTAGTAGAACAGCGCGCCATTGATGCGGATGGCATTATCCGCCAGCTCGCTTTTGAAGCCCACTTCGTAGCTGGTGATGTTTTCCGACTGGGCCACGCTGGGCGGATTGAAGAACGCGACATCGCGGCCTTGAATCGTCGGCGCGCGGAAGGCGTTGGCCACGCGGGCATAGACACTGGCATCATCGGAGAGATCGGCGAACAGGCTGATATCCCAGTCGATATTGTCATCCTGCACTGACACCGGCTGAGGCGCGGCACCGGACAGGACCACAAAATCCTTCTCATCATCCGAATACCGCAGGCCGCCGGTCACGCGCAGCATGTCATTCAGCTGATAGGAAAGCTGGCCGAACACTGCCCATGCATCATTGGTGTGGTTGACGGTGACGGGCGGCGGGAAGGTGAAGCCGACGGTGGTCACATCAAAATCGCTGGTGAACAGGAATGCACCCACCTGCCAGCTGAGCGGGCCATCGCCATTGGAGGCAAGGCGCGTTTCATTGGTGAATTGCTGAAGGTCAATCGAATCCTGCGTGTCGGACGGGAACGGGATCAAACCCGGCCCGGACACTGGCAGGAACGCCGCGCCAAATCCGCCATCGACATCACCGCGCGAGAAGCCTTCGCTTTCCCAATAGCTGGTGATTGAGGTGAGCGTTGCGAAGTCGAATTCGTAATCCAGTTTCAGCGTCGCGCCGAACTGCTGATACTCCGCCGGGTTGCCGCCACCCGCATCATAAAACACGGTGTCGCGGTCATAATTCTCGTTGAGATCATTGTTGCCCGGCCCCAGCACATTGGCGCGGAAAAAGGTCGAGCTGCCATTGAGATCACGATAGTTGACCGAAGCCAGAACGGAGAAGCGGTTGTCCTCATCAGGCGTCAACAGCAACTGGCCGCGGATCGCGAAGTCTGAGTAACCGCCCAGAACATTTTCTTCACCGGTGAAGCCGTTGTCGATCCAGTCACCGCGGCGCTGAAACTGGGTCGAGACGCGAAACGCCAGTTTGTCCTCGACAATTCCGCCACCCACTGCGCCGTTGAGCGAAATTGTATCCAGCGAGCCGAAGCTCAAACCGACCTGGATATCATCGTCAAAGCTCGGCTTGATCGTGTCGATCTTCACGATGCCCGCCGGTGTGTTGCGGCCAAACAGGGTGCCCTGCGGTCCGCGCAGCACTTCGATGCGTTGCACGTCAAAGATCGGGAAGCTTTTCAGCGTCACGTTTTCCAGCACCACATCATCAAGCAGAACAGAGACGGGCTGCGATGCGGCAAGGTCAAAATCGGTGTTGCCAAGGCCGCGAATGTAGAAGCGCGGAGCCACGCGTCCGTTCGAACTTTCGACGTTCAGGCCCGGCACCGATCCGGCCAGCGCGGTCGTATCTGCGGCGGCGGAGAAAATCGCGCCAACGCGGCCCTGATCCAGGATTTCGGCAGAGATGGGAACGTCCTGAAGGTTTTCCTCGCGGCGGTTGGCAGTGACGATGATCGAAGGCAGCTTGCCATCTTCGGCGCTTGTCGCCTCCGCGTCTTGCGCTGCGGCAGGTGCGGCGAAAGCAAACGCTGCAGCGGTGAGAATGGTGGAACTTGCCCAAAGTGCGCGGGCGGGCGGAATATTGCGTGACATGAGACGGCCCCTCGTAATTGATCGCACACAGGAACAGGTGCACTTTGGCCGCTGACAGATTTGATCGATTCGAGCGAGGCGACAAGCCCTGAAAAGGGCGACAAAGTTGCCTTTGGACGTCGAACTTTTAACCATTGTTGCAGTCAGGTTACACGAGGCGCATATTTACGACCGGATTATGACATAATCTGTCTAAAAACCGGCTGAGGGCCTGTACTCAAGACCCCATCAAAGACCCCGCCAAAGACTTGGGGGCAAACGGGGGTGGTGGCGATTGCACGCCGGGTGGGCGGGGCGCTATACGGGGCTGGCACCCAGCCGCAGCAGCGTCACCCGCAGTATGACAGAGCGCGCGGCCAGCAACAGGAAGACCGATCATGAAAGTCCGCATCCTTGTCCGTCTGAAGCCCGGCGTGCTCGACCCGCAGGGCCGCGCTGTCCACCATTCGCTGAATGGCCTCGGTTTTGAAGGCGTGGACGATGTGCGCATAGGTCGCCTGATCGAGATGGACGTGGCTGACGACACCAGCGATGAAACGCTGAATGCGATGTGTGAAAAACTGCTCGCCAACACGGTGATCGAGGATTTCGCGATCGAGAAGTTGTCCCCACAGTCGGAGCCCGCCTGATGGCTTTTACCGCTGCGGTTGTCACCTTTCCCGGCTCCAATTGCGACCGGGATATGGCTGTCGCGATTGAGCGCACAACCGGCACAGCGCCGCTGCGCCTCTGGCACGGCGATGCCGATGTGCCTTCGGGTCTGGACTTTATCGCGCTGCCCGGCGGGTTTTCCTATGGCGATTACCTGCGCTCTGGCGCGATGGCCGCGCGCAGCCCGATCATGCGCGCTGTGGCGCAGCAGGCTGAGCGCGGCGTTGCGGTGCTGGGCGTGTGCAACGGGTTTCAGGTGCTTACGGAAAGCGGCCTGTTGCCCGGCGTCTTGATGCGCAATGCGGACCAGCGCTTTATCTGCCGCACCGTTCCCTTGACGGTCGCCAACACGACGTCTCCCTTCACCAGCGGATTTGCGCCCGGTGAGATCCTGCGCATCCCCGTGGCGCATCATGACGGCAATTACTTCGCAGACGAAGCCACGCTGGACAGGCTGGAGGGCGAGGGTCGCATTGCATTCCGCTATGGCGAGCCCTGCAATGGATCACAGCGCGATATCGCAGGCGTGCTCAGCGCAAATGGCCGTGTGCTTGGCATGATGCCGCACCCCGAACGCGCGATTGAGGATGCGGCGCACCCCGCCATGGGCGGCAGCGATGGACGGCGTGTGTTTGAAAATCTGATCGAAAGTCTGGTCGCGGCCTAGACCACACCTTGGTACGCGCCGCGTTGGTCCGGGCTCGCTCAGGCGATGGACTATGCGATTTTGGCGCGCTCTACTTTGAACAGGCCGCGCGCATCCTCGTCCGACATCGGCCTGCCGAAATAGTATCCCTGGATCTTGTCGCAGCCCAGATTGCGGATCAGCTCGGCTTCTTCGGCGGTTTCGACACCCTCTGCGGTGGTGCTCATTTCCATGCTGTTGGCCATCGCGACAACGGCATTGATAATGGCCAGGCTTTCATTGCTGCCCTGCGCTGCGCCCTGCACAAAGGTGCGATCAACCTTGATCGTTGAAAAGCGCAGTTTGCGCAGATAGCCGAGCGAGGAATAGCCGGTCCCAAAATCATCGAGCGCCACGCTGCAACCCAGCGCCATGATCTGTTCCAGCGCGTTGCGGGCGATGCTGGCATCGCGCATGAAGATGCTTTCTGTGACTTCAATTTCAAGGCGTCGCGGGTGCAGGCCGCTGCTGGTCAGTGCGTCCACGACCTCGTGATGAAAGTCCGGTTCAAGCAGCTGTTCGGGCGAGACGTTGACGTTAACCTTGATATTGCTGGGCCAGTTCTTGGCCTCCTCGCATGCCTTCCTCAGCACCCATTGTCCGATCGGCACAATCAGGCGCGTTTCCTCAGCCAATGGAATGAATTTGCCCGGACTGACAAAGCCGTGATCCTTGCTGTCCCAACGGATCAGAGCCTCGAAACTGACTATATCCTGGCTGCGCGCATCAACCACCGGCTGATAATGCAGCACCATTTCGTCACGGCTGAGCGCCTTGCGCAGTGATACTTCGAGCTGGCGGCGTTCCTCAGCAGAGGCGTGCAGGATGGGTTCAAACCGGCGATACTCGCCCCCGCCCTCATCCTTTGCGCGGTACAGTGCGAGGTCGGCGTTGCGCATCAACTTCTCGACAGTGTCGCCATCGCGCGGACCAAACGCCGATCCGATACTCGCGCCTACATACAGTGTGTGCTGATCCACGTGATACGGGTCGGACAGGCTATCAATCACGCGGCGCGCCAGCGCGCGCACGGCGTCCTTTTTGCCGGCATCGCGCAAAACGATGGCAAACTCATCACCACCCAGACGGCCGCAGGTCGTATTGTCACCCATCAGCGACTGAAGCCGCGAGGAAACCTGCGCCAGCAGCTTGTCACCCGTCATGTGGCCAAGGGAATCGTTGACGGCTTTGAACCGGTCCAGATCCACCATCAACAGCGCGCAATTCGTGCGCCACTGTTCAGCATATTCCAGCGCGTCGCCCAGCGCCTCGGTCAGTTGCAGGCGGTTGGGCAAGGCTGTGAGTGTGTCATACCGGGCAAGATAGGCGATCTTTTCGTCCGACGCGCGCCGTTCCGTCACGTCGGAACCAACTCCGCGGAAACCGTTAAAGCGCCCGCGCTCGTCACTCATCGGGGTGCCTGAAAGCTCCCACCAGCGATCCTCGCCCGAGATCCGCACCTGGACCAGCAGATTGGAGAAATTCTCGCGGTTCTTCAGCTTGTCGGCCAACTCATGCAGACTGGGCGGAAACTGTCCCTCATCCCATGTGCGCCCGGTGATGAATTCGAGCAGCGGCCGGCCTTCGACTTCGGGCTGGCTCCGGCCCAGCGCAAAGGCGAAACGCGGGCTGACCGCGCGCAATTTACGGTTGGGGTCAACCTCCCACAGCCAGTCCGCCTCGTTCTCCTCAAACTCGCGCAGCAGCAGCGAGACGACCTCTTCCTTCTCAGCAATCGCCGTTTGCGACAGGCGCGCGGACAGATACATCTGACCAATCTGGACCGCACCCAGCATGGTGCAGATCGTGAAGACAAAGCTCACAATCATGGCAAACCAGAGACCGTTGATCGCAAGATAAGCGGCCACAGCCAAGCCAGCTGTGAGCGTGAACAGAACACTGCCAAGCGGGGCCGATGTCCTGAAATAGATTGAGCCTGACGCGATGATCCCGATCACCAAGATGAACGCGATCATATCGTTGAACGTGCCAAGCGGTGCAAAGGCCAGGATCGCCCCGCCCCACAATGCGCCTGATCCGGCCGACATCAGCGACTGGCGCACAAATTCACTATGCGTAATCTTGCGCCGGTCTACATCCGCCAGAGTGCGGTCAAACCGTGCGCTGCCGATTTGCAGGGCTGCAAGGCCGCACATCCAGAGGCTGATCCACAGGATCGGAACCGCATCGAGATAAATCCGCGCGACCAGCAAAGCGAGGATTGCATGGGAATAGCCCCGCATGAAGGTCACACGCGACAATGCCGAATACTGCATCCCGCGCAGCATCGCCCACTCGCTGGTGCCATGACCCGAAAGCCCCAACACGGCAGAATAGGGCAGAACTGTAGGCTCTTCCTGAAAGGGGACGACCGGCTTTTTCACGCCCCCAGCGGATAAGGAGGAAAAGTTAGGAGGCGGTAAAGCATACCGCTTCTTTCAGAGAGAAAGTGCAGGATTTACGCGCACCTCAAGGCTCGTGGCCAGAGCCGGATAGCGCGCCGGATTGCCCTGCCTGCCAATCCCTACTGGCCCGCCCCTTCCTAGCCTAGTCCGCGCGCGCTCGCCGATTTCTGCCAATTGCGTCCGTCAAACGGAGTGATGACCGGATCAAGCCCCGCTTGCATCATCCAGACAAGCGAGATGAACGCTCCAGCAATCAGGATGCGAGCGCGGCTGATAGAAGCTTTTGATACCGCAGACCTTGCAGAACAGATGCTCCGCCTCACCGCTGCCAAAGCGGTAGGATGTCAGGTGGTCCTTTCCCCTGACGAGGGTGAACCGATCATGGGGCACAAACAGGTGGAGATACCCGCTCGCCGAGCAGATCGAGCAATTGCAATCGAGCATTTGCGGCCTGGGATCGCTCAGCGCCTCGAACCGCACAGCGCCGCAGTGGCACCCGCCTGATACTGCGACCAGATCGGCCCGCTTCGCTTCACCATTCACTCAACTGTCACCGACTTTGCCAGATTGCGCGGCTGGTCCACATCGGTGCCCTTTATCACTGCCACATGATAGGCGAGCAATTGCACCGGAATGGCATAGACAAGCGGCGCGATCAGCGGGTGGACCACGGGCATTTCAATCGTGGCGATGCAGCCATCACCGGCCTCCTCCAAGCCCTTGGCATCGGAGATCAGCACCACTTGCCCACCGCGCGCGCGCACTTCTTCCATGTTGGACACGGTCTTTTCGAACAGCGGGCCTGAAGGCGCGATCACCACCACGGGCACATCATCATCAATCAGCGCAATCGGCCCGTGCTTCATCTCCCCCGAAGCATAGCCTTCTGCGTGGATATAGCTGATTTCCTTGAGCTTCAGCGCCCCTTCCAGCGCCAGCGGGTAATCCTGCCCCCGGCCCAGATACAGCACGTCGCGCGCCGGCGCGACGAGAGAGGCCATCGCGGCGATATCGTCATCATGATCGAGTGCAGCGTTCAGGGCGGCGGGCGCTTCGAGCAGATGCCTGACGATTTCTTCTTCACCCGCGCGGTCCACCAGTCCCTTCTTCACAGCCATATGCGCCGCCAGCGCGGCCAGAACGGCCAACTGACACGTAAACGCCTTGGTCGAGGCGACGCCGATTTCAGGCCCGGCATGGGTCGGCAGCAGCAAGTCCGCCTCTCGCGCCATTGAACTGGTCGGCACGTTGACGACAACGCCGATCACCTGTCCCTCGGCCTTGCAATGGCGCAAGGCGGCCAGCGTATCCGCCGTCTCTCCGCTTTGCGAGATGAACAGCGCAAGGCCGCCATCTTCGAGCACCGGATTGCGATAGCGGAACTCGCTCGCGACATCGATATCGACCGGCACGCGCGCGAACTGCTCAAACCAGTATTTCGCGACCATCCCGGCATAGAAGGATGTGCCGCAGGCGACGATGGTGAGGCGCCTTACGCCCGAAATGTCGAAGTCAAACTGCGGCAGGGCAACCGAATTGTCCTCGCGCCGCAGATAGGATGAGAGCGTCTGGGCAACCACGGTGGGCTGCTCGAAAATCTCTTTCTGCATGAAGTGGCGGTAATTGCCCTTTTCCACCGCCGCCGCCGATGCGCCCGAAGGCTGAACCGGGCGAAAGGTCTCGCGCCCTTCATTGTCGAATATCTGCGCCCGGTCGCGGCGCACAATGACCCAGTCGCCTTCCTCCAGATAGGTGATGCGCTGGGTCAGCGGGGCGAGCGCCAGCGCGTCGGACCCGAGGAACATCTCGCCTTCGCCATGGCCCACAACCAGGGGAGAACCGAGCCGCGCGCCGATCAACAGGTCGGGATGCGAGCGGAAGGTGATGGCCAGTGCAAACGCGCCGCGCAGCCGCGGCAGGACTGTGCGCACGGCATCCTCGGGGCTCGCGCCCGCTTCGATCTGGCTTGAGATCAGGTGAGCGACCACTTCGCTGTCGGTCTCGCTTTCAAAGGCGCGGCCCTCGGCGGCGAGTTCGGCGCGCAATTCCTTGAAGTTTTCGATAATGCCGTTGTGGACGATAGCGACTTCGCCGGTCGCGTGCGGATGCGCATTCGCAGCCGTGGGAGCGCCATGCGTGGCCCAGCGGGTATGGGCAATGCCGATCGTGCCTGTTGCCGGATCATCGCGCAGCACATCAACCAGATTG
Source organism: Erythrobacter sp. (assembly GCA_049647465.1). GTDB lineage: Bacteria > Pseudomonadota > Alphaproteobacteria > Sphingomonadales > Sphingomonadaceae > Erythrobacter. Next base: position 37,750 of record JBARXS010000071.1, read on the forward strand.
GAAAGCTTGCCCTGCGCCCGGCGGCGGATCATCTGACCCTCGCTCAGCGTGCAGATGCCCGCTGAATCGTAACCGCGATATTCCATGCGCCGCAGTCCATCGACCAGACGGTCTGCCACGCTGGTTTCGCTCACAATGCCGATAATGCCGCACATGGTTTGAAGTCGTTCCCCTGAAGATAATCAGCGCTCGATTAGCGCGAGGCGATGAATACAGGCTTGAGAATTGCCTCCAATTTGCAGGTTTTTATCGTCAGAGGCGCGTGGCGACCCTCTGCACCATTGCAGCCTCTGCGTGCAAGCCATCGCGCCACAAATACAGCCCGGCCGCAATGATCAGCCCCGCACCCAGCAGCGTCCAGCCATCAGGCACCTCGTCAAAGAACAGCCAGCCCAGCGTGACTGCGACCAGCATTTGCACATAGATTGCCGGCGCGACCTGCGCGGCTCCGGCTTTCGATGTGCCGATATAGGCGAGCCAATGCGCCGTGCTGGCCGTGATCGCGACGAAGGCACAGCGCGCGACGACATCCCAGCTTGGCCAGCCGAAATCGAGCGCGGGAACGCCCGAAAGCTTGGCCGCAATCGCAGCGGCGATCAGGATCGGCGCGGCAAAGGCAGCAACGAAGACTTGCATGGAGAGCGCACTGCCCTGCCCCGCGCTGGCCCTGTTTGCGACCATCAACAACGAAAAGAACACGGCGGAGACAAGCGGCAACAGCGCCGCCCAGCCAAGCAACGCCAGATTGGGCCGCAGGATAATCGCCACGCCTGCCAGCGCGATAAGCGATATGAGATAGACCTTGGGACGGACCCGCTCACCCAGCAAAAGGCCTGCAAAAACCTGTGTCAGGATCGGCGCCAGAAACCCAATCGCCAACGCCTCCGCCAGCGGCATGATGTAAATCGCGGAGAAGAACGCCATCGACGCAATCGCAACGCAGGCCCCGCGCCCGATTTGCAGCCACAGATTCACCGGGACAAAGGCGCGCGGGCCCTCGGATCGCCACAACATCGCCGATAACGCCAAAGCCCCAATCGAAAACCGCAGGGCCGCAACCGCATAGGCAGGCCAGGCGCCCGCCATGCTCTTCACCACAGCATCGCCTACCGCAAGCACGGCAAAGCCGGCGACGGCATAAAGCAGCCCGGTGCTGCTGTTGGTGGTTGGGCTTGAGTTGGGACCAGTGCTCAGGTGGTGGTACTTTCGTGACACAATTAAACTTCCGACCGCACATGCGGCGAATTCTCCTGCGCCGTTAGGCATTCAGACAACAAGTGCAAAGCCCATCTTGCACATTACTCGCTCGCCACATCAGCCCCCATTTCCAATATCTCATGCGGGTTATGGCTGTCTCAGCGCCGCACTGCTGAGGCGGACGCCGTTCAAACCGCACTCTCGGCGCGTTAGCAGCCCTCGCAGTGACTTTACCCGGCATTAAGGATGTTTCGTTAGAGAGCGACACAAATGACTGAGGCAGGGCAGTTTTTCTGATGACTTACCGAACCGATCGTGAATTGTGCGACACAGATAGCGGTCTCAGCGCATCAAAGAACACCCGATCTGGTTCGGTCGAGGCAACGCTTGATGGCGCAACAGTCTTACAGCGCCCCGCCGCGTCCAATGCGAAAGTGCTGACGAAACTCCTGCTTACAAATGTTGGGCGGGCAGAAATTTCGATCTGCGTACTGGCCACGTTCATCTCGTTTGTGTGCTTTTCACTACTCTATTCTAATGGAATAGAAGTCTATCCAGCCCTCGCTTTCAGCTTAAATTTTCGTTTTCTCTCAACCATTTTTGCGCTGATTGTGATTGCCGAGCTGGTTTTCCTGTTTGCTGTCCATCGCCCTGTAAATCCGTTTCAATTTCTGATGCACGATGATGCGGTAAAAGCCCTGTTGAGACGGATCGTCCCGGGCGTGATGATGGCGATGTGCCTCGCGCTGTTCATGCCTGCCTTTGCCCAGGTCAAAAGCTCGATCCCTATGCTCACGGATTACACCTGGGATGCGACATTTATCCTCTGGGATCAGAGTTTGCATGGCACCGATCCATGGCGCATTTTGCAGCCTTTGCTGGGCTATCCAGCGATTACTGCGTTTCTTGGGCAACTGTATCATGTCTGGTTTGCGCTCATCCATCTCTGCCCGCTTTGCATTGCGATGTATGTCAGCAATGACGAAACCCGGCTGCGGTTTTTTATGGGATATTTTCTGACTTGGACATGTGTTGGCATGATCGGCGCGATTGCACTCGCGTCGGTTGGCCCGGTCTTTCTCGAACCTCTGATCGGCAATTCGCACTTTGCAGAGCAAATGGCCTATCTCAAATCGGCTAACGAGATCACCACTAATCCGGTCATCGAAGTTCAGAATGCGCTTTTGGATTGGTATTTCGCAGGCGAGCATGGTTTGGGACGTGGGATAACGGCGATGCCTTCGATGCATGTTGCGCTTTGCACCCTTTATGTATTTGCGATGTGGGAGCTGGACAAACGGCTCGGCATTGCTTTTGCAATTTACTGGACCATTATCGCGGTCAGTTCGGTGCATCTGGCCTATCACTATGCGGTTGACGGGTATGTCAGCGCAGTTTTGGTTGCAGCTATCTGGTTTTTTACAAAGCCGGCCGCGCGGAGCATCCTTGCATCGGGAAAATCGGGTGAGAGGGTTGGCCAAGAGGGTCGATGAAACAGCAGGCTGACGGTCGGGGAAACACTCTCCACTGTCGCGAGATAGGTATCGGCGGGTTTTAGGGAAAAAATAAGCTTTCCCAATTATTCACCACAATTCGAGAGGCACCGTTCGTCCAAATCAGGGCTAGGTGCACAATTTTGGGTATTAGCGCCTCGGGGGCTTGGCATGAGTGCATTCGGGAAAAAGGGTAACGCTGGCGGAGTTAAGGCGGGCGGCAGGCCCGCTTTCGGCGTTGCACGTCCGATGAAGGCAACCGGGCGCACGTCCGAACAACCCCAGGGCGGAGAGCAATTCCCTCCGCTTCCCGCCGAGGGGGAGGCCAAAAAGCCCGACGCGACACCTGCACCCGCTGCATCCGCAGCCGCACCGAACAAGGGCAGCACCGCTGATGCGATGGATCGGCTCGCCGAACGCGCCGCCGCCGTCGAGAATGCGACCGGGGAACCGCAGGGCTTTGAAGCCAGCGTCCACAAGATCAAGGAGCAGGTGCTCCCACGCCTGCTCGAACGCGTCGACCCCGAAGCGGCTGCCACTCTGACCAAGGATGAGCTGTCGGAAGAATTCCGGCCCATCATCATGGAAGTGCTGGCCGAACTGAAGGTCACACTGAACCGCCGCGAGCAATTCGCGCTCGAAAAGGTTCTGATTGACGAACTCCTCGGTTTCGGTCCGCTCGAAGAGCTGCTGAACGATCCTGACGTCTCGGATATCATGGTCAACGGACCCGACCAGACCTATATTGAAAAAAAGGGTAAGCTGATCATCGCGCCGATCCGGTTCCGCGATGAACAACACCTTTTCCAGATCGCACAGCGCATTGTGAACCAGGTTGGCCGCCGTGTTGACCAGACCACACCACTGGCTGATGCCCGCTTGAAGGACGGCTCGCGTGTGAACGTCATCGTTCCGCCACTGTCACTGCGCGGCACCGCCATCTCGATTCGTAAATTCTCCGAGAAACCCATCACGCTCGATATGCTGAAGGAATTCGGCTCGATGTCGGACAAGATGTGCACCGCGCTGAAAATTGCGGGCGCGTGCCGGATGAATGTCGTGATCTCTGGCGGTACGGGTTCGGGTAAAACAACCATGCTCAATGCCCTGTCGAAAATGATCGACCCGGGTGAGCGCGTTCTGACGATTGAGGATGCCGCGGAACTTCGTCTGCAACAGCCGCACTGGCTGCCGCTCGAAACGCGTCCGCCCAACCTTGAAGGACAAGGCGCGATTACCATCGGTGACCTTGTGAAAAACGCCCTGCGTATGCGTCCTGACCGGATCATCCTGGGTGAGATTCGCGGAGCCGAGTGCTTCGACCTTCTCGCCGCGATGAACACGGGCCACGATGGCTCCATGTGTACGCTCCACGCCAACTCCCCGCGTGAGTGCCTTGGCCGTATGGAAAACATGATCCTGATGGGCGACATCAAAATCCCGAAGGAAGCCATTTCGCGCCAGATCGCCGAGTCAGTCGACCTGATCGTTCAGGTGAAACGTCTGCGCGATGGTTCCAGGCGGACTACCAACATCACCGAAGTGATCGGGATGGAAGGCGACGTGATCGTGACGCAGGAACTGTTCAAGTTTGAGTATCTTGACGAGAGCGAAGACGGCAAGATCCTGGGCGAATTCCGCTCAAGCGGTCTGCGCCCCTACACGCTGGAAAAGGCTCGCCAGTTCGGCTTCGATCAGGCGTATCTTGAGGCGTGTCTGTAAGACAGGCCGGTTTGGCCAAACCGGCCGACGCGCGGTCGCGCTTGCGCTCCGCGTATCTGGGTGCCTGCCTCTAGTTTGTCGCTCCCCCGCGAAGGCGGGGGTCCAGCGCAGCAGGACACTTAATTCGTTCTGGGGGCCCGCCTTCGCGGGGGAGCGGGTGCTATTACAGGCTCCCCAAAACCACCGGCAGGCTCATCGCCAGACATCCTCCGCCGATCATGGCGCACATCAGGAACACTCCGGTCCACGGCATCCAGCCCACGCGCTCCAGCCGCTCGACCGAGCGATTGCGCCCGCGCCGCCATTCCATCAGCGCGGCAATAGCAGCGATCACCCAGAATGCGGCTCCGGTCACCGCCATCCGCGTCGCATCGCTAGAAAGCGCCCATTGCGTCAAAAGGTCCATCATCGCCGCACCATTTAAAGGCCCCGTGCGCTTGCGCAATGCGCATGTCTGCTTCAAGCGGGCCAGCGATGGATGGATCAATCGCACGCCCCCGCCCCTTTGTTGCTCTGGGCCTGCGATTGCTGACAGCGGGCGCGCTGGCGACCATGGCGATGCTGCTGAAACTGGCGAGCACACGCGGGGTGCATCTGGCAGAGCTGGTGTTCTGGCGTCAGGCGATTACGCTGGTCACTGTCACCGCCGTGCTCGGCTTGCTGGGCCGGCTCTCCGCCATTCGCACACAGCGTTTCAGTGCGCATATGCGCCGCGCCATTTACGGCATTACCGGCATGTTCTTTGTCTATGGCGCGGTGGTGCTGTTGCCGCTGGCCGAGGCCACCACATTGAGCTTTACCGCGCCGTTCTTCGCCGTGTTGCTCTCCGTCATCCTGTTCAAGGAGCGGGTGGGCAAATATCGTTGGGGCGCGGTTGTTCTGGGATTTGCAGGCGTGCTGTTCCTGACGCAGCCGGGGTCAAGCCTGATTGACCCGTTCGGTGCAGCCGTGGGCCTGATTGCCGCCTTTCTGGTGGCGCTGATAAGCTTTCAGATTCAGGATTTGAACAAGACCGAAGCCCCTTGGAGCATCGTGTTCTGGTTCGCCGCCTTGACCGTGCCCCTTACCGCGATTGCCATGCCATTCGTAGCCGCTTCGCACGATCCGACGACATGGGCGATCATCGTCGCAATGGCCCTGTGCGGCGCGATTGCGCAATTGCTGCTGACAGCCTCGCTTCGCTTTGGTTCGGCTGCGGTGATCCTGCTGATGGACTACACCGCGCTGTTGTGGGCGACGGCCTATGGCTTTTACGTCTTTGACACCGCCCCGCCCGCCAGCCTGTGGATCGCAGCGCCGCTGATCATAGGTGCGGGCGCGCTGATCGCATGGCGCGAGCGCCTCCTCGCGCGTAGGAAGCAACCCATCGCGGGCCAGGAGACTAAAGCGGAACTTACTGCGTCCTGATGACTTGAGGTGGTATTAAGGTATAAGATCGAAGGAAATTACCCATGATCCGCAAGACATGTGCTGTACTCGCCCTGGCCGCTCTCACGCTCACCGCTTCTGCCTGCAACACCGTAAAAGGCGTTGGCGAAGATGTTGAGAGTGTTGGCGAAGCTGGCGAACGCGCCATCGATTGAGCGTTGCTTAATCGCGCCAAACCGATCAAGGCCTGCCCACCCGGGCGGGCCTTTTTTCTTGCCAATCATGACATAATGAAAGACCCTGTGACATTATGGATAGAAAACCAGTCAAATCACTTCTTGTTCTGGCGTTGCTGCTCGCGGTAAGCGCCTGCAATACCGTTCAGGGCCTTGGCGAGGACATCTCGTCAGTCGGGCGCAAGGGTGAAGAAGTCATCAACTGAGACAAATCGCGCCCGCGAAGGTCAGGCGCGACGATAGACCAGCGAAAGGTTGTTCGCGGGCATTTCATAACGCGCCCTTTGCCTAAAGCCATAGTCTGCGGCCAGCGCGTCGAGTTCTTCACGCTGACGGATGCCCCAGCTTTGATCGCGCATCCGCAGACTGAGGTCGAAATCGACATTTGACGGGGCAGACTCCACCCCATCCTCAAAATAGGGGCCGTATACGATGAGCGGCGAGGTGGCCCCGCGCAAGACCTGAGCAGCGCCTGCAAGCAATCCCTGCGTCGCCGCCCACGGGCTGATATGGATCATGTTGATGCACACAATGGCATCAGCATTCTGAACGCCGTGAGTGAGCGGCCAGTCCGCCGCTGAGACATCCAGCGCAACCGGCTCACGCACATTGCCCAATCCGCAATCAGCGCGATAGGCTGCGATTGAGGCGAGCGCGTCGGGAGAAGGATCGGTGGGCAACCATTGCAGCGCCGGAAACCCTTCTGCGAAATACATCGCATGTTCGCCCGAGCCTGCCGCGATTTCCAGCACGGTGCCCTCCTGGGGCAGCTCTTTGGCCAGCACGACCAAAATTGCTTCGCGATTGCGCAGGGTGGCGGGGGCGTGTTTCTTCATAGATGCTTTATGCACGTCGCACTTGTCAGTTCAGCGTCTCAGTTCACTTGGCGCTCACGCCCCTCCCAATAGGGCGCGCGCAATTGCCGGCGCAGGATTTTCCCAGAGGCATTGCGCGGCATTTCAGGGATCACATCAACGCTCTTTGGGGCCTTGAACGCGGCAATCCGTTCCCGTGTGTATGCGATCACATCATCGGCATCGATGTCTGCGCCCGGCTTGGGCACACAGCAGGCCTTGACCTCTTCGCCCCACTTGTCGCTGGGCACACCGATGACGGCCACCTCGGCGATGGCAGGATGGCCATAGATCGCGCTTTCCACTTCGGCGGGATAGACGTTTTCGCCGCCCGAGATGATCATGTCCTTGATCCGGTCCTGAATGTAGACATAGCCATCTTCGTCCATGATCCCGGCGTCACCGGTGTGCAGCCAGCCGTCGGGGTCAATCGTCTTGGCGGTCGCTTCTGGCAGCTTCCAGTACCCGGAAGTGTTTGAGGGTGAGAGGATGCAGACCTCGCCAATTTCGCCGCGCGGCAGTTCCTTATTGTCATCCCCGCGCACCTCGATCTGAACGCCGGGAACCGCCTTACCGGCAGAGCGCATGCGCTCATTGCCTTCCAGATCATGATCCTCTGGCGGGAGCAGTGAAATCGTGCCGGTCGTCTCGGTCATGCCGTACAGCTGGATCAGGCCAGCGGTCGGCATCGTCTTCACCGCCTCTTTCAAGAGCTCCAACGGCATGGGCGCCGCACCATACATCAGAAAGCGCAGGCCGGAGAAATCGGTGGTCGCCGCGCGCGGATGCTGGATCAGGATCTGCACAGCTGCGGGCACAAGGAACAGCGTGGTCGTACCCGCTTCAATCGCATCAAGCGTGCCTTCCGGCGTGAATTCGGGGAGGATGTAGATGCGAATGCCGGACCCCACCGCAATTGGTCCCGAACCCGTGCCGCCAATATGCGCACATGGCATCGCGCCCAGAATGCAGTCATCAGGCTGAAGATCGTGCCACGGCAGGCCTGCATCCACGCTGGGGCGGCGCAGGCTGAAGAGGTTGCGGTTGGAAAGCTGTGCGCCTTTCGGATTGCCGGTCGTGCCAGAGGTATAAAGCTGGAGGATCGGATCATCCTCGCCCGGCGGCGTGTATGTGGCGGGATCCATCGTGGCAGCCTCGGCAAAGGCAGCGCTTGCTTCCACCACTTCTGGCCCGTTCTCCATGCCTGCCGAAACCTGCCTGGCAGTCTCAACGAAATCCTCGGCTACAAAGACAAGCTTTGCGCCGGTGTCTTTCAGGATATAGCCCACCTCTGGCGCGGCCAGCCGCCAGCCAATTGGAGCCATCACCGCGCCCATGCGCCCCGCCGCATAAAGCAGCAGGAAATAGCGGTCCGAATTCTTGCCAAACCACGCAATCCGGTCACCCTTGGTGATGCCTTTGGCCTGCATATAGCTGATCAATTGGCGCGTCAGCAGATCAGCCTGCGCATAGGTGGTCGCGCGTGTGCCCTCTTCCACGGCGACGCCATCAGGGCGCTCTTCGCCCCAATAGGTCAGGAACTGGTCAAAAGTCATGAAGTCGTGATGGGCGGCTTTGGCCATTGGGTCTCTCTCCGGATACTCTCTTGCGGAAAGAGGACTAAGCGTGGGCGTGTCACCCGTCCAGAGTTTTGACGCTACGAAAAGCGGCCCCTTGCCCGCGCGCGCCGCTCTCTCACGATCAGCCAGATCAACAGGCCCAGCGGACCCGCCATAAAGGTCGCCAGCAGGATGGGTGCCTGAAGCCAGCGGCTGAAGAATTTCGCATCCGCATCGCGCACGATCCAGATGCCCACAAACAGATCAAAGGCAAGGTAATGTGTCCAGCCGATAATCACGCCAATATCGCTGCCGAAGATAGCGCGAATGCCTTCAATGCTCATGAAATCGGCACCGCCACCCGCCGGGATAAGCCCGCTCAGGACGCTAACCAGCAGCACAGTAAACAAAGCGCACAATCCGCCCACGACCAGATAGAGCAGGCCCGAAAGCAGCGTTGGCCAGCGCGGCAGCGCAATCAGCGCAATCCAGGCGATCAGCGCGGCCAGATTGATCGCGGAGAAGACGACGCTCCAGTCCATTATTCGTTCTCCAGATGGTGAGCACCGCGCTGGCTCTTGGCGCGGTACTCGCGCGCGGCACGGCGCATCGCTTCGTTATCGTGGGTAAAGCGGCCCGCGGCCTTTCGCAGCGCCAGACCCAATGCGGCTTCGGCCACCAGAGAGGCTTCGACTGATTTCAGCGCCTCCCACTTCCCGCTCAGGATCGAATCCGTGACCGGACTGACAGCCAGGGCGACGCGTTCAAGCAAGCGGAAGTCATCCTTGCGCGCGCCGCGCAGCAATCCCGGGCGCAGGATGTCGAGCCGCTTGAAACCGACCTGCGTGACGCGTTTTTCGGTCTCACCCTTGACCCGCTGATACAGGTTCTTTGAACGCGGATCGGCACCTGCCGCACTGACGAGGACAAAATTGGGCACGCCCGCGTCTTTGGCCGCCTGCGCGGTCTCGACGATCAGTTCTCCGTCGACTGCGCGAAAGGCTTCCTCGCTCTTGCCCGCCTTGCGCCATGTCGTACCCAACGCGCAGATCAGCGCGGGCGGACGCACAGCGGCGAGCACTTCGCCCCATTTGTCAGGCTCGGAGACGAACAGCTCCATCAATGCGCCTGCGGGCATGTCAATCTCACGCCGGGCAATGCCCACCATGCGCGCTTCATAACCCGCGCTCGACACTTCGATCAGAGTGCGGCCAATCAGCCCGGTCGCCCCGACCAGCCCGATGCGTGTGGGCGTAGCAATGGGCGCGGCCTTGCCAAATGTGCCGCCTCCACCTGCGCCCGCCCTTCGCCTGAGATTAGACATTGCTGAGCCCTTCCGGCCTTTGCCCGAAAATTTTCTGGCACGCATTCATCGCAAAACGATCGCTCATCCCCGCAATGAAATCGGCGATATGGCGCGCGCGTTGTGGCTCTTGCTCAGGCAGATTGGCGCGCCATGCGACCGGCATCAGGCTGGCATCCTGCGAATAGGCCGCGAACAGCCGCGCCACCACATCACGTGCACGCTGTGCCGCCGCGATCTGTTCGGGGTGGTAATAGAGCTTTTGGTACATCATCGCCTTCAGCTCTCTTTCATACCGCCCCATCTCAGGCGAAAAGCCCGCGAGCTGCCGCCCTGCCGCGCGCACATCGGCCACCGACTCAATCCCTGTGACCTGCGAGCGGGTGTATTCCAGCACATCGTTGACCATTATGCCAATCTGATCGCGCACCAGCTCGCGCAACTGGCGGTCTCTGGGGGCACGGGGGAAGCGTTTTTCGACCGCCCGCCACTGATCCGCGAGGAATTCCAGTTCCATCAGGTCATCAAGGTCCAGAAACCCGGCGCGCAGACCATCATCAATGTCGTGATTGTCATAGGCGATATCGTCAGACACCGCCGCGATCTGCGCTTCGAGAGAGGGCCATTGCGACAAGCCGAACGGAAACTCCGCATCCAGCTGAGCCAAAGCCCAACCGGGCGCGGCAACCGGGCCGTTATGCTTGGCCAGCCCTTCCAGCAGATCCCATGTCAGGTTCAAACCGTCATATTCGGGATAGGGGCTTTCCAACCGCATGACCGTGCGCAGCGCCTGCGCGTTGTGACAAAACCCGCCAAAACTCTGCATTGCATCGCCCAGCGCATCCTCGCCCGCATGGCCGAACGGGGGGTGTCCCAGATCATGCGCAAGGCAGATCGCCTCGGTCAGATCCTCATCCAGGCCCAGCGCGCGTGCCAGAACCCGGCCGATCTGCGCGACCTCAAGGCTGTGCGTCAGGCGGGTGCGGTAATGATCCCCATCGGGCGCGATAAAGACCTGCGTTTTGGATTTGAGCCTGCGAAAGCTCATGGAATGGATGATGCGATCGCGGTCGCGCTGAAAATCGCTGCGCGGGCCTCTTACCTCGGCTCCCGCTTGCGATTTAACAGGATCGTGAGCATCCGAAGCAGCGACACTACGCTGATCCGCGCTTTGACCCATTCGTGAGGGGACGCCAAATTCACGCCCGCCATGATTTGCGGAATCTGCTGCATAGGGTGCACGGTTCATCACGCCAGCCGGACTAGGTCAGGGCGCTGATCCGCTCAACGGGAACAGATCATAAACGCTTGGTCAAAGCACAGGAATGCGGTGGACAGAGCGGAGGTGCGCGCCGGAAAAAGGAGATAAAGGGGCCACTCGCCGGGTGCTTTGGGGGTGGCAAGTGGCCCCGCGGATCTCAGGATTGCGACCCGAGAACCCGATAGCTGCACCGTGTATCACAATGATAAGCTATAAGATGTCGGATACGTACAAGTGTAACACATTGCACGCATCCAATTGTAACTTGCGGCAAAGCGTTTTGACCATAGGCTCAGTCGCTCACTAAACCGCCTCATCCTGCTCCAGAATCCAGTTTGCCGCTGCCTCACAGTGAATGCGGGTGGAATCGTAAACCGGCAGGACATTGGCATCAACATCCACTACCAGATCCAGTTCGGTGCACGCCAGAATGATTGCATCCGCGCCTTCCTGCGCCTTGTTGGTGATCATCGTTTTCAGCGCGCGCTGTGCGTCGCGGCTCACTTTGCCCACCATCAGTTCGTCATAGATGATCGAATCCAGCTTCTCGACATTGTTCAGATCCGGCGGCAGCAAGTCGATCCCCTGTGCGACCAGACGCTTGCGATAAAAGCTCTCTGTCATGACATTGCGCGTTCCGATCAGCGCGGCAGTCTTGTGGCCCGAACGCTTTACCGCCGCGCCCACATGCTCTGCGATATGCAGGATCGGGACGGACACCGCGCCCGCCACATCGTCGTACAATTTGTGCATCGAATTGGCCGTGATGATGATCGCCTCGGCTCCGGCCCCCTCCAGCCGCTTGGCGCTGTCTGACAGGATCTGGCCCGCGCGCTTCCAATCGCGGTCCTCGCGAATGGCATAGAGCTGGCAGAAATCCAGGCTCTCGATCACCATTGGCGCACTCGCCATGGGAGCCCCGCGCTTTTGCACGATGCGGTTGATGCGGTCGTAATAGATGCCGGTCGACACCCAGCTCATGCCGCCGATCATACCCAGTTTTCGCAAGTGCAGTCCTTCGAATCCGAATGTTCTTTAATACAAGGTGTAGCGAGGAACGAAAGCACCCGTCCATAGGGCAGATATTCGCCCGTGGATTGCGTGACCTATATGGTTAGGATGGAGTTAATTCGGCCACAAAACCACGCTTTTCGAGCCATTCGCGAAGGCGTTTCAGAGTGGCTCGCGGTGCCTCTTCCTGAGGCAGGTGACCAATGCCCGGATAAATCGCCAGCTCCGTATCGGGCATGACCTCATCCAGCCAGCGCCCTGCCGACACCGGGATCAACCGGTCCTCATCGCCCCAGATGATCAGGGCAGGCGCGGTGATTGAGGCGATCTCCTCCTTCGTCAGCGGATCATAGGGGGAAGAGAAACGCGCCATCGTGGCCGCGCGATTGCCGGGATAGCGCAGCAATTCCCAGTATCGATCTACCGCTTCCTCGGTCACGACCGACTGGACCGAAACGCTCTGCTCAAGGCTTTGTTTTATGAGGGAGCGCGGCGTGATCTGCTCTGCGATTTTGTTAATGCCGGGCGTCATCGCGATGGCGAAACCGATATTGCCGCTATCCTCTTCGTCGGTTTCATCCTCCTGGATCGGCGGGCCGCTGGCATCGACCAGCACGAGGCCCGCCACCCGATCCGGATAGGCGACGGCCACAGCCAAAGCGTGCTTCCCACCCATCGAATTGCCGCCAAGGATAAAGTTGTCGAGCCCCAGCGCGTCCGCCACCTCAATCACATCGGCGGCGTAATTGGCTCTGGAATAATCGCCTGCGGGGTCCGGGCCGGTCAGGCCATGCCCGACCTGATCGAAGCGGATGACGCGGTAGTCCTTGCGCAGATCCTCGGCCCATGGCTGCCATGTATAGATATCCGCGTTGGAACCATGGAGCAGCACGATGGCTGGCGCATCCCTTGGCCCCTCATCGCGCAGGTGGACGGTCACACCGTCACCAATCTCGACGAATTGCGAAGGCGCGCCGCCATATTTGGCGCGCATTTCAGCCGCGTCAGTGTCCGGTGTGCGGAAGATGATGAAGGCGATGACCAGCACGGCGATCAATACGCCGACGATCCGCAATAGCCATTTCAGGATGCTGGCTCTCCCGATGCTTTTGCGTGCGGGGCCATTTCAGCGATCCATTTGCGCACAATTGCAATCCCTTCATCATCATTGGTCGACCGGCCCAGTTCCGGCATGGCGATGCCCGGCTCGGTAGAGCTCATCCGGTACACCATGATCGAGGCATCGGGATCGCCCGGCGCGATCGACACTGCGTGGCCCCCTGCCCCGCGTCCGGCGGCGACCGGCGGCTTGGCGATGCCGATATCGTGCGCGCTGGACTGCTCCCAACGCAGATCCAGCCCGCTGTTGGACGCCGCCCCGCCCGGCTGATGGCAATGCGCGCAATTCACATCGAGATAGGCCCGCGCCAGCCCTTCTGTATCGGAATTGTCCGCGCGCGTGCTCCATACCGGCAGCGGGCGCGCCGCCGTGGTGGCCGCCGCCAGAAACCCGCGCGCTTCCAGCTTTGCCAGAAGATCAGCAGAAAGGTTGCGCACTTTGGGGCCGATCGGAATGACCTCGCCATCCTTGGAATGGCAGGACTTGCACTGGTTCTTGTTCGGGATGCGATAGCTCACTTCGACCCCGTCGGGCCGCGTCAGCGGCATCCGCGCACCCGCCACCGCCAGCTTCGCCTCGGTCTGCTCCGCATTCCATTGATACGGCAGCGCCAGCCAACCGTCGGCGCGGTGCAGCAGGACGCGCGTTTCGATGTAGCGCTGATCGGCGCCTGCTCCGAACGCGAACGTCTTGATGATCGCACTGCCCACGGGAAGTTGCAGCAGGCTATCGCCATCCGCCGCTATCTTCTGGCCCTCGGGCACATAGAGGTAGCGCAGTTTGTCAGCGCCATCCGAATAGAGCGGCGTGTTGAGCTTATATGCGATCAGGTCACCACCCGGCTCACGCCCGGCCGCGTCCTGAAAGAACCCGAATTGCGAGAGGGTGCGCGGGAATTTGTAGGATGCACCATCGCTGTCCGCCGCTCCCAGAACAGCCGCGTCATTCACCCTGGACACAGGCAAAGCACGCGCGGCGATGGATGCGATCAGGAACGCAATCGCCAGCAGAAAAAGCCCACGCCACAGCTTCATTTCAGCCGCGCCTCCATCCCCTCTGGCAGGGTCACAGTGGGCAACCGTTCAACTTCACCAGCAATCACCGGCTGAAGCATTTGCGGCTTGGCCTCTGCCATAGATTGTCCGACCCTGGTCAAGCCAAACGAAACAACCGGTTCTGCATCCTCCACTGCAAGCCCCTGATGCAAGCCATCAGACAGAATACCGGGCAATGCACCACCAAAGGCCGCCGCCAGCATCTCGCCACCCGGAATGTCCGGCGCATTGCCGCCCGACCCGAACATATTGCCGCTCACCACCACATCCACCGGGCGCGGCTGATAGCGTTCATCCTTATAGTCCTGCGTATATGCGATCAGCATCACATGGCTGGTGGAGTTGTTGATCAACGCATTTTCGCGCAGTTGCACATTGGTGTTCGCCATCACCATGATGCCTGTGCCCGACGGCACGCTGGCCACGATGTTGCCTTCGGGTGCGAAATTATCGGTGTTGTTGTCAATCACCGCATTGCGAGCGACCAGCACGCTACCGCCGCCAACCTTGGGCAGGCCCGGCAGATCAAACACCAGAATACCGCCCGTGTTTCTCGTCGTCAGGTTTTCGGTAACTTCGGCAAAGTTCGAATTCTCGATCTCGATCCCGGCGACATTTTCCACCACGCGGTTGCGCCGCACGATGATGTTTTCCGACTGGCCAACATAGATGCCCGCATCGCTCGCGCCGCGCACATAGCTTTCCTGCACCAGCACGTTGGAGCTTTCGACCGGATAGATGCCGTACGCGCCGTTCGATGCCTTTGGCCCGGCGGTCCATTCGATCCGCAGCCCATGATAGATGATGTTGTCCGCGCCCTTGGACTTGATGCCGTCGCCCTTGGCATTCTCAACCGCGAAATCGCGCAGGGTGACGTTGTCGCTCGTGATCAGCAGCCCTTCACCCGCGCCCTGTTGGTTGGTGAAATCGAGCACGCTTTCGCTCTCGCCCGACATGCCTGCGCCCTTGATCGTTACGCCGTCGACATCCAGGCTCAATCCGTCAGTCAGCGCGAACCGGCCCGCCTCCAGTATGATGGTGTCACCCGGCTCGGCCAGGATCAGCGCCTCCTGAAGGCGTTCCTGCGCGCCTTCACCGCCCGCAATAGTGTGATTTTCGGCCATAGCGGGCGCGGCGGCGACAGCGGTCGTGGCCAGCAGCGCTGCGGCGAATACGGTTCTGATCATCAAAAATCCCTCCCAAGATTTGTTTGATCGCACCCTCGCCCAGAACGAGGCCCGAGCACAAGCCCTATATGCGCGCCCTAACCAGCTTCGGCGGCGGCGAGGCCTTCGCTCGACAGCTTGCGACCGGGGGCGAATTTCAACGATGCGCGAAACGCCTCGGCAGCCTGTTCATAGCGGTCCGCCTTCATCAGTTCTTCGCCCAGCAACTCCCAGCTTGGCTTTGCGATTACCGGCGGACCAAACACCACGGGCAGCGCAGTCTCAGCCTCGGAGGCGGCGCGCAGGGCAGCGATACCAGTTTCAAAGTCACCCGAAGCGATCATCACAATCGCCTCGCCTTGCGCAAGCGCGCGCTCGTTCCAGGCTGTAACGCCGGTGTCATCAGGATACTCGGTTGGCAGCACAGCCAGAATGCCCTCATGCACGCGCTTCATATCCGCCAGAGCCGCCTTTGCCGCGGGAAGATCGTCGCGCGCTTGCAACAACCGTGCATTGGCCATCTGGAACTGCGCACCGCGAAACTGATCTTCGGGCCAATCAAACCCGTCGGCCCACTCGCCGCTCGTCACGCCGGCGTAAAGCGCGATCCGCGCAAAGCTGGTCGCGGCAGAACGCTGGGCGATGGAGGTACGCGGGCGTTTCTCGGATGCGAGTTCCTGGCCCGCCTGTTGGCGGCAGGCCTCCACGTTGCTGCTCACATCCTTGCCCTGTTGTGCCAGGGCATAGACCAGCCACTCGCTGTAATGGCCGCAATAATAGGCATAGCCGCGCGCCGCATCGGCTGCGGCCATGGCTTTGATGTTGGCGGCCTCAGAAGCCTCCCATTCGCCCAGAGCGTGATAGATATGGCTGATCATGTGCTGCGCATGGCCCGCATCGCGCGCGACACCGGCATAACGCTCTGCCATGCGCTCACCCAAAGGCGCGTGGATCGGATCGTCATAGGAATGGATCAGGTAGTGCAGGATGCCGGGATGGTATCCATGCGTGATGAAGCCCGGTTCGAGCACCCCTGCGGCCTGCATGTAAATCCCGATGTCGCGCCCGCCATGCGAAGTGCCAAGGATCGCCAGTCCGGTGAACGCGCGTGCGTCAATATCCGCCGGCTCGGCTTCGAGCAGGGCGCGCATTCTGGCGAGATAGAGGTGGTCGCGCTCTTCCTTCGTCCCGGCGTCCGCATACAGCGTCTCGACCGCATCCAGCCACATCGCCTCGCGCGGGTTTCTGGCCTTTACGCGCCGCGCTTCGGGGGTTGCGCCCAGCCGGCTAAGGATCACCTGTGAGGCTGCGCGATCCTGCTCCTCCCACAGGGGGTGATTGTGGGTCATCGCCTCCCCCCAATAGGCCATCACGAAATCGGGGGCGGCCTCTTGGCTCGCGCGAAAGGCGGCAGCGGCGCGCCCGTATTCAAAGTTGTGCAGCAGAGCGAGGCCGCGCAGGAACTGGTCATGGGCCTCGCCTTCAACACCGGTCTCAAACACCATGAATTGCGCGCCGACCTGCTCGGTCTCTGCAGCAACCGGGGTGCTCGTATCGATACTGCTCTGCGCCAGTGCAGGCGTGGTCATGAATAGCGCGATTGCGGTGAATGCGGTGCGGATCATCCGATGTCTCCCATGCCGCGCATACTGGCGCGAAGAGAGCAAATTGCAAGCGCCGGGAATGCGCGAAAGACTGCTTGCAAGGCAGCCGCGTCGCCTAGTTTAGCCGCTCAAGCAGACTGCCGACGCCGCAGCGTGTCGCCGTCAAGGCAAGCACGCGCACCGCTTCGGGATCATCGACGCGTTGCATCCGCGTAATCGCAGCTTCCACTGAAAGCGGAACGATCACTTCGCCTTCTTCGGCCTGCAGCCGCTCCAGCTTGCGCAGTTGGCTGATACTCAGCTGGTCTACCAGGTTGCCCGACATGCACTGTGCCATATCCACTGGCACACCATTGGCGACCAGCGCGGCTTCGACCCGCTCCTCTGTAACCTGATTGAGCCACCCGCCATCGCGGAAGGTCAGCCAGCCAAGCCCTGCAATCAGGGCCACGGCGACCAGAACTCCGACAAACCGCATCACGCAAGCGCCTTAATCCAGCGCCTTCACAATGCCTTCGACCATTTTCTTCGCATCAGACAGCAGCATCACGGTTTGTGGCATGTAGAACACATCGTTGTCCACGCCCGCATAGCCGACACCGCCCATCGAACGCTTGATGAAAAAGACCTGCTTAGCCTTGTCCACATCAAACACGGGCATGCCGTAAATGGGTGAGGATTTGTCGGTCTTTGCCGCCGGGTTCACAACATCGTTTGCGCCGATGATGAAGGCAACGTCAGCCTGCGCGAATTCGGAGTTGATGTCTTCGAGTTCGAACACCTCGTCATAGGGCACGTTGGCCTCGGCCAGCAGCACGTTCATGTGGCCCGGCATACGTCCGGCAACGGGGTGGATCGCGTATTTCACGTCCACGCCCTTTTCCTTCAGAGCGTCGGCCATTTCGCGCAGCACGTGCTGCGCCTGTGCCACCGCCATGCCGTATCCGGGAATGATGATGACGCTTTCAGCTTGCTCCAGCATGAAGGCCGCATCGTCCGCGCTGCCCTGTCTATAGGGGCGTTGTTCGCGCG
>JBARXS010000072.1:0-2470 GCA_049647465.1 Erythrobacter sp.
AGATGTTGTCGACGAAGAACAGCACGTCCTGCCCTTCCTGATCGCGGAAATATTCCGCCATGGTCAGGCCCGACAGCGCCACTCGGGCACGCGCACCGGGAGGCTCGTTCATCTGGCCGAACACCAGCGCCACCTTGGAACCTTCGGGCGTTGCAACGCCGTTTTCGTCCTTCTTGATGACTTCTGCATCGAGAAATTCGTGATAGAGATCGTTGCCCTCACGGGTCCGCTCACCCACGCCGGCAAAGACGGACACGCCGCCGTGGCCCTTTGCGATGTTGTTGATGAGTTCCTGGATCAGCACGGTCTTGCCCACGCCAGCACCGCCGAACAGGCCGATCTTGCCGCCCTTTGCATAAGGCGCAAGCAGGTCGATCACCTTGATGCCGGTCACAAGGATCGCGGCTTCGGTCGATTGGTCGGTGAAGGGCGGGGCTTCGGCGTGGATCGGGGCGGTCATGTCCGCGCCGATCGGGCCAAGCTCGTCAATCGGCTCACCGATCACGTTCATGATCCGGCCCAGCGTCTTGGGGCCGACGGGAACGCTGATCTGCGCGCCGGTGTTCACGACTTCGGTGCCGCGGGTCATGCCCTCGGTCGAATCCATCGCGATGGTCCGCACGGTATTCTCGCCAAGGTGCTGCGCAACTTCGAGAACGAGCGTCTTGCCGTTGTTCTTGGTTTCAAGCGCGGTCAGGATCGCGGGCAGTTCGCCCGGAAACTGAACATCGACGACAGCGCCGATGACCTGGCTGATCGTGCCATTGGTGGTTTGGTTGAGGACTGGTGCGGTGGCCATGTGTTTTTCCTAGGATATCAGATTCAATTAAGTGGAATGATCTGTTGTTGGTTGCTGACGTTGGACGCGCCGCATTGGGGGTTTGCAATTTTGCTAACCCATGAGTTGTCGATCGGGCTTCTGTAATAGGCTACTGTTTGAAAGCGCTCATTATCACTAGCGCGAAAGGCCTCATCATTATCGAACGTCACGTCGCAGCAATATTCGTACACTTCATGCGTCATCGGGCTGCACTGCATTGCAGTGACGGTGGGAGCCGGATTTCCATTCGTCGCGGTCGGCGCGAGCTCGGCATTGAGGGTGTCCGCATTCGGGCGGTCTGCTATGGCTTTGCCCGAGGGGGACGAAGGGGATCTCGGCTTTCCATCGGCGCACACAACCGAAAACATTCCTGCCCCAGTGTAACCCCATTCGCGGTGATTTGAGTTGCTTATAGCTCTCAAACTGTAGGGGTTCGTTGCGCCTTCGATGAAGCCATAACTGCAAGTCTGACCATACATATCAGCGGCTGATTCAAATTCCAAAAACTCTTCGTCGGAACAGCTAAGTTGCAAAGCAGCCGGTTCGATGTTGCAGGCTTTGGCAACCGTATTGCGGATGAAAGCCTCACCCGTTTGAACCGGCTCAGCCGGCTCATTAGCACCGCACGCCGACACGCCAAGGGCGAACACAAGGGTCAAGGCGGCGCGCGCTCTCATTACAAAGCCTCTGCGCCGGCAATAATTTCGATAAGTTCGGTGGTGATCGCGGCCTGGCGGCTGCGGTTGTATTGGACGGTGAGGTCCTTGATCAGGTCGCCGGCGTTTCGCGTGGCGTTGTCCATTGCCGTCATGGAGGCACCGTGTTCGGAGGCCTCGCGTTCCAGCAATGCGCCGAAGATCTGCGTTTTCACATAACGCGGCAGCAGTTCTTCGAGGATTTCCTCTTCGCCCGGCTCATATTCGGTGACAGCGCCGCCATCGGCAACGGCCACTTCGGGAGACGGGACCGGGATCAACTGGTCAATCGTCGGGTCCTGCGCCAGCGCGGTCTTGAAGGTCGGGTAGACCAGATGCGCAATGTCAAACTCGCCCGCCTCAAACATGGTGAGCAGTTCATTGGCAATCGCATCAGCCTCTTCAAAGCCCGGTGTTTTCACGACCGAGGTATCAAAGTGCTTGCCGATCTGGCCTTCAAATTCGCGTTTGAGAGGCGCACGGCCTTTTTTACCCACGAGGTAAAAGGTCACGTCCTTGCCCGCCGCCATCAGCTCTTTCGCCTTCAGCTTGGCAGCTTTGACGAGGTTTGAGTTCAAGCCGCCGCACAGGCCTTTATCGGTGTTGACCACCACCAGCAGGTGGCGCTGATCCGATCCGGTGCCCGCGAGAAGCTTGGGCGCGCTGTCGCCGCTCACCTTGCTGGCTAGCGATGCCATCACGGCGGCGAGACGCTCCTGATACGGACGCGCGGCCTCGGCAGCCGCCTGCGCGCGGCGCAGCTTGGCAGCCGCGACCATCTGCTTGGCCTTGGTGATCTTCTGAGTCGATTTAACCGACCCGATCCGACCTTTGAGTTCTTTGAGCGAAGGCATTTACCTGGGCATCTCTTCAGCTTTTCAGCGGCTTCACTTCGATGAGAACGGGTTCGCTTGCGAGCCAGTTTTCATATTTGGCGAAGACATCTTTTGTGTAT
>JBARXS010000073.1:0-1684 GCA_049647465.1 Erythrobacter sp.
GTCAGGCCGAATCGCTTCTGACGCAGGCGCAGGCGCAGCTGGCGGTGCTGCAAAATCGCCGGGCCCAGCAACGCAACATCGTCCGCTTGCTGGTCGGCGCGCCGATTGATGAAGACGGGTTGGCCCCGGCGCGAACCTTGAGCGAGCAGGGCATTGTCGCCGGTATTGATGCAGGCATGCCGTCGGCGTTGCTGTTGAACCGCCCAGACATCATTGCTGCCGAAGAAGCCTTGCGCGCAGCCCGCGCCAATGTCGGCGCAGCGCGAGCCGCCTTCTTCCCGCGGATCACGCTCACCGGCAATTTCGGCTTTGCATCGACCAGCCTAGATAATCTGTTTCAGGACGAGGGTCAGACCTGGAGTTTCGGTCCCTCGCTGAGCCTTCCGATCTTCGATTGGGGTGCGCGCAAGGGCGATGTCACGGTTGCCCGGGCGCGCGAATCCATCGAAGTCGCGACCTATGAACGGACAGTGCAGATAGCCTTTCGCGAGGTATCCGATGCGCTTGCCAACCGTCGCTACCTTGCGGAGCAAATTGCAGCGCAGCAGCGCGCGGTCGACGCACAGATGGCACTGACACGCCTGGCCAGCCGCCGTTATGACAATGGCGTCGCCCAGTTTCTGGAAGTGCTCGACGCGGAACGCAACCTCTTCACCGCGCAGCAGACCCTCATCGAGCTGCGGGGCGCAGAGCTAAGCAGTCTGGTTTCGCTTTACGCCGCGCTTGGGGGCGGGCTTGGCGCGCCGGAGTTGCCCCGCGCCGGTAATGCTGCGCTGGGGCGTTGAAAGAGGAGTGAACAATGTCCGCCACCCCTGAACCAGCCCAATCAAGTTCGCCTAACCGGTTGGCCATAATCGGCGCAACTGGGTTGGTCGGATCAGAACTCATGCGTCTTCAGGACTTCAACACGCACCCTGTCACCGTAGTGGGTCGCTCTTCTAACAAGCTCAAGTCCGCCTTCCCCCATGCAGCCCAGCACCTTACCTGGGAAGAGTTCCAACAAAGCGATGCAGGAGAGTTCGACGCTGTCGTAAATCTTGCGGGTTCCAACGTCTCCGACCGCAGGTGGGACGACGCCTACAAAAAGGTGATGATCGACAGCAGGATCATGGCGACGCAAATGTGCGTCGAAAAATGTGCCGGGAATCCGGCTATCCACCTCATCAATGCATCAGCTGTGAGTGCTTACGGGTTCTACACCGAGCAAGGTCCGCGTTTTACCGAGAATGATCGCGACAAACGTAGCGGTCCTGCGTTTCTGCAGGACCTGATCGACGAGTGGGAAAGCGCAGCGCTGAAAGCCGAGGATTATGGCAGCAAAGTTGCGCTGTTACGCACCGGCGTCGTTTTCGATCTGGAAGACGGCGCATTCCCGTCGTTGATGAAGCCCTTCCGGATGTTCATGGGCGGCAAGATTGGAACTGGACGCCAGATGCTGTCATGGATCAGTACCAAGGATGCAGCGCGCGCCATTGCGTTCCTGCTTGATAACAGGGAAATAACGGGTCCGGTTAACCTGACGTCGCCTGGAGCCGTCAGCAATCGTGCTATGGCAAACCTGCTGGGCAAGGCACTTGGGAAACCTAGCCTTGTTCCCACACCTGCTTTCGTCATTCGTGCCGCTATGGGTCAGATGGGCGACGAACTGATCGTCAAAGGCCAGCATGTCTATCCCGAGAAGCTC
>JBARXS010000074.1:0-14902 GCA_049647465.1 Erythrobacter sp.
TTTCATTTGAAGCGAGCGCAACCGGACGCTCCTTGCCAAAGCTGACCGTGGTGATCCGCTCTGCCGCAACACCAAGGCTGACGAGGTAGTTCTTCGCCGAATTGGCGCGGCGTTCCCCCAAAGCAAGGTTGTATTCGCGCGTGCCGCGTTCATCGGCGTGACCTTCAATCGTGAAGGTGAGGTTAGGATATTGCATGAAATACTGGCCCTGCGACTGAAGCGCGGCGGCATCCGTGCTGTCGATGTTGAACCGATCCGTGTCGAAAAAGACCACGGTTGATCCGCCAACGGCCTGCTCGAAATGGGCCTGAGAGCCCGGCTGCGGTGCCATTGAGCGGGTGGGTGTGGGTGTTGGCGCAGAGGTCGGCGCAGGTGTACTCACAGGTGCAGGCGGCAATTCGGCGGGCGGCTCTTTCGAGCATGCGGCAATCGCGCTGACGCCGGCCAGCAGAATGACAGTCTTAAGAGGCGTGTTCATGGCGTTTCCTTTCAATCGAAGCGTCCGTTTATTAATAACTCAGTCCCGAATGGGTCCCCATGCCGGATCAGAGGCGTCCACCGGCGTTGGCAGGCGGCGTTCATTGCGACCGGTCAGATCGACCTGCCACAGGCCCGAACGCCCCGAATTGCGCTCAGTCCGAAAGAACTGGATGATCCGGCCATTGGGTGCCCATGTCGGGGCCTCATCCTGCCATCCGTTCGTCAGCACCTTAAGGTTACGCCCCGCTGGCGTCATGACGGCAACATTGAAGTCACCAGCAATGCGCGTGAAGGCGATCTGGTCCCCGCGCGGGCTCCATTCGGGCGTGGCGCAGCGCCCTCCGAAAAAGGTGATGCGTTTCTGGTTGGTGCCATCAGCATCCATAACATAGCATTGCTGAGAGCCCGAACGGTCGCTTTCAAACACGATCTTTCGGCCATCGGGCGAATAGCTGCCGCCAATGTCGATCCCCGGAGTATCCGTAAGCCGCACCGAGCGCCCTCCTGTTACCGGGACGCGGTAGATATCCGTGTTGCCGTTCACCGCCATCGAATACAGGATATACTCGCCACCGGGCGACCATCGCGGAGCCAGAGTGGGGCTGCGGTTTTCCGTCACCAATGTCTGTTTACCGCTGCCGATGTCATAGACATAGATGCGCGGATTGCCGTCAACATAGGACAGGTACAGGATCTTCTCGTAATCCGGCGAATAACGCGGGGTCAGCGCGGTCGCACTGCCCAGCGTCAGGAAACGGTGGTTCGCACCGTCTGAATCCATCACCGCCAACCGCTTGACCCGCGCGTCTTTCGGGCCGGTTTCCGCGATATAGGCGATGCGACTGTCAAAGAAGGGGCTCTCCCCCGTCAACTGCGCATAGATGAGATCGGAGCATTTGTGCGCGGCGCGGCGCCAATCGGCCGGGCGCGCCTCGTACCCCTCGCGGATCAGCTCTTTTTTCAGCGCCACATCATACAAATAACACCCGACGACCACATTCGGGCCTTTGACGGTCACATAGCCGTGCACCAGCATCTCTGCCCCGCGCCCGCTCCAGCTGCCCCAGCTTGGTTCGGTGATCTGGCTGAATGCGGGATTTGGCAAGGCATCGGGGCCGGTCGGTTTGAACAGGCCGTTGTTGCGCAGATTGGAGGTGATGACCCGCGCGATCTCGCGGCCCAAAGCAGCGGTGCCGTCCGCATTGGCGGGCGTCGGCACATCGCGGTCCGTCGCAAAGGCGGGGATGGCGATGCCGAGGTCCTCCCAGTCGCTTTCATCGGTGACGGTAAAGGTCAGCCCGCCATCGTCTTCATCCTGCGCGCTGGTCGCGGTGCCGGTTGTGACGACTTCGCCGCCCTCACCCAGCGGCTGACCAAGATCGGTGTCTTGCGCGGCGGCAATCCCGCCCCATCCGGCGGTCAATAGGGCCAGACTATAGATGGCCGGGGCGAAGAATGGGTATTTCATTGTGACAGGTTCCTATCGAAGCGTGCGCCGCGGATCGACTTCCACGCATTGTAATATTCGTCCGGAAGGTCAAACGGTGCGGCAAGCTGCACGGCGCGGATCGCGCGCTGTGCATGGAGCGCGGCCTGCGGCTTGTTGGAATCGTTGATCCCGGCCTGGCTCACAACCCGCGGTTTGCCCTTGAGAGAGCCGTCTTCGTTCAGGTCAAAGGCAAGGATAGTGACAAGTCTGTCCGCGTCCAGCCCGCTCGGCGCCGTCCAGTGCGGCTTTAGTTCGCGCGCGATTGCCTGAACGATGGAGGCCTTTGCGCTCGCCCCGATTTCGGAAGCGGGAAGGCGCGTCTCGTCGGTGCTGGTAGAACTGCCGCCGCCAGTCAGAAAATCATTGCCGATCCGCGATCCGCCGCTGTCCTTTGCAGCCTGCGGGGGCGTCGGTGTGGCCGTGCGGTCAGGCCGCGTGCGTGGCTTGGGCGGCGTCGTCGCCGGAGTGGTGATGCGCCGGTTCGCTGACGGAGGGGGCGGAGATTGGGGTGTGGGGATCGCGGCAGCACTCGCGGGCAAGCTCGGTGTATTCTCCGTCACCGGCGCAGGCTCGGCGCTCAAAGTCGGCGCGATGGCTGCGCGGCTTTCAGGCACGATCTGCGGCGCGGTCGCCTCCAGGCTGACTTCGCTGGCGAGGCTGACTGTCATGCGCTCGGGTATATCGACCAGACTTTTGCTCACCGGTTGCAGCAACAACAGCGCAACCACGCCCACATGCAGCGTCACCGCGACAATCAGTCCTGCGCGCTCCTCTTTGCGAAAGGAGGCCTCACGCGGAAAAGAGGCGCGAAAAGGCGGGTCAAAAGTGGCGGTCTCTCCCATTACGGCCCCTCGCTATGGCGGGCTAACTGAACCGCTGGTGACCAGCGAGATCGAGGTAAAGCCCGCACGGTTCAGCTCACCGAGCACGGCCATCGTGCGACCGTATTCGACCGCCTGATCACCGCGAAACACGATCACGGGCTTTTGCCCGTCGGCATTGCGGTCAATCCGGGCCAGCGCATCGGGGAATCCACCCACTTCAACCGCCTGATTGTCGATATAGATGATGCCGTCGCTATCCACCGAAATGGTGATCTGTTCCGGCGCCTGATCCACGGCATTGGCGCGGCTTTCAGGCAGTTCAATCGGCACGCCCACGGCCAGCAACGGGGCGGTGACCATGAAGATGATGAGCAGCACCAGCATCACATCGACAAATGGCGTGACGTTGATCTCTGCCATCGGCGCGCGTCTGGAGCGGCGGGAGCCATTGCGGGAGGAGGACACGCCCATCCCCATTACGCTTTATCCAGATCGCGGCTCAGACCGTTATGCACCTTGTCGGCGAACCGTTGAAGCTTTGCCTCATACCGGTTCACCCGCGCGGAAAAGCGGTTGTAGGCGATGACGGCGGGAATGGCAGCAAAAAGCCCGATGGCGGTGGCAAACAGCGCCTCTGAAATGCCCGGCGCGACCACGGCTAGGCTAGAGCTTTCCTGCGCGCCGATCTGGAAGAAACTGTTCATGATGCCCCATACCGTTCCGAACAGGCCGACAAACGGCGCGACTGAACCGGTGGTGGCCAGAAAGGTCAGCTTGTCCGCCAGTTCATCGGCTTCGGTCGCGATCTGGCTTTCCATCGCGGCGCTGATCCGGTCGCGCGCGGCGGAGCGGTCCACGCTGCGACCGTTGGCGGTTGACCGCTTCCATTCGTCCAGTCCCATGCCAGCCACGCGTGCAGACGGAATTTCCGCGCGCACCTTGCGCGTCAACAGTGCC
Organism: Erythrobacter sp.; assembly: GCA_049647465.1. Classification (GTDB taxonomy): domain Bacteria; phylum Pseudomonadota; class Alphaproteobacteria; order Sphingomonadales; family Sphingomonadaceae; genus Erythrobacter. The sequence goes on from JBARXS010000074.1 coordinate 3,751, forward strand.
TCACGGTCTTTGGTCTCCCAGAAGTCCGCCTCGTATCCGCGCGATTTCTTTTCCAGCGCGCCCACCCTCAGGGAGAAACTGACGATGATCGTCCACACCCAGACGCTGGCGAGGATCAGGCCTGCCATCACGAGCTGGACGACGATATCGGCGTCCATAAACAGCTCGACCGGATCAAGCCGGGTGGGTGCAGCACCTAGAAAAGTAAGCGGAAGGTTCATCAGGTCTCGTTTTCCATAAAGTCTTTGAAAGCAGCGCGCCACGCGGCGGGCTGGCGGCGTGGGCGGCCCTCCAGCGTGATAAAGCCGACGCGCAAACTCGCCTCGCATAACGGTGTGTCATTGCTGGTGGCGATCTGGTGCATCCGGCAACTTGCGGCGCCCAGCTCGGTACAGGTGGTGGCGATCACGACATCATCATCCAGCCGCGCCGGGCTGAGATATTTGAGGTTGATCTCGGCCACGGCATAGGCGCCGCCATCCGCCCCCGGCCCCGCCTCAATCGCGGCGCGCTGGTCAATCTCCAGCATCCGCAACAGATCGGACCGCGCACGCTCAAACCAGCGCAGGTAATTCGCGTGATAGGTGATGCCTGAAAGATCGGTATCCTCATAATAGACGCGCACCGCATACAGATGCCGCGACCCATCAAGAACGCCGCCCGGAAAGTTCAGGTTTTGTGGGTGCGGCTGGATCATTGCGCAGGACATTTAACGCAGCGTGAGTCTGCTTGCTAGCCGCTTTCGCGAGTTGTGCATGATTGACGTCGAAACGCGCCTTATCCCCGCATAACCATCGGCCCGATGAACTGCCCTCCCAGGATGTGCACATGCAGATGCGGCACCTCCTGCCCGCCATGCGCGCCCAGATTGGCAAGCAGCCGGTATCCCGGTTCCACCAATCCCTTTTCGCGCGCCACATGGCCGACCGCGCGCACAAAACCTGCGATTTCCTCAACGCTCGCCCGCGCTGAAAAATCGTCCCAGCTGACATATTTGCCCTTGGGGATCACCAGAGTATGCACAGCCGCCTGAGGGTTGATATCCTCGAACGCGTAGGCCCATTCATCCTCATACACTTTTGTAGAGGGTATTTCCCCGCGCAGGATTTTGGCAAAGATGTTGGTGTCATCGTAAGGCTGGGTTGCATCGATGGGCATTAGTCGTCCTTTCTGCTGGCCTTTTCCGTAAGCCCGGAAAGCCCCTCGCGCCGGTCCAGCTCGGCCATGACCTGATCCAGCGAGACGCCTCTCGCTTGAAGCAGCACCATCCAGTGAAACAGCAGATCGGCGCTTTCGCTCACGACCTCCTCCGGGGAACCGGACAGCGCCGCGATTACGGTTTCGACCGCTTCCTCGCCCACTTTCTGGGCGATGGCGGGAAGGCCTTTGGCGTTCAGTTTCGCAACATAGCTTTCCTCAGGCGAGGCGCTGGCGCGAGCGGCGATGGTGGTCTGGAGGCGTTCAAGTGTGGTCATGGCAAATCGTGTCGCGCAAAGGTGCCCGTTTTACAACCCGCGCGCAGGCAGGCGTCATGTCCCTCGGGCCGGGAGGCGTCATGTCCCTCGGGCCGGGAGGCGTCATGTCCCTCGGGCCGGGAGGCCGGCATCGCGCAGAGCCTTGTGAGCCTCCGAAATCGAATAGGTGCCAAAGTGGAAAATGCTGGCGGCCAGCACCGCGCTTGCATGACCGTCAAGCACGCCTTCGACCAGATGATCAAGCGTGCCCACACCGCCGCTTGCGACGACGGGAATGCCCACGCGGTCGGCAATGGTGCGGGTCAGTTCGAGGTCATAGCCCGTCTTTGTGCCATCGCCGTCCATGCTGGTGACGAGCAATTCGCCCGCGCCCAGACCGGTGACTTTGGCGGCGTATTCCAACGCGTCGATGCCGGTGGGTTTGCGCCCGCCATGAGTGAAGATTTCCCATTTGCCATCAGCCACGCGGCGCGCATCGACGCTGGCAACAACGCATTGGCTGCCAAACTTCTCGGCAATCTCGCGCACCAACTCAGGCCGCGCAACAGCGGCGGAATTGATCGCGACCTTGTCCGCTCCGGCCAGCAACAGAGCGCGCGCATCCTCGACACTGCGCACCCCGCCGCCCACCGTCAGCGGCATGAAGCACACCTCTGCGGTGCGCCGGACAATATCGAGCAGCGTCCCGCGCCCTTCGTGACTGGCGGAGATATCCAGAAAGCACAGCTCATCCGCCCCCGCCGCATCATAGGCGCGCGCCTGTTCAACCGGGTCGCCCGCGTCTTTCAGATCGACAAAGTTGACGCCCTTCACAACGCGCCCTTCGGCAACGTCAAGGCAGGGGATGACGCGGATGCGGACGGTCATTGTGGTGACTGCTCATTTGCTGGGATCGTAACGGTACAAGTGCCATCCAGATTCATGTTGTTCTCACACAGGTCGTCCACAAAGGGCAACAGCGCAAACGGCCACATAAAGCTGGCGAGAAATGTGCCCATCATGCCGTAGGCCATGCCCTGTTTCCCCAGCCGCGCGCCGAACAAACGCTCCAGCCCCAGCGACAGAGCGAAGAACACCACCACATTGATCAGCGCGACCGAGATCGTGCTGACCGTGATGCCCGCAAGGAAGGTCAGCACCATGAACATGCAGCCCATTTCGCGCATTACGCTGCGCTCTTGCCATAGGTTAGAAAGCCCACGGCAATCGACAGAACTATCAAGACCCCATAGCCACTCAGATACGTCCAATAGCGGCGCGGATTCTCGACGCGTTCCACATTGATCGTGCGCCCCTGAGCGAGGCCGCCAATCAAGAGGAGCAAAAAGGTTAGCGCGGGCATGAACGCTGACAGTCCCAAACGGTGCATGCCCGACAAAAAGCCCGCAAATGCGATCACGCCAAAGAAAATAGCATGGTTCCTGCGCATCCGCCTTACGCCTTGCCGCCCATCGCGATCGCGGCGGCGAGGTCCAGCTTGCCTTCATACAGCGCGCGGCCTGTGATGACCCCTTCGATCCCTTCTTTGGCATTCAGCGAAAGCACGTGGATATCGTCGATGCCCTTCACTCCGCCGCTGGCGATCACGGGGATATCGACCTGCCGCGCCAGCTCCACGGTCGCATCGATGTTCACGCCTTTCAGTAAGCCATCGCGGCCAATGTCGGTGAACAGCAGCGCGGCGACGCCCGCATCCTCGAACCGGCGGGCGAGATCGACCACGGGGACATCGGACACCTCGGCCCAGCCTTCGGTCGCGACCATGCCGTCTTTCGCATCCACTGCGACGACGATGCCGCCTTCCCATTCGCGCGCCATCTCACGCACGAAATCGGGATCTTTCAGCGCCGCAGAGCCCATCACCACGCGCGCCACGCCCAGGTTGAACCAGCCCTCAACCGCCTTGGCATCGCGGATGCCGCCGCCCAGTTGGACATAGCCGGGGAACGCCTCGACAATCGCTTCGACCGCGGCGCGGTTCTCCGCCCGTCCGGCAAAACTGCCGTCCAGATCAACGACATGCAGATGCTCCGCGCCGGCCTCGGCAAACAGCATCGCCTGCGCCGCCGGATTGTCACCATAGACCGTGGCGCGGTCCATATCGCCCTCGGCCAGCCGGACGACTTCGCCGCCTTTGAGGTCAATTGCGGGGAAGATGATCATGGCTTCCACTCCAGAAATCTTTCCAGCATCGCAAGGCCATAGGCCTGGCTTTTTTCAGGGTGAAACTGCACGCCAAGGATATTGCCTTGCGCGACCGCCGCGACAAGGCCTTCGCCATGGTCTGTCATGGCGGCGATATCTGCACCGCTTTCCGCTGCGAAATGATAGGAATGGAGAAAATACGCCTCCCCGTCTTCCAGCACCGGATGCGCCTTTGCATGCGGCAGTAAAGCGACATCGTTCCAGCCCATATGCGGCACCTTGATCGCGGTGTCTGTGGGCTCAATCAGCCGGACTTCGCCCGCGATCCAGCCCAGCCCTTTATGTGTGCCGTATTCCAGACCGCGCTGGCCGAGCAATTGCATCCCGACACAAATGCCAAGGAAGGGCGCGCCGCCAACATGCACGCGCTCCGTCATCGCCTCGATCATGCCGGGCACCGCGCGCAGGCCATCTGCGCAGGCTTGAAACGCGCCGACACCGGGCAGCACGATCCGGTCCGCCGCGCGCACGACATTGGCATCGGCGGTCACGGTAACATTCGCGCCCGCTGCCTTGAGGGCGTTGTGAACCGAATGCAGGTTCCCCGCGCCATAATCGACGAGTGCAGTGACCTCAGGCACTTTGGTTTTGCGTTCGCCCATCCGGGCGAACCTCCTCGCTAGACGTCCTTAGCAGCACTGCGGACCCGCTAAGGGCGGGCAGTCGCGCTTGCGACTGCTGCGCAGCCGTTTGGTGCGCACAATCACCCATGTTTTTACCCACCCAATTGACCCTTGGTGCTCGGGATCGCCTCGCCTTTCCTCGGATCGCGTTCCACCGCGATGCGCATCGCCCGGGCAAAGCCTTTATAGATGCTCTCGCAAATATGGTGATTGTTCGCGCCGTAGATCAGCTCGATATGCAGAGTGAGCCCCGCCGATTGCGCGACCGAATGGAACCAGTGTTCAATCAGTTCGGTATCCCATTCGCCCAATTTCTCCTGCGAGAATTTTGCGTTCCACACCAGAAACGGGCGGCCCGAAATATCGAGCGCAACCCGGCTCAGCGTCTCATCCATCGGCGAATAGGCGTGACCATAGCGCCCGATACCCGCCTTGTCCCCCAGCGCATCCGCGAGAGCCTGACCCAGCGCAATCGCGGAATCCTCGGTCGTGTGGTGCTGGTCAACATGCAGATCGCCATCCACTTTCATCGTCACGTCGATAAGCGAGTGTTTGGAGAATTGTTCAACCATATGATCGAGAAAGCCGATCCCGGTTGCAACATCATATGCGCCGGTGCCGTCCAGATTAACGTGAATGTCGATCTTGGTCTCGGCAGTGCCTCGATTGACGGTGCCAATGCGTGGTTGGCTATTGGGTTCGCTGACAGGGGCGTTGGAATGGGCCATATCCCAGCGCTATAAGCGGGTTGTGGACACGCGCAAGAGGCCCGCGCGCCTCCTTGATACTGCCCCAACACCGCAGTGCAGCATGGTTTCGCGACGAAAAGCGTCAATAGTGCGTGTCACGTGCGTCCAGACTGATTTACAATTGCCCACACGAAACTCTTGACCAAGTCTGCGAGCGCCGTCACCACACGCATTGTTATGACTGACGATACCCCCGACAGCCTGATCCCGTATGACGAGATCGTTCAGGAAGCGCTTCGCGCTGTGGTAGGCCGTGTGCTGGGTGAAATTGAGCAGGGTGGCGGTGAACTGCCGGGCACCCACCATTTCTACATCACCTTTAAAACCGGTGCTCCAGGTGTCTCGATCCCGACGCACTTACGCGAACGCTTCCCTGACGAAATGACGATAGTCCTGCAAAACAAGTTCTGGGAGCTTGAAGTGCGCGAAGACGGCTTTGGCGTGGGGCTTTCGTTCAACCAGATCCCGGCAAAGCTGGACATTCCGTTTGCCGCGATCACGGCATTTGTTGATCCGGCGGTTGATTTCGGCCTGCAGTTTCAGGCAACGGTGGACGATATGGAAGCCGAGCCGCACGAAAATGCCCAGAATGACGGTGCAGGCGGAGCCAGCGACGCCGGAAACGTGGATGGTAAGAACGGCGATGGCGACGGAGATGGAGATGGCTCCAATGTCGTGACCGTGGATTTCGGCCGAAAGAAATAGGGCGCGCAAAATAGGGGTCAGCAAATAGGAATGGACCCCGCGCACCTGCTCCGGCTATTATCAAGCGATGGCTGAAACCCGATCCGACCGCGTGATGCGCAAGCTTGCCGAGCAAAGCGAGCAGCACAAGGCGCAGCGCCCCTCGATCCTGCCGAGCCCCAATGCCGCGACCAATCTGCTGATCGCTGATATCCTGCTGCGCGGGGCGTCCACCCTGTTTCGCCAGAGGGTGGAAAAGCAGGTGGCGCAGGCCAGCGTAGAGGACCCGGAAGAAGCCGAGGACCTGCTCGATGGCAAAACCCTGCTGACAACCTTGGGCCTGTACAGCGCAAGCAAGCTGGCAACACGATCACCTGTCGGGCTGGGCGTGGTTGCAGGCGGCCTGCTGCTCAAGACGCTGTATGATCGCGGCAAGGCGCGCCAGCAGCGGATGGCGTTGAAAGCTTTTCAAAAGGAGAAAGCACTGGCAGGCAAGAGCGAGGGCGAAAGCTGATTGCGGTACACCGCCCTGTTGATGCGCTGTTGATTCAGGCCCCTCTTGATTCAAATTTGCTCCTGCCCCATCGGGGCGCATGGGCGATCACAACACACCATCGGACGTTATACAGGCCAACGGCATGCAGCCTGACAAAATCGAGCGCAAGAACCCGCCGATCCAGACCAGCACGCTGAAACGGCGCGGGCTGTTGTTCATCCTGTCCTCGCCATCGGGCGCGGGCAAGACAACCCTGTCGCGCATGCTGCTCAAATCGGACGAGTCGATTGACCTGTCCGTCTCCGCCACCACCCGCGCCCCGCGTCCGGGTGAGGAGGACGGGGTGCATTATCATTTCATCTCCGATGCCGAATTTGACCGGATGGTGGAAGAGGATGATTTCTACGAGTGGGCAGAGGTGTTCGGACACCGATACGGCACACCAAAAGGTGCGATCCGCGAAGCTTTGAAAGACGGTCGCGATTTCCTGTTCGATATTGACTGGCAGGGCACACAGCAGCTTTACCAAAAGGACCAGCAGGACGTGGTCAGCGTCTTCATCCTGCCGCCCAGCCTTGATGAATTGCGTCGCCGGCTGGAATCGCGCGCGCAGGACAGTACCGAAGTGATTGACGCGCGGATGGAACGCGCCCGCGCCGAAATCAGCCACTGGGCCGAATATGATTACGTCGTGATCAATGACGATGTGGACGAATGCTTTGACCGGGTGTGCGAAATTCTGGATGCCGAACGCATGCGCCGCACGCGCCAGACGGGCCTGATCCCGTTCGTACGTGAATTGATGGGCGGCTGACCAATACTGTCGGCGCGCTGCGCTTTGTACGACTCAATCCTGCATGTATCCAGTCACCTGTGCGACGCTGGCTCCTTCTTCTCTTCCTCGCTGCCGCGCTGTCTTCGCCGGTCAGCGCGCAGGAGAGTGTGGCTTCGCCGATTGACGCCCCTGATGCCGAGGCAGGGTTAGCGGCAGAAACAGAAGCAGCCGCCGAAGATGCAATCGTCGTCACCGGCACGCCCGATCTTAAAAGCACCGTCAACCGCTATATCCGCTCTGTCATGGTGCGAGAGCCTGCAGGGCAATATGCCCGGTTTGACGCGCCCGCCTGCCCCTCGGCCATCGGGCTGAGCGCTCCGTTGGAGGAAGCCATAGAGACCCGCATGCGCGCGGTGGCAAAGGCGGGCGGGGTCGAGGTCGGCAAGGAAGGATGCAAGCCCAATCTGCACGTCCTGATCGTGGAAGACGGGCCGTCCGCCATCGCCACCCTGCGAACGCGGCACAAGCGCGCCTTTGGCCGGATGCCGCCTTACCTGCGCGCCCGGCTGCAAAGCGGCGCAGGCCCGGTCTATCACTGGCACGTCGTCGTCCCGGTCAGTTCTGACGACAATTCCAACCGCGCGACGGCTGGCGGTTTCTCCGGCGGCGGGCAGACGTATGGCATCCTGACAGAAGACGCTTTCAACGCATCACGCACCCATGTAAAATCGCGTGTGCTGCTGCCGGTGCGTCAGGTGATCAATCACGCCTTTGTCCTGATCGAGCGAAAATCGGTGATCGGGCTGAGCCCGGTCCAGATTGCCGACTTTGCCGCGATGCGGTCTTTGGTGCGAGCAAGCGAGAACAACGAGGCGCTTGGCGGGATCGAGACGATCCTGAACCTGTTTTCTGACACGACCATTCGCGAGGATCAACCGATGTTGAGCCAGTGGGATCTGGCGCTGCTGACATCGCTTTATGCTGCGCCCGCCAATATGAACGCGAACCGCCAGCGATCGCAAATGGCGCGGGTGTTTGTGAAGATGCTGGAGGCTTCGGAGTAACAACCGCGCCCTCTGGGCCGTCAAAAATGCGTTAAATGTCCGATTGCCCATGTTGCAGCGCAACAAACTGCTTGGCAGCGGGGGGATTGCGCGTATTGTTGCCATGTGGGCGAATGGCAATTCCTCTTCTACGCTGTCCCCGCTTTGCTGCTCGCTGGTGCGGGTGCGGGGTTTGCTGCTGGCCTGTTCGGGATTGGCGGTGGCTTTGTTGTCGTCCCCGCCTTGATATTCATCCTGCCGCTGATGGGCGTTGCGCCTGACCAGATCACGCACATCGCGATCGGCACGTCGCTGGCGACGATCATCTTTACCTCGATCCGCGCAGTGCAAAGCCATGCCAAGCGGGATTCGGTTGATTTCGATGTGCTCAAAGGATGGGCGCCATGGGTCGTGTGCGGGACGGTGCTGGGCGCATGGGTGGCGGATATCGTCACCGGATCGCAATTGGCGCTGATCTTCGGGATCGGCGTGCTGGGCTTTGCGGTGTATTTCCTGCTCCCCGCGCGCAAGGGAGAGCCAGTTCTGGCGGGGATGCCTGTGGGCGCATCGCGTGCCGGAATTGCCGGATCCCTGGGGGCTATATCGGCGTTGCTGGGCATCGGCGGAGGCACGCTTACTACGCTGGTGATGACGCTGGGCGGATCGCCGATCCACCGCGCCATCGGAACAGCGGCTGGCATGGGCGCAATCATCGCGGTGCCCGGCACAATCGGATTTCTGATTATCGGGTGGGGGCAGCCTGATCTGCCGTTCGGCTCGGTCGGCTATGTCAATCTGCCCGCCACCCTCGCCATTGTTGCGACATCGGTGCTGTGCGCGCCGCTGGGCGTGGCGACTGCGCATCATCTTCGCCCTGCTGTATTGCGGGCGGTTTTCGGAGTTTACCTCGTGGTGGTCGGAGTGATGATGATCGCCAAATTCTAAAACCGTGTTCAACCCGTAAGGAGCAAATCAGCCATGAAGCCCAACCGCAGAACATTCCTCACCGGAGCCACTCTGGGCGCTGGCCTGACGGCATTGCCCGCAAGCGCCTCCTTAGGCGCGAAAACGCCTTCCGTGCCCGATTTCGGACCGCTCAATGGGCAGGCGCTGCTCAGCCGAAATGAAAACCCCTATGGCCCCGCCGCATCCGCTTTGAAGGCGGTCAGCGAGAGCGCGCAGATGGGCTGTTATTATGCCGACCGCGGATCGCGGCGGTTGCGCGATATGATCGCGGAGCGGCATTCAGTCTCGCCCAACCAAGTGGTGCTGGGAAGCGGCTCGACCGAAATCCTGTGCGCCATTTCGCTGGCATGGGGCAGGGATGGCGCGATCCTGTGCCCCGACCTGTTCTGGGATACGACGGTCAAATATGGCGAGCGCCAGGGCGTCAAATCCATCCGCGTGCCGCTGGGCGCGGATATGGGCGTCGATCTCGGCGCGATGGGCGCGGCGATGGACGGGCCGCAGGCGGAGGAAGTCTCCCTCGTCCAGATATGCAACCCGAACAATCCCACCGGCATACTGATCGAAAACACAAAGCTGCGCGCCCTCGCCGCCAAGGTCACGCCCAAGGCGACGTTGCTGGTGGATGAGGCCTATAACGAACTGACTGATACGCCCGATGACAACACGCTGATCGACCTTGCCCGCGCGGGCGAGGACGTGATCATCTGCCGCACCTTCTCAAAGATTTACGGCATGGCCGGGATGCGCGTGGGCTATGCGATCACGAATGAAGCCAATGCGGAGCGGATCAGGAGCCACCTGATGAGCTTTGGCGGGAATGTCTCTGGCGTGGCCGCGGCTATCGCCTCTTACAGCGACGTGGATTTTCTCACCAAATCGCTCGCCATGGTGCGCGAGGGGCGCGAGATGATCATGTCTTCGGTGAAGCAGGCGGGCCTTGTCGCGCTGCCGTCGCAGACCAATTTCGTCTATGTCGAAGTGCCCGATGCCGATGCCGTGCAAAAGGCGATGGCCGCGCGTAATATCTCCATTCGCGGGGCATACGGCGACTGGACGCAATATTCCCGCGTCAGCACGGGGCGCTTGGAAGATGTGACGCGCTATGCCAAGGCATTGCCGGAAATCATTGAGACTTTGCGCGCATGATTACATGTCAGCCGCGCCAGCGGGAGTATCCTCACATGAAACGCCTGACAGCATTCGCCGCCGTACTCGCTTTTCTGCCCACTCCGGTGCTGGCAGACACACTGGTCGATGTCGTGAGCGAGCGCATCTCCGAAGACGTGCCCGTCCCCACATTCAAGGTTGATACAAGCTGGCCCAAACTGCCCGATGACATGATCCTGGGCCAAATCCCCGGCCTCTCCATCGCGAAGGATGATACCGTCTGGGTGCTGACCCGCCCCAATTCGCTCGGACCCACAGAGGCCGGGCGCGACACCGATCCGGCGATCACCGCCGCGTGTTGCAAGGCCCCGCCGCACGTCCTCCAGTTCGATGCCGAGGGCAACCTGCTGCGCAGTTGGGGCGGGCCTGCTCTGGCCCCGGGTGAGAGTACAATCTCCGGCTCTGGCCGCGACCGCGGTGAGGACGGCGACGAACAATGGCCTGCCAATGTCCACGGTCTGTTTGTCGATGATGACATGAATGTCTGGATCGGCGGCAATGGCAGCGGCGATCACGTGATCCTCAACTTCACAGCCGACGGTGAGTTCATCCGTCAGATCGGGCGTCGCCAGACCACTGAGGGCAATCTGTCGCAGCAATATCTCGGCAACCCCGCCGATATCAGCGTGAACGGCGATAGCGTGCTGGTCGCGGATGGATACACCAACACCCGCGTCATCGAATTTGCCGCTGACGATCTCGCGTTCCAGCATCTGTGGGGCGCCTATGGCACGGAGCCGGGATCAGGCACCCGCGCAGGCGATTTCGACCAGAGCATGGCCACCAGCACGGTGGAAGGCGGACCAGACCCCAGCGCGCCCGAATTCGAACCGATGGTGCACTGCGTCGTGCGCGGGCCGGACAACACGATCTATGTCTGCGACCGCCGCAACAATCGCCTGCAACTCTTCCGCGAGACGGACGACGGTGTCGAATTCGTGCGCGATATCGCCATCGCGCCTGAGA
>JBARXS010000075.1:0-58591 GCA_049647465.1 Erythrobacter sp.
CATAGACCCGGTAAGGAAGCCAGTCCGAGAGCATGTCGAGCCCGAAATGCGCCTGGGGTCTTTCGGGTCGCGCCGTATCGGCAAAAAGCCTGCGCGAGAGCGCGTCGCGCGCTGCGGCTAAGGATAGCGTCACTGGCTTTCTCCTTTGTCCATATCGGGGTGGGGGACCGGCTCGCGGGGAGGGGAAAACGAGCCAGGTCCCCCGGGTTCCGGCGCGTCGGCGCCGGGTATCGCCGGAACAGGCTGCGAGGGGATAAACAGCTGTTCCGGCAATGTGTCTGTGGGGTGTGAATCAGGTGCGGAATTGCCCTCGCGGGTGGCGGCAATGGTCGCGCCCAGAGAGCGCAAAATGTCCCGGCGGCCTTGCGGTGCACGCCAGCCTGCTCCGACAGGCTCGGGCAAAGTCAGGTGCACGACCCGCGCTTCGTGCTCGCGGCCAGCTTCGTCGCGATAGGCTGCGAGGACGACCTGCAGGCGGCGGACCGCTCCGACTGTCGTTGGCACCGGGCGAGGAGCTTGCCTGACGTCGGCCCGGTCGATGCCGGTCGCCCCGGCATCGATCATCGAGGTGGGCGCGCAGGTTCCATCGGGCGCGCGGCAGGCAAAACTGCCGTTCACATTGCTCCCGAAGCTGGTGCATCCGCTGGCGAGGGCGAGCGGCGCGGCCAGCACGGCGGCGCGCAGGATGAGGGGCCGGCTCATTGTCCGCCTCCCTTCGCGCCTGCCGCAAAGCGGCGCAGTGTCGCGGCATCGCGGTAGCCATGGAGCACGGCCCCATCGCGGGCGCGCACGATCACCGGGGTTCCGGCAAAGCCGTTGGTCTTGGCAAAGGCTTCGTTGGCATCGAGCGCCTTTGCACCCTTGCAGGTCTTGGCACTCGCCGGAGCCTGCCCGGCATAGGCGGCATGGAGCGCTTTGACCGGATCTTTGGCGCAGACCACAGATTCGGAGAGCTTGCGGCTCACTGCGCCGAAGATCGAAATGGGTCGTTCCTCGACATGAACTTTTGCCTTGGCGAGTTCGCCTGCCAGGCGCTGGCAATAGCCGCATTGAAAGTCCGAAAAGACCACGAGCTTTTCGCCCCTGGGGTTGCCCCAGCGGATCGCACCGGCTGCCGGAAGGCTGGAGAGATCGACGTTGGCTGCGGCCGTCTGGGCCGGAGGTTTGTCGCCGCCCGGTTGCGTCTCGCCTCCGGCGCGCGGTGCACCGGCGGCAAGCAGGTCGGGATTGAGTTCGAGCAGCCGGGCCGCGGTCACGTCGCGCCGCTCTTCCATGTCGTAAAGCCGGCCGACGAACAGGTAGCGCGCGGTCTCATCGATGTAGAACAGCGTGTCGCCCGAAACGACTTCGCACCATGGGCCGAGCTGATCGCAGCTGATCGCATCGATCGGGGTCTTGGGCAGCCGCAGCTTCAGCGCCTGCGCGACATCGCTTGCCAGCGCGGAAGCCGATGCGGGCATGGCCGTTACAGCCGAGACCCCGAGTGTGAGCACGGCAGCGGCACCCGAGCAGGCTAGGGCGAAGTGTGCGGCGCGGGTCTTCAGGCCCGGGCGGTGGTCATTGTAGTTCATTTGGAAGAGCTCCTGACATGGACGCCGTCGAGAAAGACGATCTCGACCTCGATGCCGGTCGGCATCTCGACGACTGGTTGATATTGTTCTGCGCGTTCAATCAGGTAGCGGCTGACCGTGTCGGCAGCTTCGCCAGCACCCTGGCCGAAGCCGCCGGCAAGAATGTCGGTTGGCGAGAGCGCTTCGCGCTGGCCGTCGCTGCCCACTTGTCCGGTGAAGATGCCGTTGGCGTTGGCGGAAAATCCGCGTCCGAAGCCGCCGACAATCCCGGCGAGCAGAGCCTGGCTGACAAGGCTTCCTTCACGGCTGACAACGCGGCCGCGCACCCCGGACTTGCCGGCAAAAGAGATGAACCCCTTGACCTCGCTGACCGCGAACCGCCCGCCAGGCTGCGCGCAGGTCATGCGCACCAGCTTGACGTAGACCTTCTCGGCCGAGAGATCGCCGCGCGCTGCGCCGTTGACGAGGCAGCCGGTGATGTCGGTGGTAAGCAGCTTGTTGCCGCGCATGACCGAGCGGGCCGGGCCGGTGATCCTGAGGACCACGGGCAGCGGATCACTCTGGCTGGCAACGCCGGTCGAGGCATCGACCCCGACAATGACCGTTGCCGGCGCATAGCTGTTGGGCGGCAAATATTCGCGGCTCGCTTCGAGCAGCAGTGCCGGCGCTGTTTCAGTCACTCGCGGCTTGCCGTCCTTGCCCGCATCGCCGCCGAAACTCATCAGGCTGAGTCCGCCGCCTTGTGCCTGCACTCCGGACTGCGGCGGCTGGATTGCTGCGCTCGGGCCAACACCGGGACCATAGGCGGGTGGCGGCGGTATGGGCATGGGCTCTGAAGAAGCTCTTGCCGGGTCGCTTAGCTGCGATCGCAATGCGGCGTTTTCGGAAGAAATCGCGTCGATCGCCGCCTGCCCGTCGGAGCGCATCTGCGCATTCTCACTGCGCAGCGCTTCGAGTTCCTCTTCGACTTGCGCGGTCGGCAGCTGGGCTTGTTCCAGGTCCTTGATCGCGCGGCCTTGCGCGTCGAGGCGGTTGCCGTAGCTTGCGACGAACTCGCGCTGCGAGAGGTTGCGATTGACGAGGCCGCCGGTGTCGATCGTTGCCGCGCCGTTTGCATCCACTCCGGCGTCGTCGCCATCGCCGCTGAAGATGAACATGCCGCCGCCGATGAGCGCGATGGCCCCGATCCCGGCGAGCAGCAGCTTCTGGCGCTGCGCGATCTGCGAATTGAGATTGCGCCGCCCGCTCTCGCGGGCTTGCGGAGACCCCGGCATGGGCTTTGTTTCGGTCTTCTGCGGTTGTGTTGGTGTCTGGGCCATCAGTCGAGCCCTCCTTTTGCAAAGACAAGGAAGGCGCTGGTCGCTTCGCCAGGGGCGAGTGCGTCGCGGCCATAAGCAAAAGCGAGCGCGCCTGCCGGCGCTTCGCGCTCGGAGCCAAGCGCAAGGTTTTCCTGGCCGAGGTTGCGGATGAGGAAACGCTGCCCGGTAAGCGCGTCGCCCTGGTATTCAGCAACAAGCTGGACTTCGATCCCGCCTGTCCGGCGCGCAGTGGACAGCTCGGCGCGCGCGGTAAAGCCGGGCAGGACGGCATCGGTTGCCATCGCTTCGATCAACCGGATCGCGGTGTCTTCCGGGCCGGTTGCGGTCTCCCATTCTGACGCCTCGCTTTTGGCAAGCGCGGGGTTGGTTATGAAAAGCTGGGTAGCTTCCTCGCTGCCGAGGCGGCAGGCGAACCTGTAAACGTAGCCTGCTTTGCTGGTGGCAAAGAAGCTGACGCGCGCCGCCGCGAACTGCGGTGGCACCGAGATATAAATGTCTCCGCGCACCGGCTCGTGCGTCACCTGGAAGTCGTTATAAGGAAAGCCGCTTGCGATCTTCGAGACATTAGCAAAGCCGTCATCGATAAGCGCGATCCGGGTGAGTTCACCGCGCGCCAGCTCGCAATCGATGGTCGCGTTGTCGGCGGCCTCGACGAACTGGTCGGCATGCGCAGGGACAGGCGTGAGCGCGAAGGCAAGCACAGCAAGACCGGTGAGCTTCAATCCGGGATCGGGGCGTCTTGTGGCGCCGATCGCGAAACAGGCAAGGCCGGTGCCCGCCAGCGCGGCAGCAAGTGGTGATGAGAAAAGGCTCATTGGCCGATGTCCTCTTGGTCAGTGGGAAGTTGCTCGAAGCCGGCCAGCGCGAGGCTGAGGCCGCGCTTCGTCCAGCGGAAACGGAAAGTGCGGCGCTGGCTCGCAATCACCTGCGCGCCGACGAAGGTCTTGAGCGTGCCGGTGACACTCGAGGTCAGGGCCTTGGGATCGACGTGGATCTCGGCGATCACGAAGGCCTGGGAGATGTCCGAGCCGCGCTGCTCCTCGACGATTTGGACGAGCTCGGCCTTGAGCGCGCCGTGGGAGGCGGGATCGGCAAGCTTCAGGATGTTGGCCATCCAGTAGTCGAGGCTCTCAGGCGCCCGGTTAAGGAGCATCAGCGCCGTGTCGCGGGTGACAAGCTCGAGATACGTCGCGTCGACCCCGCCGCTCGAGACGGTGATCCGCTCGGCAGTGATCGGCACCAGCACGACCTGTTCGTCGCGGGCCATGGCAGCGCCGAGGCTGACCAGCGTGGTCAGACCCAAAACGCCTGCCAGAACGGCGAAGCGGTTGCGCTGCCGCAGGAAACCTTGCGCCTGTTCATGTGCGAATTCTGCTTGCATGGATCGTGCTCCCTCAGCCCGCCAGCAGGCGGCAGTGGGAGGGCGGCGTGGCTTTCAGCCCCAGGAAACTCCCGGGCAGATACCAGTATGCAGCATGCACCAGTGCCGAACCGGCACCGCGAGCCTTTGCCTTCCGCAAGGCAAACCAGGTTCCGACGGCCAGGCCGATACCGATGAAAATGTGCTGCGCGAGAATGCCCCAGGCGAAGGGAATGAGAATCCCCGCAAACTCGTCGATGGTCCAGAAGCCGATAAGCTCCGGATCGTCGAGCCGCCGTGGAACAAGGTACCTGTCGGCCATGATGCCGCCCTCCTGTTGTGACCGGGTCCGGGGTCAGATGACCGCGGTCACGACCGAGGTGACAATCGGCACGCCGGTGCCGACGCCGATACCAACGCCCACCGGCACGGCGATCTGGCCGAGCGAAAAGCGCCCCGAGGCAAGCCCGATCAGGCCAGCAGCAAGGCTGAGCACGGTGATGATCTTGCCGCCCGAACCTTCGAGGAAGTCGGTGAACTGGTTCAAAGCAGGATCGAAAGTGGTGTCTGCGCCGGCAAACGCGGCGCCGGCACACGCCAGCGCGACGCAGGCCGGGAGAATATAGTCGCGGCCCGGGATGCGGCTTGGGATGGGGCGCTGGGCCGGAAGAGCAGTCTTGGTGGTCATGGGTGGAAACTCCGAAAAGATTGAACATCAGCCAGCGATGCGTTCGCTGTATGTTCTTTCCTCTCTCCGGAGCCGGGCTGTAGGAAATCGGGAAATGCGTTTCGGTCCAATCGACCAAGCAAAAAGCGCCATTTGGCAGGCTTGGGCACGGGATTTGCGCAGACGGACCGCGTTGTAGCGCCGACTTTGCCGAGTTCTGCGCGGCACCTGCTGGAATACGCGCAGCAGCGACCGCTATCTGCGCGAATCACCGAAGGAAGCTGATTCGCAGCTTCCTTTATGTTCCCTAATTGTTCTTTTCGTTTTCCTACAGGTTTCCTTTCGGGATAGCCGGTGAGTCGATGACCACTATGCGAAAGGAATCGTCGATGACTGACATGGCGCTCTTTGCCGAACAACAGGTTCGCGCCGATCTTGCCCGGCTGCTATTGGCTGCTGTCGAAGCCAGCGGCCGCGCACGCTGCGACATCGCACGCGATGCGCAGATCCATAGAGATGCCCTTCGAAGGGTCCTTCTTGGCGAGCGTTCGGCAAGTCTTGGAGAAGCCCTACGGATTCTGGCTGCGAGCGGCGTCGCACCGCATGCTCACTTGCTGCTGTTCCTAGTCAGCGGCGGCGAACACGCGATAGCTTGGCTCCAATCGGACCTCGCGCTGTTCTTTGAGGATTTCTCTGGTGAGCTTCCTTTTGCGCTCGAACGTGTTCTCGGCAACCAGGTGCACGACGTGAAGCCCCGCTGGGCCAAGGGCACGGCGCACCGTGTCGCCCGTCTTCTTTCCGATCACATCGATGAACTTGAGCGTAAAGATGCACTTCTCGGTGATATCTTCGCGGACACCCAGGGAGGCCATCATGGGTGAGGAGGTCGAAAAAGGAGCTACCGCGCCTCGCCGGGTCACGCGGCTTATCCGCTTGCCCGAGGTTCAGCACCGGGTCGGGCTAGGCCGTTCGACGATCTATCGCTGGATGGCCGAAGGGAAGTTTCCGAAGCCGGTTCAGCTTGGTGGCTACTCGGTCGCTTGGGCAGAGGACGAGGTCGAATCCTGGATCGTACAAAGATTGAACTGACCGCAATTGGGCCGGTTGCAGCCCGACTGATTATTTTTCGCAGTCTCCGCTTTGCAGACTTACGAACCACAAGATCGACGATCCCTATTGATGCTGCCAAGTTGCCGGTCGACACGACTTGTGCAAAGCAACCTCGCCGATGGTCTACCTTATCTATCTCATCGCGGCCGTAGCTGAAATCGCCGGCTGCTTCGCATTCTGGGCGTGGCTCCGTCTCGACCGGTCGCCGCTCTGGCTGGTGCCTGGCATTCTCGCATTATGTACTTTTGCGTGGCTCCTGACCCTTGTCGAAGCTGAGCATGCGGGACGAACTTATGCCGCCTATGGCGGCATCTACATCCTCTCAGCGCTTGGCTGGCTATGGATTGCGGAGGGCGTGCGACCCGACCGATGGGATGTGATCGGAGTGGTCATATGTCTGATTGGCGCATCGATTATATTGTGGGGACCACGGCCAGGCTGAGACAAACTCAATTCCGTCGACCGAGGCTTTCAACGATCCGGCAATCACCGATCCGATCCGATTGGCAAGATCGTGACAGCTGCATCAGCTCGTCGCGAAGGGCAGAAAGGTCCGAAATCTTGCGTTCGACTTCGAGAAGCTGGTCCTTCACAAGATTATCAACGTTCTCACAGGGTTTTTCGTCATGATCAGACAGCGCAAGCAATTCACGCACTTGCGCCATGCTGAAGCCGAGAGCGCGGGCACGTCGCACGAAAGTTAGCGCTGCCAGATGATCCTGTGAGTAATCACGATAATTGCTGTCGGTCCGATCCGCTGGTGGCAGGATGCCTTCACGCTCGTAGTAGCGGATTGTTTCTGCCTTGGTTCCAGTGACTTTCGCCAGCTCGCCGATACGCATTGCTTGACCTTGTAGTTACTACAAGGTGCATATGTCCTTGCGACTCGAACAATTCAAGGAGAGCGGCATGGGCAAATCCTGCTGCCAAGCCCCAGAAAACGATCAGAGCGCGCACAACAATCCGCGCTGGAGGCTGATCCTATGGATCGCACTGATCGCGAACGCCGCCATGTTCGTGGTGGAGATATTCGCGGGTATCGCAGCCGACTCGCGCGCGCTGCAGGCCGATGCGCTCGACTTCTTTGGCGATGCCGCAAACTACGCAATCAGCCTAGGGGTCGCCGGCATGGCGCTTGCCTGGCGCGCGCGAGCGGCATTGTTCAAGGCGGCCACCATGCTTGCCTTCGGCCTTTGGGTCGTCGGTTATGCGATTTACGGCCTCGTCGTAGGCTCAAGCCCCGAACCCCAAACGATGGGTGCCATCGGAACGCTTGCGCTGCTGGTCAACGCGGCCGTCGCATTGCTGCTTTTTGGGTTCCGCACTGGTGACGCCAATATGCGCTCGGTCTGGATTTGCTCACGCAATGACGCAATCGGCAACGTGGCAGTTCTGGCTGCCGCGCTGGGAGTATTCGGCACAGGACAATCGTGGCCCGATCTGCTGGTTGCGGGTCTGATGGCCGGTCTGGCTATCTGGGGCAGCGCCGAAGTGTTCACGCAGGCGCGTGGGGAGCTGATATATGATTGACCGCACACCTTCGCGCCTCGCTGCATTTCTGGCTCGCGAATATAAGGCCGCGCGAGCGGCAGAAGATCGAGGGCAGATCGATCAGTCCTGGCACCATCTTGAGCGCGCCCACATCGTCGCACAAGCCTGGCTGAAGCCGCATTGCTACTCCCATTGGCGCATGCTGGGACTTGCCTTCCGGCAGAACGACTTGAGCGAGGTTAGCGGCCAGATATTTCGTCTTGCTCTCGCACCTCTTGGCAATGCCTCGGGACGTTTGCCGGTCGGCAATACTGGTCGCTCCAATGTCAGCGCCTTTGCACCGATGGAAATCCCCGCTGATCTATCAGCAAAAATTGAAAACACGTCGCCCGATGCTGGCGGGAGCTCACAATGAATGCTCTGAGCAGTGCGGAGACGAGAAAACTGTATAACCGGATCGCGGGAGTCTATGATTTCTGCCTCAAGGCCTTCAATGCGGTAGGAACTAACCGGTGGCGCTCGCAGCTTGTAGCGAATTTGCAGATCAAGCCCGGCGACCATGTCGTAGACCTGTGCGCGGGAACGGGTGCGAACCTTCCCTATCTTGCAGAGAAACTTGGACCCGAGGGTAAGCTCACTCTCGTTGATCTTTCGGAAGGGATGCTAACCAAGGCAAAAGAGCGCGCGGAGAGGCTGGGCCTGACGCACGTCGAAATCGTCCGGATGGATGTGAACGAGTTTCGTTTCCCGCCGAAAGTCGATGCCATTATCAGCACGTTTGGGCTTGAAATGGTGCCCGCTTACCCGGCCATCATCGAGCGGGCCGTTGCTTCGCTGCGGCCGGACGGGCGGATCGGACTGCTGGGACTGAAGCATCCCGAAAACTGGCCAAGCTCATTGGTCCAAATTGGTATCATTGTAACCAAGCCCTTCGGCGTTTCCCGCGACTACGAAGACTTCAAACCGTGGGTAGCTGCCCGAAACGCGGCCAGCCAAGTATGGTTTGAAGAACACCTCGCAGGATCGGCCTATTCCTTTGTCGGGCAGCGCAAAGCGGCATTGGCCGAGAAACAATAATGCTTTTAACTTCAAGCCTTCTTCGCTACTCGCCCGCCATGCGTTTGGTTTTCACTCTCTTCGCCGCGATGGCGATACTGGTTTCCGGCATCCATGCCGGGCCATCAGAGGCGCATGAAAATGATCCCACGCATGCCAGCGAGCATCACGCCCAAAGTGACGATGACGATAGCGGTTCGGAGGACTCAACCAAAGGTGACCAGCACGGCTGCCATCACCATTGTCCAAGTGCCGCCGCGGCCAATCTCGGCAAACTGACGTCGGCGCACGACTTTGCCAGCGCGCGTCTGGTGCCGTCGAAGACGTTCCCGCTTGGCTCGACTACGCGTGCACCGCCACTAACCCCTCCCAAGGTCTGATTGTTCTCACCGCGCGCGGCCTGATCGCGCGCTCTGAAGCAATTTGCCAAGGGATGATTCCCCATGAAATCGATAATTTGCGCTTCCCTGCTTGCCGGGGTCGCGGGGCTATGGCCCGCAACACTTGCGGCGCAGCAGCTGACACTTGACGAAGCGGTCGACAGGGCCGTCACCGCCGCTCCTGAAATGGTCGCTGGACAGGCGACAGTCGATGCCGCCCGCGCCGAAATCCGCCAGGCCGACGTGCGCCCCAACCCCACTGTGTCGGTCGAGGCCGAAAATTTCGTCGGCAGCGGCGGGTTCAGCGTGCTGGAACAACCTGAAGTCACAGTGACCTATGAACAGCGCATCGAGCGTGGCGGCAAGCGCGAAGCCAGGCTGGGATACGCGTCGCGCGGCCTCGACCTTGCTCAGGCAGAAGCTCGCCTGGCGCGACTGGAGCTGGCGCAGCAAGTGCAGCGCGCCTTCATCGACATTCAAATTGCTGACCAAATGGTCTGGATAGCCGAGCGTCGGCTCGAGACTGAACGCGAAATGCAAACCGAAGCCCTGCGCCGCGTTCGCGGTTACCGAGACCCTCTGTTTGTCGAAACACAGGCTGCAGCGCGTGTCACTTCGGCTGAACTCGCGCTTGAACAAGCTGAGGCCCGATCAGCCGCCGCCCGCAATCTGCTCGCCTCTTTCTGGGGCGGAGAGGGCGACTCGCTTGAGGTGTCAGATGGCATAGAGAGACTGGCCAGCTTGCAGGGCGAACTGGCGCAGGCCGATGCCAATGTTCGCGATGCAGCCGTAGCGCAAGCCAGCGCGGAAGTGGTGCTTGAGCAATCACGCGCCACTCAGGATTACACAATCGGCGGCGGCGTCCGTTTTTTGCGGGAAACCAACGATGTCGCCCTTGTCGCAGGCATTTCCATCCCGCTGGGCCGGTTTGATCGCAATGAAGGCAATATCGACCGTGCGCGCGCCGAACGCCGGCGGTTGGAGGCTGAAGCGGAAGCCGACCGCCTCGCGCGATTGCGCCGACTGGCATCTTTGCAAGCCGAAGCCAACGCTGCTGCGAGACGGGCAGATGGGCTGATGCATCAAGTCTACCCGCAAGCTGTCCGGACCCTTGAGCAGGTCCGCGAAGGCTACAATCGTGGAGGCTTCCGCTTTTCCGATGTCCAGGACGCCGCTGACACGATCATCCAAGTCCAGCAACAATGGGCCGATGCGATGACGATGTTCCGCGACGCCCAATCCGAAATCGATCGACTGACCGGCCGCTTTGACGTGGCTGCGGAGACTCTCCCATGATCAAGAAAATTTTTGCACGCTGCGTTCCCTTCGCGCTTATTCTTCTCCCGCTGGCTGGCTGCAGTCCAGCGTCCGATGGCACCGAAGCAGAACACAGCGAGAGCGCCGAAGCACCTGAAGGTCCGCATGGCGGCAGGCTGCTGACCGATGGCGATCTCGGCCTTGAGATCACCATATTCGAAACCGGGCAAGAGCCGCAGTTTCGCGTCTATCCCTATTGGCAAGGCGAGGAGCTCGATCCCGCCAAGGTCAACCTTCAGATTACGCTGTCGCGCCTCGGCGGGAAAGTCGATCGATTCACCTTTACTGCGCAGGATGATTTTCTGGTCGGTGCAGGCGTCGTCGAAGAACCGCACAGCTTCGATGTCGAAATTGTCGCATCAGTTGACGGCAAGCGCAGCCGCTGGACGTATGAAAACCACGAAGGCCGCACGACAATCACGCCAGAAGCTGCCGAGCAGGGCGGGATCGCAATCGCCACTGCCGGGCCAGCAACGATTGGTGATACGCGCGAGCTTTACGGAACGGTCGAACTCAACCCGTCAGCACGATCCGAAATCCGCGGCCAGTTTCCCGGACGCGTGGTCTCGGTAACCAAGCAAGTGGGTGACAGTGTGCGCAGCGGTGAACTGCTCGCCCGGATCGAGTCCTCCGAGAGCCTTCAAACCTATCCAGTCTATTCGACGGTAAGCGGGGTCGTGGCCGAACGGGGCGGAAACCCTGGCGACATGACGCATGACGCCCCGCTTTATGTCATTACCAATCCGTCAGCCACGACGGTCGTCTTCAATATCTTCCCGCGCGATCTTGGGATCATCCGGCCAGGCATGCGGGTCGAGGTCCAGTCGCAGGACGGGCGGGCAGTGGGTGCAACCACGCTTGGCCAGTATCTGGCCGAGGGCAATCCTCAGGCAGGAACGGCTCTGGTGCGCGCGGCCATCCCCAATCGCGGGGGGTGGATCAGGCCCGGCATGACCATGCGCGGGCGCGTCATCGTCAATGCGGAAACTGTACCGCTGGCGGTTCGCACCGAGGCGATCCAGCCCTTCAGGGACTTCCAGGTGGTCTACGCCAGATATGGCGATGAATATGAAGTGCGGATGCTCCAATTGGGGCGCCGGGGTGCCGAGTATACCGAGGTCCTCTCGGGCATTGAACCCGGGACGCCCTATGTCACCGAAGGCTCCTTCCTTGTGCGTGCGGACGTCGAAAAGTCCGGCGCAAGCCATGATCATTAAGGGAGGGACAGCTCATGCTTGAAAATATCGTCGGACTATCGATCCGCCAGCGCTGGTTTGTCCTCGCTATCGTACTGCTGCTCTCCGCGCTTGGCGTGTGGAGCGCTTTCCGCCTGCCGATTGATGCTGTGCCGGACATCACCACTGTCCAGGTGCAGATCAACACCGAAGCGGAGGGCTATTCGCCGCTTGAATCCGAGCAGCGCATCACATTTCCCGTCGAGACCGCCATCGCGGGTATTCCGAACCTGGAGTATACTCGTTCGATCTCTCGCTATGGCCTGAGTCAGGTGACCGTCGTGTTTGAAGACGGGACCGACATCTATTTCGCCCGGCAACTCGTCAACGAACGCATCCAGCAGGTCAAAAACCAGCTTCCCGAAGGCATTGAGCCGCAGATGGGGCCAATTGCCACCGGTCTGGGTGAAATTTTTATGTACGCAATCGAGCCGGAGCCTGGTGCGCGCAAGCCCGATGGCAGCGAGTGGACGCCGACCGATTTGCGGACATTGTCCGATTGGGTCGTGCGGCCGCAGCTAAGGACCATTCCCGGTGTCGCTGAGGTCAATACGGTCGGCGGCTACGAACGGCAGTATCATGTTACGCCGGACCCGATGCAACTTGCAGCGCTGGGCCTCTCGCTATCGGACGTGGTCGAAGCGCTCGAACGCAACAACGCCAACAGAGGCGCTGGCTATGTCGAGCGCGGCGGCGAACAGATCCTGATCCGCGTGCCGGGTCAGGCGTCAAACGAAGCCGATCTCGGCAGCATCATCGTGGCAACGCGCGGCGGCGTTCCGATCCGCGTGGCGGATGTGGCGGACATTTCCATCGGCGCCGAACTCAGGTCAGGTGCAGCAACCGAAAACGGCCGCGAAATCGTGCTCGGTACGGTGCTGATGCTGACCGGCGAGAACCCCAGAGTTGTGGCGCAAGCTTCTGCGGATCGGCTTGAGCAAATTACCGCCACGCTTCCCCAAGGCATTATCGCGCATCCGCTTTATGACCGCACCGAACTGGTCGATCGTACGATCGTCACGGTCGAAAAGAATCTTGCCGAGGGCGCGTTGCTCGTCATCGTCGTGCTGTTCCTGTTGCTGGGCAATTTCCGTGCGGCCCTGATCACCGCTGCGGTCATCCCCGTGGCAATGCTGATGACCCTATCAGGCATGTTGGCTACACGAACTTCTGCCAATTTGATGAGCTTGGGTGCGCTCGATTTTGGATTGATCGTCGATGGCGCAGTGATCATCGTCGAAAACTGCCTGCGACGACTTGGCGAACAGCAAAAACGTCTCGGGCGGCTGCTCGATCGCGATGAACGCTTCGGGCTCGTGGCCTCGGCCAGTGCTGAAGTCATCAGGCCGAGTATTTTCGGCGTCATCATTATCACTGTGGTCTATCTGCCGATCTTTGCCCTCGAAGGGATCGAAGGCAAGACCTTCCATCCCATGGCAATCACCGTCGTGCTGGCGCTGACAGCCGCGATGATCCTGTCGCTGACTCTCGTTCCGGCTGCTGTGGCGATGTTCGTGACCGGCAAGGTGGAGGAAAAAGAGAACCGGCTGATGCGCTGGATCTCGAATGGTTATGCGCCGCTGCTTGGCAAGGTGCTCTCTCGGCCCAAGCCCGTTCTGGCAGGTGCGGTTCTGCTTGTCGTAATAGCGGGCTTTGGCGCAACGCGCTTAGGGTCCGAGTTTATTCCCGAGCTCGACGAAGGCGATATCGCCATGCATGCATTACGCATACCTGGCACCAGCCTGTCGCAATCAATCCAGATGCAAGAAGCGCTGGAAGAGCGCATCCGGCAATTCCCCGAGGTGGAACGTGTCTTCGCCAAAATCGGCACGCCCGATGTGGCGACTGATCCCATGCCGCCATCGGTCGCCGACAATTTCATCATGCTCAAACCGCGCGCAGAATGGCCCGATCCGCGAAAACCGCGTGAGCAGCTCGTTGATGAACTTAACGAGGCGGTCGAGCTGATCCCGGGCAACAATTATGAATTCACACAGCCCGTCCAGATGCGGATGAATGAATTGATTGCGGGCGTTCGCGCTGATGTTGCGGTCAAACTGTTCGGCGACGATCTCGATCAGCTTATCGCTAGCGGGCAGGACCTCGAGGAAATCGTTGGAAGCATTCCGGGTGCCGCCGATGTGAAGCTTGAGCAGGTTACCGGACTGCCGGTTCTGTCGATCGTTCCGCGCCGTGACATGCTTGCCAGCTACGGCGTGAACATGGTCACCGTGCAGGATATCGTTGCAACCGCCACCGGCGGACAGCAGGCTGGCCAGATATTCGATGGCGACCGGCGCTTCCCGGTAGTCGTGCGTCTGCCCGAAGACCTGCGCACCGATCTTGACCGGCTGAGCAATCTGCCCGTGCCACTGGCGAACGGCGCATCCGTTCCGTTGGGAGAACTTGCGGATATCACGCTGGCTGCCGGACCGAACCAGATCAGCCGCGAAAACGGCAAGCGGCGCGCGGTGATCACTGCGAATGTCCGCGACCGCGATCTCGGGAGCTTCATTGAGGATTTGCAAGCCCGTGTGGACAGCGAAGTTGAACTGCCCAGCGGTTATTACGTCGAATATGGCGGAACGTTTGAACAGCTACAGTCTGCCACGACCCGATTATCCATCGTAGTACCGCTGGTGCTGCTGCTGATCTTCGGCCTGCTATACACATTGTTCAGGTCATGGCGCGATGCGGGTATCGTTTTCACAGGCGTACCCCTCGCGCTGACCGGAGGCGTTGCTGCGCTTGCCCTGAGGGATATTCCATTCTCCATTTCGGCGGGTGTCGGCTTCATCGCTCTGTCCGGCGTGGCGGTTCTCAATGGCGTGGTGATGCTGTCCTTCATCAGCGATCTTCGCCAGCGCGGCGAAGCTTTGTTCGAAGCAATCCGCCACGGAGCCCTGACGCGACTGCGGCCAGTGCTGATGACCGCGCTCGTCGCTTCGCTCGGCTTTGTTCCCATGGCCTTGAACGTGGGCGCCGGATCGGAAGTTCAACGCCCGCTCGCCACTGTGGTGATCGGAGGTGTTCTGACCTCCACCATCCTGACTTTGCTGGTGCTGCCCGCACTGTATTTGTTGGTTCATCGCCGCACGAAAAAGGAAGAAAGCCAATGACCGCACACCCAATCGGTGAAGTGGCCGAAGCCGGACACGATCACGAACACGGTGGCATTTTCGGGCCGCGCTCCGAGTTGATATTCTCCCTGTTGTCGGGCGCGTTTCTGATTGTCGGCTTTGCTGTCGAAAAGCTGATTGACAGCGCGGCCGACTGGATACCGCTCGTCTGCTATCTCGCCGCCTATTTCTTCGGCGGCTTTTACACCGTGCGTGAAGCCATCGAAAATATCCGCAAACGGAAATTCGAAATCGACACGCTTATGCTGGTGGCAGCGACGGGCGCGGCATTTCTCGGCGCGTTCGCAGAGGGTGCCCTGCTGCTGTTCTTGTTCAGCCTTGGCCATGCGCTCGAAAAATACGCCATGGGCCGCGCGAAACGGGCCATCGAAGCGCTGGCCGAACTTGCCCCCGATACGGCGACTGTCTTGCGCGAAGGAAAGCAGGTCGAAATCCCTGTCGAGGAAATGCAGCTTGGCGATATCGTGCTTGTCAGGCCGAATGAACGACTGCCTGCCGATGGTTTTGTAACCAAGGGTCAGTCGAGCATCGATCAGGCACCGGTCACCGGTGAGAGCATTCCGGTGGACAAGCAGCCTGTCACTGATCCTGCGTGGGCCCGCGAACCGGGTGCTTCCATTCCGGCCAAGTCGCGCGTTTTTGCGGGCACGATCAACGGCAGCGGCGTGCTGGAAATCGAGGTTACGCGGCGCTCAGACGAAACCACGCTGAGCAAGGTCGTGGACATGGTCAATGCGGCCGAGACCGAGAAGTCTCCAACCCAGCGCATGACCGACCGGTTCGAACGAATATTTGTACCTGCCGTCCTCGCACTCGCGTTCCTGCTACTGTTTGCCTGGGTTGTGGTGGACGAGCCGTTCCGCGACAGCTTTTATCGCTCTATGGCTGTACTAGTCGCTGCCAGCCCGTGCGCGCTGGCAATCGCGACGCCTAGTGCCGTGCTATCGGGAATTGCTCGCGCGGCGCGGGGCGGGGTTCTGATAAAAGGCGGCGCTGCGCTCGAGGACTTAGGCACCTTGCGCGCAATTGCCTTCGATAAGACGGGCACCCTGACCGAAGGCAAACCGCGCATCACCGAAATCATGCCGGTTGGAGACGCGACCGAAGCCGAATTGCTATCCGTCGCGGTAGCGGTCGAGCAGTTAAGCGATCATCCGCTCGCCAAAGCGATTGTGCGGGACGGCAAAGATAGGCTCGCGGGCGCGGAAATTCCTAAAGCCAGCGATTTGCAAAGCCTGACCGGCAAGGGTGTAACCGCCAAGCTCGGTGCAGACACAGTCTTCATTGGTAAGGCGGAGATGTACGGCATCTCAGACCTATCGACCGACGCGGCAAATGCCATCGAGAAACTGCGCGAGAATGGCCGGACTACGATGGCAATCAGAGTGGGCAACCGCGATCTGGGCGTCATCGGATTGCTGGACACTCCCCGCGAAGCGGCCAGGGAAACACTGGCCAAGCTTCGGACATTGGGCATCGACCGGATGGTCATGATCTCCGGCGATCACACCAAGGCTGCCGAAGCAGTTGCACGCGAGGTTGGCCTGGATGAGGCCTTCGGTGATCTTATGCCAGAGGATAAGGTCGATACCATCGAGCGATTGAGCCGCGATGCGAAGGTCGCGATGGTAGGTGACGGCGTGAACGACGCACCCGCAATGGCTAAGGCAACGGTCGGCATAGCGATGGGCGCGGCGGGTTCGGATGTGGCGCTTGAGACGGCCGACGTCGCCTTGATGGGCGACGACCTGCGGCACCTGCCCTTTGCAGTCGGTCTCAGCCGCAAATCACGCGCGATAATCCGCCAAAACGTGTTCGTCAGTCTTGGTGTTGTCGCAATCTTGGTTCCGGCAACGATTTTCGGTCTGGGGATTGGCCCGGCCGTGATCATGCACGAAGGGTCGACCTTGTTGGTGGTGTTCAACGCGCTTCGTTTATTGGCCTATCGCGATGCAATTTGAAAAGCATCTCCCAACGAAGGGCGACTTTCAGCAGAAAAATGCCGATAATATTACGACCGCTCCGTCCTTTCCTCATTAGAACACTTAGACATTACGACAGGATCTCCTGCATGCCGAATTTGGTAATACTGAAACCGCCGGTACTTTCCCGTCACCTGTTGGCCGCTTTGGCAGTGGCCGTGCTACTGCTGTGTGCTGCGGGCGAGGCCTGGGCGCATAACGTCGCCGAGGGAGACAAGGGGTACATTCAGGAGAGCAGCGGCGTGCTGTTCTGGCCCTTCGTCTATTTGGGCGCCAAGCATATGGTGACCGGCTACGACCATCTCCTGTTTCTGTTCGGCGTCATCTTCTTCCTTTACCGGATGAAGGACATCGGCATCTATGTGACGCTGTTCGCCATTGGCCATTCGACCACGCTGCTGTTCGGCGTTCTGACCGGGATCAGCGCCAACGCCTATATCATCGATGCGATCATCGGCCTTTCGGTCGTATATAAGGCGCTCGACAACCTCGGTGCCTTTCAGCGTTGGTTCGGCTTTCAGCCGAACACCAAGGCTGCGACACTCGTGTTCGGCTTCTTTCATGGTTTTGGTCTGGCAACCAAGATCATCGAATTCCAGATCTCGGAAGACGGGCTGGTTCCCAATCTCATCGCTTTCAACATCGGGGTCGAGATTGGCCAGCTTCTCGCGCTCGGGGGCATTTTGATCGCCATGGGCTTCTGGCGCCGAACCAGCAGCTTCATGCGTCACGCCTTCGCCGCCAACGTCCTTCTCATGACCGCGGGCTTCGTTCTCGTCGGTTACCAGCTCGCCGGCCTCACCGTCAGCTGACCCACTTTCCCGGAGACAACAACCATGTTCAATTCACAAAGACCCTCGACCGATGATCTGCCAACCAACGGCCAGCTCCTGCGTGCTACTGCAATCGCCGCTGTAGCTTCGGGTGCAATTCTCGTGACCGTGGTTCTACCCAGCGAATATGGGATAGATCCGACCGGCATCGGGCGGATGGCTGGCTTTACCCAAATGGGCGAAATCAAGCAGCAACTGGCGCTCGAGGCGGCTGCCGACGAGGCAGGGGCAAGAGCGTCTGTCGAGACTCAAGCGCCGGAGTCCGCACTGGCCGACAACCCAGCTGCTGTGCCAAATGATGCGTCAGAGCCCAGCTCGGATGTCACCACCCTCACGCTCGCTCCGGGCGAAGGGGCCGAAATCAAGCTGGTCATGGCGAAAGACAGCGCCGTGGAATACGACTGGTCGGCATCGGGCGGCGCGGTCAATTTCGATACCCATGCCGATGCGCCTGGCATTTCCTACCATGGCTATGGAAAGGGCAGCAATTCGGGCGGCGAGCAGGGAACGCTCGTCGCCGCTTTCGATGGGAGTCATGGCTGGTTCTGGCGCAATCGTTCGGGCGGCGTAGTGACAATAACCCTGCGCACCCAGGGCAATTACACCGAAATCAAACGCGTGGTCTGACTCGCTCCGTTTGTTGAAAAGGCTTCCCCATGCTTTCTGTCCTCGCCAATCCCACATATCGGCATCTGTTCTTCGCGCAGGTAATCGCGCTCGTCGGGACGGGCCTTGCGACGGTCGCGCTGGGATTGCTTGCCTACGAAATTGTGGGTGCTGACGCAGGTGCTGTGCTGGGGACAGCACTGGCGATCAAGATGGTGGCCTATGTCGGCATCGCACCAATAGCCGGGGCATATTCCGACCGCCTGCCCCGAAAGGGGCTACTGATAGCTATGGACGTTGTGCGCGGTGCGGTTGCGCTCATGCTGCCGTTCGTGGACGCAATATGGCAGATCTATCTGCTCATCTTCGTGCTTCAGTCGGCCTCCGCAGTGTTTACACCAACATTCCAGGCGACCATTCCAGATATTCTCCCGGATGAGGAAGATTATACGCAAGCCCTTTCGATGTCGCGATTAGCCTATGATCTGGAAAGCCTGCTTAGCCCGATGCTGGCCGCCGCACTGCTTGCCATCATCAACTTCCATTGGCTTTTTGCAGGCACATCGGCCGGCTTCATTGCATCAGCCTTGCTAGTGACGACCACGGTTCTACCCCATCGGAAAGCGGTGGCACAGAAAGTGGAAGGCGTATGGCGCAAAACCACCCGCGGCATGCGAATTTACCTCAAGACGCCGCGTCTTGTCGGTTTGCTAGCGGTGACGCTGGCGGCGGCGGCGGGCAGCGCCATGGTCATCGTAAATACCGTCGTAATCGTAAAAGAGATGGGCCGCACACAGGGCGAAGTTGCCCTGGCCTTGGCGGCGTATGGCGGCGGCTCCATGCTTGCGGCATTGGCACTCCCAAGTTTGCTGCGAAGAGCGAATGATCGCAGCGTGATGATCCTGGGGGCCGGATTGTTGACTGTGACGCTTGCTGCGATGGGACTGACATTTCCTCGTATCGGTAACGAGGCGCTCTGGTCTGTGCTTCTTGCCGGCTGGCTGGCGATGGGAATTGCCTATTCGGTATGCGTCACGCCGGGTGGACGACTTCTGAAGCGATCTGCGGGCGAAGCGGATCGCCCAGCTTTGTTCGCCGCCCAGTTTGCGCTGAGCCACGTCTGTTGGTTGATCGCCTATCCGGTCGCGGGTCAGGTTGGCGCTCAAGTGGGAATGACCACCGCCTTTCTTCTGCTCGCCGTTTTCGCTGGGCTCGGATTTGCTCTTGCCTTGTGGCTCTGGCCACGCTCCGATCCCGGATCACTTGTGCATTCCCACCCCGATTTGCCTGCTGATCATCCGCACCTTCGTGAGCATGGTTTCGGCCGACATGCGCACGAATTCGTGATCGACGATCTGCATACGAGCTGGCCTGGGAAGGTTTAAGAACCCGACGATAGACATCCCAGCTAGCTCATCCGTAAGAATGTCAAATTGCTTGCCCGAAAAAGCTACAGCGTCGGCAGCGCAAGGCCTTGAATTGCTGCGCATAAAGCGAAAGCGCTTTTAGCAAAGGCCAGCTGATAGGCCCTCAAATTTTCAGTCTTTGAGCAATGATTACCGCTGCAAAGGGTCGACTGCCGTATTTTAGGTCTAGGCGATCGACCTAGCGAACGCAGACGCCTTCCGGCGACAAGAGGGGCCACGGAAATCGGCACCGTTGCTGCCATCTCGGCATGAGCGTCTTTGCCTCGCCGCCTTCGCGAGAAGTGACTAGTTTTCGCTATTCTCGTTTTCGAATAGGAATCTCGTCCATCTGGGCAGAGCCTATTCCATCACCATCGGTGACATCATGCCCAAAACTGCGACGAGCCCAACCACGCCGACCGCCAGTCCAAACTCGCCGACAAGACTGCGACGCAGCGCTGCCAGCGAAGCGGAGCTATCGTTGGCTTGACTCTCATTTGGCGAAGCTCCGCGCCGCCCGATCCGCGCATTGTGCGCCCCGAAGGCGATCATGCCGCAGACCAGCACCAGCTTTGTCGCCAGCAAAATGCCATAATCGGTCGTCAGGACTGCAGAACTGTTCGTGATCCCAAAGATCAGTTGGGCATTGATCAGACCTGTAATGGCAACGACCGATACCAGCGTGACCCCCAGCGGCGCAAATCGGTGCATCACGCCCAGCAGGTTCTGCGCCTGAGCGTCATCAACTCGGCGATGCTCCCTGATGACAAGATGGAGAAACCAGCCGATGGCCCCCAGCCACAACCCGGCTGCAAGCAAATGCAGCCCATCATTGAGGCGATGAAACAGCCCCAATCCGCCCTCCGTCGCGGCGGCATGTCCGTTCCATGCGAGCGTGATGAGTGCGGAAGCGTAACACAGGGCAGCGATGGGCAACGTTGACGCCAGACGGTTGCGCAGCAAAAGTGCAATCAGGCCTCCTCCGAGCAGTGCCGCGCGAAAAAGGAAAGCCCAACCCAGATCGGTGCCAAAGATCATCGCTTCGACCATCGGCCCTTCGAGCGCGGCGAGTGGCTGGCCCATCATTGCGGCGATCGAGGTCAGCATCAGGACGAGCGACACCAACGGTGCCAACACCGCACCCACCATCGCCACGGCAAAACCGTTTCCCCGCTGCTGCCAATTCAGCTCGCGCAGGCCAATCACGCGGAACGCTGTCCACCCGAACAGACCAAGCAGCAGTGCATAATGCAGAAACCGCAATCCCGGCTCGAGCCAGTCCTCCATAAAGTGGTCAGCTGACCGTGAAGTTCACGGTGCCCGTCATCCGGTGCCCGTCGGCGCCGGCGGCCTGCCAGCGCACTTCATAGGTGCCAGCACGAAGGGCTTGGCGCAGGTTGAGCGTCATGGTCCGGTTGCTATTCGACCAAGCGGTGGTGAAATTTCGGATCGTCATTTCACCATGGTTCGGCATGCCGGGCATTGCGGTCATGACGATGCTGGCGGCGGCCGTCGGAGGCAAAAGAGCCTCGCTATAGGTAATTGTTATGGTGCGCGGGCGCGCGACCGTTGTGCCCTCGCCCGGCGTCGATGCCGTGACGCGCGCGTGAGCGTATGCGGCAGTTGGCACGGCAGCCGATAACAGGGCGAGGCTCATAGCGCCTATCGGGAGTATTTTGCGGAAATTCATAGCGTCGTCCTTTTTGAAATAGGGGGAAAGAGTTCAAAACCAGAAACGGATGCCGACAACATAATTGGTCACGCTGGGGTCCTCGCCGCGTGCGCGGGCATAATCGGCGCTGCCGCCGATGCGCCAGCTCTGCTCGATGCCGATATAAGGCGCGAATTCGCGAATGATTTCGTAGCGCAGGCGCAGGCCCACCTCGACCTTGTCGATACCCGCTCCAATGCCGAGTTCAGCCACGTCTTGCGCCGACAGACTGATTTCCCCGCGAGGCTGGAGGATCAGCCGCTGTGTAATGCGCTGATCAAGTTCGGCTTCGATCCGCGCAGTGATGTCGCCGCGATGCGAGGCGAACAGCGCGGCATCGACCTCGAACATATAAGGTGCGAGGCCCTGCACGCCGACAACCGCGTAGGTCGTGTCGGGTCCAGCTACATCCTGCCGCACGCCTGCCTGCACATCCCAGAAGGGCGCAATGGCACGCGAATAGAGCGCCTGAAACTCGGCATCCTCAATCGCTTCGCCAAAGCTGCCTTCACCTTCGCTCTTGAACCAGAACCTGTCGGTCGTGCCGCCATAATAGCCCTGCACGTCCCATAGATAGCCGTCAGCCCCATCGCGGATTTGAACTTCGGCGCGATCGGCCTGGAACCAGAACACGGGGAAATCGCCGTGGGTCTGCTGCAATTCGCGCCGTGATGCCCGCATGGCATCAGCGCCCCAGATCGCATCGGCTGCGCGCGGCGGACCGCTGCCCGCCTCGGGCGGAGGAGGGGTTTCCATTGTGGGGCCGGGTGAAACCGAGGCCGTGCCATCGCCATCGGCCATTGCACCATGATCCATTGCGCCATGGTCCATAGCCGAATGATCCATACCATCCATCGCGTCTTGCTGGGCTGGCGCAGTCTCAGCCGCCGCAGGCATGTCGTGGCCCGCATGCGGATCGACGGGTGGCGGGGTGACGGGCGAAGGCTCGGGGGTAGACATCGCATGACCCTCATGTCCGGCATGCTCGTCATGGCTCTGTGCCAGTGCCGGGGTGGTCAGCACAGAAGCGGCAAGCATCGTCAGCGCAAAAGTAGCCATCCGGTTCAAGACGCTGCCTCCGGGCCGACCACAGTCACGGTCTGCATCATTCCGCCATGCATGTGATACATCAAATGGCAGTGGAAGGCCCAGTCTCCGGGCTCATTGGCAGTAAGGTCGAACTGCGCGCTGGCGCCCGGTTGAACGATGACGACATTCTTGCGTGGTTGGTGCGCCGCGCTTTCCCCATTCACCAGCTCGAAGAACATGCCGTGCAAATGGATGGGGTGCGCCATCATCGTGTTGTTGATGAGTTTGACGCGGACGCGCTCATTCCACGCAAACCGGATCGGCACATCGCTGACGGCCGAATACATCCGCCCGTCGAACGACCACATATAGCGTTCCATATTGCCGGTGAGATGCAGTTCAAGCAGCCGCGACGGCTCGCGCGAGACGATGTTGGGCTCGAGCGCGGAGAGCATGCGGTAGTTAAGCACCCGGTGCGGCATATCGCGCAGCCCAAGGCCGGGATCACCCATTTTGTCGACCGGGGCCATCGATACCATGTCGATGCCAGGGCCGATCGCGACATCGGGCGGCAACAGCGAGGTATCTCGCATACTCATGCCCTCCATGCTCATGCCGCCCATCGCCATCCCGGCCATTGCGTCATCGGCCGCAGCTGCTGGCGCAGAATGGCCCATGGCCGAGTGATCCATGGCCGCCGCTCCCGCACCGGCAGCGCCGACTGGCGCAGCACTATCGGCAGGTGCGCTATGGTCCATGCCGCTGTGGTCCATACCCTCGGAACCGTGGTTCATGCCCATGTCGCCCATCGTCAGCAGCGGCGGATCGCGCAGCGCTGGAACAGCCGCACGCGCGCCCGGACGGCTCGCCAGCGTGGCGAGCGCCATGCCCGATCGGTCCATGGATTCAGCCACGATCGAATAGGCCTCTGCGTCGCCCGCCGTGACGATCACGTCATAGGTCTCGGCGGTGCCGATCTGGAACTCGTCAACCTCGACGGGCCGGACATTCTGCCCGTCAGCGGCGATCACTGTCATCGGCAGGCCAGGAATTCGGACGTTGAAGAAGCTTTGCGCTGACCCGTTGATTATCCGCAGCCGGATGCGTTCACCGGCGCGGAAAAGATATTCCATGCCCTCGGCCGGCCCGCGTCCATTGGCAAGAAATGTGTAGGTTGGCGATCCGATGTCCATGATGTCGGTGGGCATCATTCGCATTTGCGCCCACATCCGGCGCTCTTCACCGGACATCGGATAGTCGTCGGTCCAGGTGTTTTGCTGGCGATTGAAATAGCCTTCGCCGGTGCGCAGACGGTTCATGATGAAATGCGGGTCTAGCGTGGTGAAGTCGCTCAGAAGCAGGATATAGTCGCGGTCATATGCGACCGGCTCCGCGCCCGCTGGATCGATGATCATTGGGCCATAGTGACCCGACTGCTCCTGAAGACCCGAATGGCTGTGATACCAATAGGTGCCCGCCTGGCGGACTGGAAACTCGTACGCGAAGGTTTCATGTGGCTTGATGCCGGGAAAGCTGATGCCCGGCACACCATCCATCTGGAATGGCAAGAGCAGTCCATGCCAGTGGATCGAGGTGTCGGCGTCGAGGTGGTTGGTAACGTTCAGGCGAACATTCTGGCCCTCGCGCAGCCGGATGAGCGGACCCGGCACGCTGCCGTTCACGGCAATGCCAGGGCCTCGCCTGCCCTCGACAATGCGGTGGCCGCTGCCAACAGCCAGGTCGATGACGTCGCCGCTAAGCTCGCCAAATCCTGCCGGGATCAACGGACCCCCGCGACCGTGGCTGCCGCCGTGGACACTATGGCCCTGCGCCCAGGCAGGGATCGCGAGCATGGATGCACCGACACCCAAACCGCCCAAAAGAGTCCTTCGCGAAACTTGATTCGTCATTGTCTTGCTCATCCTTTGGTAAGCTGATACTATACCCCCCTATGGTATTGCAAGGGGCAAGAGGGAATCGATGACGAAAGACAAGACAGCCATTCTCAATCGGCTCAGCCGGATTGAGGGCCAGGTGCGCGGCGTGGGCCAGATGGTCGCGGACGAGCGCTATTGCATCGATATCCTGCATCAGATGCAGGCCGTGAAAGCTGCCCTCTCAAAGGCAGAGAGTGAAATTCTGAAAGATCACGCAGCGTGCTGCGTTTCCGAAGCAATCGCATCGGGCGATACGGCCGAGCAGCGCGTGAAGTTCAACGAGCTGATCGACCTGTTCGAAAAGGTCAAACGATGACCGCAGCCCAAACCGAAGCCAAGATCGCAACCCTTTGCAGCATGGTGATGGACCTGCGGATGTCGCTAGCGCCCATGGGAGATACGCAATGACCTACACCCGTTTTCTCGCGATGATCGCAACCTCGACTGTTGTGATGTTCGGCCTGATGTATCTGAACACCTACGCGCTCGACCATATCTTCTACAGCCAGACCCGCACCTGGATGGCCGTCTATATGGGCGCTGTCATGGCGATCATCATGCTCGCCTTCATGTGGAAGATGTATGACGGAACATCCAAGAAGCTGACAATTGTCGGCGCATCACTACTTGTTTTTGCAGGCTCGCTCTATCTCGTCCGCAGTCAGGAGACGGTCGATGATGTGAGCTATATGCGGGCGATGATCCCGCATCATTCAATCGCAATCATGACCAGCGAGCGCGCGCAGATCCGCGATCCACGCGTTCGTGCTTTGGCGGATGACATCATCGAGGCACAAGTCAGGGAAATTGCCGAGATGAAGCGGCTGATCGCCGATCTGGAGGCTCAGCCAGTTCCCTCGGATGCCCCCATTTTGCCGGCAGCGCCAGTGCAAAGCACAGAAACGGGAAATTGATGGCACGCGGCAGCAAAAGCGAGACCGAGGCTGTTCCGCACAGCGATACGCCTGATGAAATGTCCGAAATTCGTCAGCGTGCGCTCGCAAGGTGGGACAATGAAGGGGGCGCGATTGCCTCTATCGCTGAGTTTGCCGCGGATGCTGTCCCTGAAATGAGCAACACTGAACTTGTTCATCTGCGTATCCGCGTCATCGCACTTGAAAACCTTATGATCGCTGTACTGGCAGAGGGATCGGAGCAGCAGCGCCAAATGGCGCGCGACATGGCCGCTCTCATTACGCCTCGACCCGCATACACGCAGCATCCGCTGACCATCCATGCAGCCGATCACATCACCGATCTGATTGCCCGTGCAGACCGGTTTCGCACGGACTGATACCGAAGAGCCTTTGCTCATCCCGCAGGAGCAGCCCTGTGGTCGCACCCAGACACCAGCTGCACCAAGGGAGATAGACATGCAAAATCCAACAATTGGTCGCCAGATTATCCGCTGGGGATGGACGCTCAGCGTTTTCATTATGCTCAGCTTTCTTGTTTGTATCGCGTTCGGCCTGCTGATGCCCGGACGTTTTCATATGCATGAGGCATGGGCGCCTCTGCTGCCGGGATTTGAGTGGCTGACATGGCCCGGCTTCATCGCAGGTGCAGTCGGTAGCTTTCTCTATGGCTGGTATATCGCGGTATTGATCGTTCCGCTCTATCGCTTCTTCGGTCGTGGAGATCCGTCATGAGTGGCTATATCTGCCCCATGCATCCGGAAGTCCAACAGGACGAGCCGGGTGACTGCCCGAAATGCGGAATGCATCTGGTACCGGACGATGGCCAGCAAAGCGGCACGCATACCGAATGCCGCGCTTCGCATGCCCAGAACGAACACCAACCGAGCGATGGCCGCTACGATCGGGTGCCAGAGGGATACACCGGCACGGTCTATACCTGCCCGATGCATCCGCAGGTGCGCCAAACCAAAATGGGATCATGCCCGATCTGCGGTATGGGGCTGGAGCTGGAATCTGCCAGTATGGTGGCGGACGGCCCCAATCCGGAGCTGATCGATTTTACCAGGCGTTTCTGGATCGGCGCTATCCTCACAGTACCTTTGCTGATTCTGACCATGGGGCCGATGCTGGGCCTTGGCGGTCTGCGCGAGATATTCGGCGAGCGAACAACGCTATGGATCGAGTTCGCGCTGGGAACGCCGGTGGTCCTGTGGTGCGGCTGGCCGTTCCTTGTCCGCGGCTGGAATTCGTTCCGGACGATGAACCTCAACATGTTCTCGCTGATCGCAATGGGGGTAATGGCGGCGTGGCTGTTCAGCATTGTCGCCGTGCTGATTCCGGGCATCTTCCCTGACGGATTTCGCGATGCAGAAGGCAATGTCGCGGTCTATTTCGAAGCTGCTGCGGTCATTGTCACTCTGGTGCTGCTGGGGCAGGTGATGGAGCTGCGCGCCCGTGAAGGCACCGGCAAGGCCATCCGCGCGCTGCTCGACCTTGCAGCGAAGACCGCACACGTCATCCGGCCCGATGGCACCGAAGAAGAAATCGAGCTGGAGGACGTCCAGGTGGGCGACCACCTGCGCGTCCGGCCCGGAGACAAGGTTCCGGTCGATGGCACCGTGCTGGAAGGCCGGTCGTCTGTCGACGAGAGCATGGTGTCGGGCGAACCTGTGCCAATTGAAAAAGTCGCTGGCGATCATGTTACCGGAGCGACCATCAATGGCACCGGCAGTCTGGTGATGGAGGCAACCCGTGTCGGTTCGGACACGATGCTGGCGCAAATCGTCCAGATGGTCGCGAACGCTCAGCGCTCGCGCGCTCCGATCCAGAAATATGCTGACAAGGTTGCGGGCTGGTTCGTTCCGGCAGTCATTGGCATCGCGGTGTTGGCCTTTATCGCCTGGGCAATCTGGGGCCCTGCTCCCGCGCTCGCCTATGCCCTGATTGCGGCCGTCTCGGTCCTGATCATTGCTTGCCCCTGTGCGTTGGGCCTCGCCACGCCGATGTCGATCATGACCGCAACCGGGCGCGGCGCTCAGGCGGGCGTGCTGATCAAGAATGCCGAGGCACTCGAACGCTTCGAGACGATTGATACGCTGATCGTGGACAAGACCGGCACGCTGACCGAGGGCAAGCCCCGGCTGGTCGCGGTGATGCCCGAGGAAGGGTATGACGAGGCGGAAGTGCTGCATCTTGCAGCCTCGCTCGAACGCGGATCGGAACACCCGCTGGCCGAAGCAATCGTGCGGGGTGCAGAGGAGCGCGGCGTTGCAATGGATAACGCGAGCGACTTCGAAGCCATCACTGGCAAGGGGGTCACGGGCAAAGTCGGCGGCCGGTCCGTTGCCCTTGGTAACCTTGCGTTGATCAATGACATGGGACTTGAAGCGGCGGCGCTGACACAGAAAGCCAACGCTCGGCGCGACGAGGGCGAAACTGTGATGTTTGTCGTAGTCGATGGCGCTATCGCTGGTCTCGTCGCGGTGGCCGATCCGGTGAAAGAAACTACCCCTGCCGCGCTCAAAGAACTGCACGCTCTGGGCCTGCGGATCATCATGGCCACCGGTGACAATGAGCGGACGGCCAAGGCAGTTGCCGTGCGGCTCGGTATCGACGAAATCCGCGCCGACGTGCTGCCCGAAGACAAGGCCCGCATAATCCGTGAACTTCAAGAAGGGGGCGCGAAAGTTGCGATGGCCGGAGACGGTGTCAACGATGCGCCAGCGCTCGCGCAAGCAGATGTCGGAATCGCGATGGGCACCGGGGCGGATGTGGCGATTGAGAGCGCAGGTATTACGCTGGTCCGCGGCAATCTCGATGGGATCGTGCGCGCTCGCCGCCTTGCCAAGGCGACAATGAGCAACATCCGCCAGAACCTGTTCTTTGCGCTTATTTACAACGCGGCCGGGGTGCCCGTTGCGGCTGGTTTGCTCTATCCGTTTTTCGGCATCCTGATCAGCCCGATGTTTGCCGCCTTCGCCATGAGCGCGTCTTCCATCTCGGTTGTGCTCAACTCGCTGCGGCTGCGGACCGCCAAACTGTGAGCGAACAGCAAGGCGGCCACCACAGCCAACATGCGAATGATGGCAAGGATGACGGTGCAGGGACGATAAGTCTAACCGGAGCCGTCGCGATGGGCACCGGCGTCATGATCGGGGCCGGCATTTTCGCGCTGACGGGACAGATTGCCGAGCTGGCAGGCCCACTGTTTCCGCTGTCGGTTGTTGTGGGCGGGGTGGTCACCTCGCTGGCCGCCGATAGCTATATCAAGATGTCGAATGCCTGGCCGTCTTCTGGCGGCATCGCGATGATCTTGCAGAAAGCATACGGGCCCTGAGTTCTAGCAGCGTCTGCGTCGCTGCTGATGGCCCTATCGATGGTGATCAGCGAAAGTCTGGTGGCAAGAACGTTCGCAACCTATGCGCTTCGCCCTTTCGATCAGGAGGGGAATGGACCGTTGGTGTCCGCACTGGCGCTGGCCCTGATCGTGTGTGCCTATTTCGTGAATGCATCGGGAAATCGGTCTGTAAGCGGTTTTTCGCTAGTGATGTCGGCGATCAAGATTGGCGGGATTGCTCTTTTTTCCGTCGCTGCAATCTGGGCAAGCGGCTTTTCCTCCGGAGCATTTGTTGAGGAGATCTCGCTGACGAGCGGCGAGGCATTCCTTGCTTCGGTGGCCTTCTCAATCCTCGCCTTCAAAGGCTTTACAACCATTACGAACAGCGGCGGCGACATCGTCGATCCACATCGCAACGTCGGGCGGACGATCATCATCTCGATCGGCATTTGCGTGGTCACTTACTTGCTGGTCGCACTGGCAGTTGGCTCGAGCTTGTCCATCGGCCAGATCGTCGAGGCGCGCGATTATTCATTGGCTGCCGCCGCTGAACCGGCGCTCGGCCAGATCGGGTTCTACTTCACAATCATCATCGCATTGGCGGCGACCGCTTCCGGGGTGATTGCCAGCGTCTTCGCCGTTTCGCGCATGCTGACGATGCTGACCGACATGAAGATGATCCCGCACAGCCACTTTGGGATGAGCGGCGGGATTCGCAGTCATATGCTGATCTACACCGTCGTGATGGCGGGGGCGCTTGCGGTCTTGTTCGATTTGTCGCGGATCGCTTCGCTCGGTGCGTTTTTCTACTTGGTCATGGACATGCTCGTGCACTGGGGCGTCTTTCGGACATTGCGAAACGAAGTTGGAGCAAGAGCATCCGTCCTGCTCGCAGCGCTGGCGGCCGACGGCGTTATTCTTATTGCATTTACGACTATGAAGCTCCGCACAGATCCGCTGATCGTTGTCTATGCGATTGTGGGGATCGCGATCGTGTTCGTAGGGGAATGGATATTCCTTTCGCGTCAGAAAGATCATTCAGAGCACGGAGCGAAACCTGCTGCAAATGGTTCAGCGAAGAAGGGGCCGCACGATCACTGAAGCCAGGTTTCAACGACTCGATAAACCCGAAACGTGGATTGCTATTCACGGCTTTCTTGTCTCGTTCGCCTGGGAAATGTTCCAGATGCCGTTCTATGCAATGGATCAACTGTCGGCGTGGCAAGTTACGAAGAGCTGCGGCATTGCTTCGGTGGGCGATGCCGGAATAATGGTGTTCGCCTACTGGATCGCGACAATTGCAACCGGTGATCGGATGTGGCTTCGCGGCGCGCGTGCGCTAGCCCTCACAGTATTTTTAGGCACCGGGCTGTCAATTACGATAGTCGTGGAGCACTTGGCGCTTCGCAGCGATTGGGGCTGGCAATATGATGACACGATGCCGTTGATCGCTGGCGTAGGGCTGGTGCCATTGGTCATGTGGATCATTGTGCCATTGGTAACAATGAAACTAGCAGAGCGATCGGTCGTGCATGACAGGTCGGCCTCGCAAAAAGATTAGAAGATCGATGATCTAATTCTCTCAATTGCGGACAACTTTCTGGAGGCCATAAATTTGCGGGCGTTTGCTTGCAAAATTTGCCGTCTGACCCTCAAACGTTCACAACTGGATGCGAAGTGGTAATGCCAACCAACTCGTGTGAATCTGGCGATTGTTGTCACAGACCTGTTCCAAGTTTCGAGTCCTTAAAAAGGCATCAAACCAATGCATTAGTCTGCAAATGGGGGCCGAATTGCGGGCTTCTCAGCTCACCCTCTGGCATATCATCAATTAGATCAATGAGTTACCTCGCAGATGCGATGCCTCTTCTGGGCACCACTAACTCATTCCAAAGCATCCCAAAAAGGTCGACAAAACGGCAGATTTTTGCCATTTTCAAGCGTCACCTATTTCGGAATGTTTCAGGCAATTTCAGGCAATCCGGGGCCATAAGGTGCCATACACAGGGCGATATGGCCCCGCTCAAAATCTGATGGCCCCATGACCCCGCAGCGCCGTCGCCGGTCCCCTCCAGGAATTGCTGAGGAGATTCGACCGTGGCGCTCACAGACATAAAAATCCGAAACATCCGTCCGACCGATAAAGTGACCCAGTACACGGATGATCGCGGCCTCTATGTGGAGGTGCATCCGAACGGATCGAAGCTGTGGCGCTACAAATACCGCTACATGGGCAAGCAGAAGCGGATCGCGCTTGGCCGCTATCCCGATGTCGGGCTTGCAGAAGCC
This sequence comes from Erythrobacter sp., assembly GCA_049647465.1. Lineage (GTDB taxonomy): Bacteria > Pseudomonadota > Alphaproteobacteria > Sphingomonadales > Sphingomonadaceae > Erythrobacter. The sequence continues at coordinate 30,694 of JBARXS010000075.1, forward strand.
CGCCAACGTCGTGACGACGCGCGAAGGAAGTTGGAAGCCGGAGCCGATCCCTCGGCTGAGCGCAAGCGCGAAAAGCTTGTCGCTGCGTTCAGCGCGACGAACACCTTTGTTGAGATCGCCAGAGAGTACATCGACAAGCGGGTGGCCGAAGGGCAGTCGGATGCGACGACGCAAAAAGCCAACTGGCTCTTGGAACAGCTTAAGCCGATCTGGACGTTCCCGGTTGCCGACATCAAGCCTGTCGATCTGCTGGCCGCGCTCAAGCGTGTTGAGGCCCAGGGGAAATACGAAACGGCGCGGCGTTGCCGATCCTTTGCTGGGCGAGTCTTCCGCTATGCCGTTGCCACCGGACGCGGCGAGCAGGACCCAAGTGCGATCCTGCGCGGCGCGCTTGTCGTGCCCAAGGTCAAGCATCACGCGGCAATCCTCGATCCCAAGCAGATGGGCGAACTTCTGCGCGCGATGGACGCCTATACCGGCCATGCCATCACGCGCCTTGCCATGCAGGTTTCACCCCACACTATGGCGCGGCCTGGCGAATTGCGGATGGCGGAATGGTCGGAATTCGAACTCGACAACGCGGTTTGGAAAATTCCCGCCGAGCGTATGAAGATGCGCCGCCCTCACCAAGTCCCGCTGTCCCGGCAGGTGCTGGCATACCTTGATGAGCTTTTCGCTCTCACCGGCCCGGACGGCTTTGTCTTTCCCGCCTTCCACACTTCGCGGCGTCCGATGAGCGAGAACACCGTCAATCAGGCATTCCGTCGGATGGGTTACGCAACGGGAGAAGTGACGGCGCACGGGTTGCGAACCACCGCGTCGACCTTCCTCAACGAAAGCGGCAAATGGTCGCCGGACGCCATCGAGCGGTCGCTTGCCCATGCCGACGCCAACAGCGTTCGTGCGGTTTACAATCGAGGCCGCTATTGGGACGAGCGCGTGGCCATGCACCAGTGGTGGAGCGATCATCTAGACATGCTTCGCGACGGTGCGGAAATCATGCCGATCAGCAGATTGGCATGATTTCGCCTGCATGGCCGAGCTTCCCTGGCCTAGGCTGCGTGGACAAATTCCACTGTGAATGACCGGTAGCTTTACGGCGTAACTTCGCGTGCTCGCTATGACGGTAATTGGGTGGATAGCGGACCGTCTGCTTCTTGGTATCCTAGCTGTGAAATTTACCGCTATCATAGCAAGATGATAATTAGCCAATTCGATGTCGCGATCCGTGTCGGCTCCGCAAGCATTCTACTTTTGCTGGCATGGCTCCTGCTGAGTCATCGAGGGCAGCGTGGCTTGCCTACTATTCTGTTTGTGCTGTTCGCGGTATGTTGCGCTGGTTTCGTCGTCGGTAACACGCCACTTTTATCGTTGCGTCCGACCGGTCTGTTTGGCGATCTCACTCATGCAGTGAGCGGCTTCACTGTCATCTTCCTTTGGTGGTTTTCCCTGTCTTGCTTCGATAGCCACTTCAGGCTGAAGGGTGGGGTTTTGGTCGTTGGGCTGGCTTGGGCCGCCATCGCCGCAGTTGATTGAGCGCTGGTTGACGATACAGTCGCACATGCCGGATTGTCGCCCCTGCTTGTGCTGCTAGGATTCGCGATCGTCGGACATCTTGTTTGGCGCCTAATTAACGAACGCCAAGGCGACCTGATCCAACAACGTCATGATGCGCGAATCATGGTCGCAGTGATACTTGGTGGTATGCTGTTTATTGATCTTGCAGCAGACGCGCTATTTGGTTTTGCGTGGCGGCCTCTCGCTTTCGCGATGACTCAAAACGCCACGGTCTTCGCATTCGGCCTATGGTTGGCGGGCAAGCTGCTTACCGTTCGGCCTGACGCACTGACTTTCGGTGTCGCGAAGGGTACGCCGCCACCATCTGAGATCGAAACCCATTCCGCCCCACTTCCTAAGGACGAACTGCATCGTCGGCTGTCCTTCCTTATAGAGACAGAACGGGTGTTTCTTGATCCTGGGCTGACTTTCGCAAGTTTCGTCGAGCGCATGGGAGCACCGGAGCGGGCGGTTAGGACGCTGGTCAATCAGCAATTAGGCTACGATCATTTCCGCACCTTCCTGAACCACCATAGAGTTGCAGAGGCATGCCGTCTCTTGGAAGACCGGGATAGTGACGATAAGCTCATTTCTGTCGCGATGGACAGCGGCTTCGCGTCGCTCGCAAGTTTCAACCGAGCTTTCCGGGCAATCGAGGGACTCGCTCCAAGTGAATACCGCACCGCTGCTCTAAAGAACGAAACAAGCTCTCCGCAACAAACAAGGCTGGGATTTGAGGAGCGAAAGTCCGGCTTTTGAGGAGCCACATCCGTTTTCCGAGGGTAGCGCATCACCGAGTCATAAAAGAAGGGTGAATGCGTGAACGGAGTAATCGGATTGATAGGAGCCCTAGCGCTCCTTCTCGTTTTGGGAACGGCATTAGGTTGCTTGGATCGCAAATGCTTTTCCCCACGTTGGTTAGTCATCGCAGCGCTGCTGGTAATTATCAACGACGCCCTGCTGACCAGCTTCTACGGCTTGTTGCCCGACCTGATCGGAGGGGAATGGAACTGGCAAGGTAAGCTTTTCGCGCTTGCCGCTACGGTCGCGATCGCAGCCTCGCCCGCATTCGGCTTGCGCCGGGCCGGCTTCACTTTTTCGCAAGAGCCAGGCAGCTTGAAAGCAGCCTTGCCGCTCGCCGCCCTTTACTGCGGGTTCTTCATTCTCATCGCTGTGGCTTTCCCAGCAGGGCAATTCCGTAGTGAAGATGTCGCATTCCAATTGACCATGCCTGGTCTGGAAGAGGAGCCCTTCTATCGCGGTATCCTACTTTTTGCGCTCGACCGTGCGTTTACGGGCAGGAAGCGATTTCTCGGTGTCGACTGGGGCTGGGGCGCAGTGCTCTCATGCTTCCTGTTTGGCATGGCGCACGCGTTCGGCTTCTCAGATGGAAGCTTTTCCTTCGATCCTATTGTAATGGCACTGACAGCAGTTCCATCATTCATTGCGGTCTGGTTGCGCCTTCGGACGGGAAGTCTGCTCCTACCCATTATTCTCCACAACTTCGGTAACTCGTTCTCAATGCTCGCATAGCACCGACTTCCGGATTAAGAACGTCACCGTCGCATCGAATGGCAGGTGTCAAAATCTTAGCGCGGTTATCGGAACGACCGATATTGGGGTCGATTTCCGACAGGCCGTTTCCCGGGCCAGAATGCCGGTGAGCGGACATTCATCGAACCCGGCGAATTTCTCCACGCGACCTAGTCGAAATCAAACTCGTTCCGGACTTCAGGCGCGCGGTAGCCTGGAGGGTTGGCAACCCAGCGGTTGATCTCGGCCTCGCTCCAACCAGCACCGTGAACGCTGATCGGTATCTGTGGGGGGAACGTTCCTTCGGCAATCTTGCGGTAGACTGTCGAGCGGGACAGCCCGGTGCGGTGAAGGACGGTCTTGAGTCGGATGATACGGTCTGGCTCGGGCACGTTTGTGTTTCCATTACCTAGCGGTTGATGACACCCCCTGCGATGAAATTGGCTGAATTCTACGAGGTTAAAAGCGCTTTCCGGGAGCATCGAAGCACTGCGCAGAATTGGCTACGCATGGCGGCTGAAAGCATGTGCCCTGTCGGCTTCCGCTCAGGTCATGCAGTGGGAAGGGCCGGTTTTTGCGAGGGGGAAATCTTGCTTTCGAGCGAATTGCGGGCTTGACCGATACAGGAAGCAAACGTGGCTTAATTTTACACGTCGATGCAGACATGCAAAGAAAATCCAGAAATCTTTACATGTTCGGCAGCACCCGAAAATCTGCTCGCATGACCTGCTCATCAGGCACCGCGAAGGTCGCAACAATTACTACATCAATCAGCCGCTGGTTGCCCTGTCCGTGGATCGTGAACCGGAGGCAGGGAAAACCAATTGAGCACTATGGTTTTATCCCGCAAATTCCCGGTTTCCGGAATTGCGGGATAAATCGCTGTAATCCGGGTCCCGCGAGACGGCAAGCCAATGCCATTCTGTGTGCTCACGGAAGGAGCGGACGGCTTGTGATAGTTCCTTGCGGAATCCGACCAACAATGGCGCGGTGAATAGCCTCTAGAGGGCGACGACCTCGTGTCGCTCATACAGCCGGGGAAGATCGGCGTGAGCCACGCGGAACTGACTTCGCCTTTTGATCTTCGGTTTTTCCGATGACGCCTCTTCGACCTTGATGGCCGGATCGTAGTAGATGGACCCGGCGGCAAAGGCCTTCAGAAAGAGTAGGAAATCGGTCTGCTCGCAGAGGAGGACGCTCGGCCCGTAACTGTATTCCGGCGGCGGCGTCCGGAACAGCGAAGGTACGTAAGCGGCCTGAGCGTGCTTGCGGTTCCAGTGCGCCATCATTCCCTTAAACGACCATGAAGCCGCGATCTCGTCATCGCTGTTTACAATGCTGAGCGCACCGTCGAGATCGGTGATCTTGCCTGACTGTGCATCATATCCGGACATCACCATCCGCAGCCCGGTGAGGTGGTGCAGGTCTTTCGTGCAGTCATATCTGCCACCGAAGTTGATGCGATCGGCCTTCCCTGACTGATCTTCATAGCCGAACCGCTTCATGAACCCGGCAACGCCTTCATCGCGGTATATCCCGCCGGTTGGTTCGGGCGTCATCAGGGTGACCGGCGATTTCGGCGCGAAGCGCACGAAGTCGCGCACGCCGTACTGCTTGACCTCCCAGCCCATGAAATCGGGCTCTGCATAGCTGTTAGGGGAAATGCCGAGCTCGGCCTCAAGCGTGTAGCCGCCGCCGTTGCGCGCAGAATACGGCTGCTTTTGGCCGTCCGTCGCGAGTTTCTGTGAAGCGATCCAGTTGAGCCGCCAGATGCGGCGCAATTCGTTCAGCAGGCGGTCTTTCGGGCTGTCGGCCTGACCCGCATGGAGCGGCAGTTCCAGAAAGACCCCGATCATCGGCCACTCGTAATTGCGAACCTCGACAGCGACGGGATGCGCTGCATCGGCGGCATAGCCGAGGACATCGCCATCAGAAGTGATGCCGAAAACAAGCAGGCGTTCTTCATCGCGCACGCGCATGATTTTCGAGGGTGCTTGACGGCAGCCTTTGAGAAAGCCCGACATCCGGACCTCCGGGTACTTCGGATAGAGGATCAGTCCCGCGTCCGGCGCGTGATGCCTTCCCCCCTCATCGAGCCAGAAGAAGTTCACTTTTGCTTTGGCACGGTCACGGACCGCACCGGCAACCGCCGTGTCGTCGCTGTAGATCTCACCGTGCGGAATGATGTTGAGCGCCGAGAAGTCACCGCCGAGATAGACCTGGTTCTTGGAATTGTCGTTCGGCGCGAGATTCTTGGCGTAGATGCGGGTTGCACCGTGATGCCGCATCAGATCCAGCAGTTGCGCAAGTGATGCGACCAATTATTCGCCCCTGATAGTAATCGCTTGTCTGTCGGACCTTATCCATGTGATCAGTTGCTGCATAGTGTCCTGAAGATCGCGCTTGTTTCTGCCCTTCAGTGCGCATTCCCAGATCACCGCCTGCCGCCAGCCTGCTTTGCCGAGAGCTTTGACGGCCTTCCGATCACGGACTGCGTTTGCATTGAGCTTTTCACGCCAGAACTCTGGCCGGCTTTCCGGCCAGCGGAACAGATCGCATTCGTGCCGGTGCCAGAAGCAGCCGTGCACGAAGACGACCGCACGATACCGGCGGAGGACAACGTCCGGCTTTCCCGGCAGATCTCGGACGTTGAGCCGGTAGCGAAACCCCGCCGCGTGCAGAGCCTTGCGGATCATCAGTTCGGGTTTCGTGTCGCGCGCTCTGACCGCCGCCATGTTGCGGCTGCGCGTAGCCGGGTCATGAACGTCGGTCACGCCTCAGGCAGCTTTGCGCTGCCTGGCCGGTTGAACCAGAGCCTGAATGTGCGGCTGCATTACCTTTGCCACCGCTTCGAACACCGGAACCGCAACCGAGTTGCCGAACTGCTTGTAAGCCTGCGTATCTGACACCGGAATGCGGAAGTCGTCACCATAACCCATCAGCCGCGCGCATTCGCGCGGAGTAAGACGGCGGGGATTCTTCCGGCTTCCCTGACTGACCAGAATTTCCGAACCGTCCTTGTAATAGCGCGCCGAGAGCGTCCGCGCGATATCGTCGGGCGTCACCAGCCCGAAGCCAAATCCGTTCCCGGCTGCCTTGTGCTTTGCGGCATAGCCTTGCAGGTACTGCCAGAGCTTGTCGGACAATGTGTACTTGCCGTTGACCTTCGCACCGGAGCCAAGCGTGTAGGGCTCTTCGGCATTCTCGGAGCCGTTCTCCGGATGCAGGATGCTTGCGAGCCGCACGTTGCCCTTCGGGAGGAGCGTCAGATCGTCCCAGCTGAAGGACACATTCTCGCGGAACCCGACAATCACAATCCGCTCGCGGTGTTGCGGCACGAAGTGCTGCGCGTCGATCACCTTGTGCCAGACCTTGTAGCCCAGTTCCTCGGTCAGCGTCCGGAGAATAACTTCGAAGGTGCGGCCCTTGTCATGACCGGTGAGATTCTTGACGTTCTCGAGCAGGAAGGCTGCAGGCTGCTTCGCGCGGATGATCCGGGCGACATCGAAAAACAGAGTGCCCTGCGTTTCATCGAGGAAGCCATGCTGACGTCCGAGCGAGTTCTTTTTGGAAACGCCTGCGATCGAGAAGGGCTGGCAGGGAAAGCCCGCCAGCAACACATCATGGTCCGGAATTTCATCAGCGGGAATCTGCGTGATGTCACCGTGGGGCGGGTGATTGTCGCGGAAGTTCGCGGCGTATGTTTCCTGCGCGAACTTGTTCCATTCGGAGGTAAACACGCAATGCCCGCCGATAGCGTCGAAGCCTTTACGAATACCGCCGATCCCGGCGAACAGGTCGATGAAATTGAACCGGGTGCCGACGGGAGCAGGCTCTGTTCCGGCCAGTGATGCCAGCACCCGCGCCGCTGCATCTCTCGGCTTTCCGACGCCTGCTTCCCAGCGCTGCAGCTGGCGCACGCTATAGCCGGTGAGACCTGCTGCGTCTTCGAGCGAGAGACCGGCACGGACGCGGAGTGTGGCGAATTCGTTGAGCATATTACCTCTGGGACAATTTATGACACATTGTCGGAATCAGACCCTTTTGGCAAGCCTATGTTCTATTTATGTTCTCACATTCAATGGCGTATCCGGGGACAACTGGCAAGGTACTTTCGCGTGTGCCACTTTGGGCTGCCCTGCGGGCGACCCGCTCTGTCCGCTGCGCGGACCGGGCCTGTAGTCCCGGCCCATCCGGGTTACGATCGGGAGCAGTTCAAGTTGAGCGGGAGTTTCCGGAGGACGCGCTCGGTCCCGCGCATTCTGCGCTCCTGCGGGCGCGGCGTCTTTGTGCTGACCCGCAGGCGCTCTCGCCTCTCTTCTTGCCGGGCGCGCGCCGGTCGCGCGCTCGCTTGCGTCAGCGGCGCTGCATCTGCGATGCAACAGCCTTGCCGCGCACCCGGCTTGCCGACACATCGCCCGCCTGCGTCGCGCCGTGCGAGGGCGCCGTTTCTGTGAGCCGCTGACGCGGCTCGGGGCAGCGCCTGCCGGCGCAGATGTTTGATTGAAGGGAACGCCAAGGGGCTTTGCCCTCTCGTTCCCAAACCGCAAGCAGTCACCCCCGTGTGGCGGGCGTTGCCCGCTGGCCCGCGCCAGGGCATCGGTTCCGGTTTTCCCTCCCCCACCCATCCTCGCCGGAAGGCAGAGCCGCATGCCGCGTGTCGGATGCGGCTTTCAGCCGGAGGGATGATGGACATGACGGACTTGCTGTTGCTCTATCGGGCGTGCGGGGCGGAGACGCGCGACGACTATCTGCGTTCGTTGGCGCATGACAACGGTCTGCCGCTGGAATGTGTTCGCTGTATCGCCGACCGGCTGGGCGAGCGCGAGGATTTCGGAGCGCTTGTGCTGATTTGCGAAGACCGCAGAGCGCGGGCGCGATAGCTGCCTGTCCACTTCAGGGGGCTGTTCACGCGACTGCGAATGTCTGAGTTTGAGGTGGGAAGCGGCAGGTCTGCCTTTGGCCAGATCGAAGCGAAGCGGCCGCACACATTCGTCAGCGATCCGACATCATCTGATGGGCGACTTGCAAAGCCCAACGAACTCTGTAGGTGTATTGCTATATTATAGCAGTATGGCAGAGCGAGTATGAACAATCTTCTGGTTTCCCGAACCCTCCGTTTCGCGACTTGCCTATCACTAAGCTTTATCGCGGCAACCGCACCTTCAACCGCTCTTTCTCAGGAAGCAGTGGAGAGCGAGGTTCTCGCAGAAGTAAGTTCCGATCTAGAAACACTTCGCCAGATGTACGGAACACCGGGGCTCGCTGTTGCCATCGTGAAAGATGGAGAGCTCATCTACGCCAAAGGGTTCGGTTATCGAAATGTTGCAAACGGCCTGCCAGCAACCCCGGAAACAATTTTTCCGACAGGGTCCGTAACAAAGCAATTTACGGCGGCCTTGATTGGAATCCATCAAGGCGACGGGGCGCTCACGCTAGCTGATCGACCCTCGCAGCATCTTGGCGACTTTCGTTTCAACAACGAGCACATGGATACGCTGATCACGATCGCCGACCTGCTCAGTCATCGAAGCGGTATCGGAAATGTCGACGCCACTCATGTGTTTTTCCCTACCGATGATCGAACGGAGCATCTTGCTCGGTTACGATATTTGACGCCGAACAGTGATGTTCGCGAACGGTTTGACTACAGCAATATGGGCTACGCCGTAGTGGCAGCCGTGGATGAAGGGCTGTCGGGGCAATCATGGGAAAGACAAATCGAAGAGCGATTTTTTAAACCGCTTGGTATGGCGCGTTCCAGCGTGTCCGTTTTGCAATTGCTCAGCAGTGAAAACATAGCGACCGGCTATGGCATGATCGATGGAAACCCATTTCCCGTCCTTTACGAAGACCAGCACGAGGCCGGCCCTTCCGGAGCGCTCAACAGCACGGTTATAGATCTGAGCAACTGGATGGTCATGCTGCTGAACGAGGGGCGATACGAAAACGCGCAGATCGTTCCGGCTGCTTTTCTAGCCGATGCTTTCAGTGCGCAGGCATGGATCAACCCGACTTATAATCCACGATCAAAAACTCTGCGCCTGGATGCGTATGGGTATGGATGGTTCGTGAGCGAGTATGAGGGCTATTATCGCGTCAATCACGGAGGAAACACTTCGGGATTTACTGCACGCATCGACTTGCTACCAAGCGAAGGATTGGGCGTTGCCATCCTTACGAACCAACAATCCACAGAGCTTCCGAGATACGCGACCGATATCATTTACAGGCGAATGCTTGGCCTACCCTCGAGAGACGTCACCGAATATCCGGTGCAGATTACGGACGCGACGGCCATCGGTCCGGTCGATACACCGAACCAGCAACAGCCGCCTACCAATCAGTTGGAGGGCTACGTCGGACAATACACGAATCCGGGCTATGGGCGCTTCAACGTGACCCTTCGGGATGGCGCGCTCTATATAGCCTTCCCGGCTTTCTCGTTTGCACTGGAACACCAGCAGGACGACGTGTTTGTTACGAAGTCCTATTATGAAATCCACCAGAACTCTCCGAGCTTTCCGATAGAATTTCAGACGAACGCTGAAGGCGCGATCAACGGTGCGACGATGCCGCTGCAAGCCGAACCGATTCTGTTCGTTCGCGACTAGGAAATTTGGTCTACCCGATAGGACACGGTCAATCGTGTACGGCTTGTCGCCGCATTTCTCTGAGCGCGAATGGCCGGAATTGGATCGCAAGCGGAAAGGCCGCTCTCGGCGCGCCATCACGCTAAGCTGACGCGTTGCGAGCGAGGGCTTTACTGATTATCCGTTCGCGCCTTGGCGTCAGCTTTGAGCTTTTCGAGGCGCTCGGTGCACACCTCGTGCACGACACGGCCCAGTTCCTCGACCTGTTCGCCGAGCCACTCAAGCTCTTCCTTCGTGATGCGGTAGTGCTTCGAATAGCGCGCCTTCACATACGCCTCTTTGAGCTTCTCGAAGCGCGCGCGGTCGCGCTTCATCTCGCGCGGCCAGACATAGGTCAGGCGCGGATCGATGCGCTCGGCCTGAGTGCGAAGGAACCCGAGGTTGTGCACGTGCGGGGTGTAGAAAGTGCAGACCAGCAATGCGGTATGATACATTCGCTCAGCGGACTGATGCAAATCGAAGACAGCTTTTTTGAACTTCCCTCGCGCTTTGGCGTCGAGATACCCATCAAAGAAATCTGACGCGCTGGGCATCCAGTCTTCGAAGTATTCCTGCGCCATGCAGTGTGCCTGCTCGGGTGTCTTGGGCTTGGGCGTGTGCAGCTCGGTGTCGTCTGACTGGTAGAGCGCGATTCCATCCTGCTTCACATCCATGAAGAAGTAGCGACCATGGGCCAGCCCGTCGTTCACCTCTTGAAGCGTGTGAACGATGAAGTTGACGGGGGTCTTGAGCGTCTTGGTCACACCATATTCGCGCATCAATCGGTCATCGAGCTTGGCCCAGTACTTCACCCGGTCGGTCAGTCTGCTGTCGTTGACGATAATCAGCAGGTCGTAATCCGACTGGTAGCCTTTGGCGGTGTGCGGCTCATCGACCCAGGTGCCGCGCGCATAGCTTCCGTAGAGGATTACCTTAAGGATGCGTCCGGCCTTCTTCCACTCATGCTTCGAGAGCGCGAAGGCGTCGTCGAACTCCTCGAATATCAACTGCACCACGCGCTCCAGCTCGCGCTGTTTCTGTGGCGGGAGATGGTCGAGATCGTTTCGCATTTGTTTCAGCCTAGCAAAGCCGGACTCGGCCTGCACCCACTATTCGCGTCATTCCTGTTGGAACGCGCGGCGACCGCGCCGCCGCCACAAAGTCAGCGCCTGTTCGCGGTCTTCGCTTTGAAGCTTAGCGGCGACCGCGAGAAACGCACCGAGCAGGACCGCGCGATCATCATCGGTCAGTTCAATCAGCCCTGCCTTTTGAACCAGTCCCCCAAGCTCGATTAGGTGGCGCGTCCGTTCGCGTCGTTTCATGGCCCAGGCTCTTGTGTCGGTGCGGCGCTGGCTGGCTTCAACGCGCAGTATTGCTGTCCTGACCTTTCGCGCCGCTCTGATTGTCGCCCTTGGGTCGATTGCCTCTGTTGCGCGTCTTGCCTTGAAAGAATGCTTGGCCCTTCGTCGCCCACGCCTCCCGCTTTTGAGGCTCGTTCGTGGCCGCGATGGCGACGAGTGCGCCGGTCAGTTCCTCGATGCTGAGCGTGTCGGCTCCCGTTGCGATCACCAGTTCGCCAAACTGCTGTACCTTGCGGCTTTTGAGCATCGCGGCCTTCTCGTTGAGGGCCTTGAGTTCGGCATCGAAATCTCTCGGTTTGCGCATGATAGTCTCCATCAGTTGGTGATGGGACCATCCTAAAGCGCGGCGCTTCCGAATGCTGCAATGTTGCCGGGACAGGCTGGCACGGCCCGGTCCCGAACAGGATTTTATCATGTGAGGGCGCGCTTATACGTCGTGCCGACGTCGCTTGTTTGCAGTAACTGGATTGCCGCTATGGCGATCTATCATTTCTCGGCAAAAGTCATTTCCAGAAGCGCCGGATCGAGCGCAGTCGCCTCTGCTGCCTACCGTTCGGCAGAACGACTTCACGATGACCGGCTGGATCGTTCGCACGACTTCACCAACAAGGCGGGTGTCGTCCATTCCGAAGTGATGCTGCCCGACGGTGCGCCCGAGCGGCTTGGCGACCGCTCGACCCTGTGGAACGAGGTTGAGGCGACGGAACTGCGCAAGGACGCGCAGCTCTCTCGCGAGATCGAATTCGCCATTCCGCGCGAACTGGACCAGCAGCAGGGCATCGAGCTTGCCCGCGATTTTTTAAGGCAAGAGTTTGTCGAACGCGGGATGATCGCCGACCTCAATGTGCATTGGGATATCGGCGCTGACGGCCTCGCTAAGCCCCATGCCCATGTCATGCTCACCATGCGCGAAGTGAGCGAGGACGGCTTCGGCCCGAAGGTCCGCGATTGGAACCGGACCGAACTGATCAGCGCATGGCGCGAGCGCTGGGCCGAACATGTCAACGAGCGGCTGGCATCGCTCGATATCGACGCGCGGATCGATCATCGCAGTCTGGAGGCGCAGGGTATCGACCTTGAGCCGCAGACCAAGATCGGTGCGCCTTCGCTCCGCATGGGGCCGGACGCAGACCGGCTGATCGAACATCACGCTATCGCCCGCGAAAACGGCAAGCGGATCATCGCCAATCCCGATATCGCTCTGGACGCAATCACCAAGGGCCAGGCGACATTTACGCGCCGCGATCTTGCGAAGTTCGTGCATCGCCATTCGGATGGAAAGGACCAGTTCGATCGCGCGTTGAACGCGGTGCAGTCTTCGCCTAATCTGGTGGCGTTGGGAAACGATGGTCGCGGTAGTGAACGGTTTACGTCGCGCGACATGATCGAGGTGGAAGCGCGAATGGAACGCGCTTCCGCTTTGATCGCTAAGCGCGAGCAATTTTGCCTTCACGAGCAGCCTCGCGCGCGTGCGCTTGCTGCCGCCGAAGCGCGAGGACTTGTCCTTTCAGGCGAGCAGCGCGCGGCCTTCGATCATGTCACTGCTGGCCAAGACCTTGGGATAGTCGTCGGCTATGCCGGGACGGGGAAGAGCGCGATGCTGGGCGTTGCGCGCGAAGCGTGGGAGCATGCTGGCCTGTCGGTGCGCGGCGCAGCGCTTTCCGGCATAGCCGCCGAGAATCTCGAAGGCGGATCGGGTATCGCATCGCGCACCATCGCCAGCCTTGAGCATCAGTGGGCGCAGGGCCGCGATCTGCTCGACGCGAGTGACGTGCTGGTGATCGACGAGGCCGGGATGATCGGTTCGCGCCAGATGGAGCGGGTTCTGTCCGCCGCCCGTGAAGCCGGTGCGAAAGTCGTTCTGGTAGGCGATCCGCAGCAGCTGCAGGCCATCGAAGCGGGCGCGGCGTTCCGGTCGATTGCCGAGCGGCATGGCCATGTCGAGATCACCGAGATCAGGCGACAGCAGGTCGACTGGCAGCGTAATGCCACGCGGCATCTGGCGACGGGGCGAACCGCCGAGGCATTGGACGCGTATTCCGCGAAAGGCATGGTACATGTTGCCGAGACGCGAGACGCGGCGCGCGAGAAGCTCATCGAGGGTTGGAACCGTGAGCGCGTCGCCGATCCCGAGCACTCGCGGATGATTCTGACGCACACCAATGATGAGGTGCGTGCGCTCAATGTCCTGGCGCGCGGCAAGCTGCGCGAGGACGACGCACTTGGCGCGGACGTGTCTATAGCCGCCGAGCGCGGCACGCGAGAATTTGCGACCGGCGACCGGTTGATGTTCCTGCGCAACGACCGCGAGCTTGGGGTCAAGAACGGTAGCCTCGGCACGGTGCAATTGGTCAGTGCGCAGCGCATGGCCGTGCTGCTCGACGATGGCCGCAGCGTGGCCTTCGACACGAAGGACTATGCCCATATCGACCACGGTTACGCCGCGACCATCCACAAATCGCAGGGCGTGACCGTGGAGCGCGGGCATGTGCTGGCGACCCCGGGAATGGATCAGCACAGCAGCTACGTCGCGCTGTCGCGTCATCGCGAGTCCGTTTCGCTGCATTATGGCAGGGATGATTTTGCAGACGCCGAAAAGCTTCTCCGCACCCTTTCGCGCGAGCGTACCAAAGATATGGCTGGTGATTATGGCGCGAGCGAAAGCATAGAGCAGCGCTTTGCCGAGCGGCGCGGCATCAGCTTCCGCGAACGGGTTGCCGAGATCGTCCACAAGCTCCCAGAAAAGGTGCGCGGCCTTTTGAATGGTCTGCAGTTGCCGCACTCGCCAGCGCCGGAAACAGATCGGCAGATCAAGGCGCAGGCAGCTGTTCGGCGTCACGCCCGTGTAATCAGCAATCTGTTCCTGGCGCAGGAGGATGGGACGACAGGCAGTCAGCTTGTCGAGCATGGGCGCTATGCGCCGATAGGTCAGGAGCTCGCAGCAGCGCGCAACGAGCTGAACGCCTTTGGAGCGAACTATTCACGTGACATGGAGCGCGCATATCTCGCAGATCAACCGCTCGCGCATGAAGCCGCCAACGGCCAGGTCCGTCGCGCCATCCTCGCTATGAAGGCCGAGCAGGGATTTCGGGAAACAGGACAGCAGCGCGCCAGCGAGTTTGTTGTCCGCTGGCAGAAACTTGAGAGCAAGAGCCAGCAAAACTACGAACGCGGCGACATGAGCGGCTACCGTGGCACGCGGTCCAAGATGGCCGACATGGCCCAAAGCCTCCAGCGCGACCCCCAGCTTGAATCGCTATTGGCCAATCGCAAGAGCGAATTGGGCATCGGCACCGCCAGCTGTCGATCGCTTGGCAGACAGCTGGCGTTCCATCATGGCCTTGATCTTGGAAGAGGGCGGGGGATTGCGATTTGAAAGATATGTGCTGACGATCAGGAAAGCAGCAGGTCAGGAATGCGTCCCAATCTCAGGCGTTGAGGCTGTATCGCCGATCCCTTGAAAGCGGACGCTGGATGAGCCTCCATTCGAAGGCTGCGATGTTGGACGATCCGGAATAGCTCCTTCCACGAACTCCGATTGGGATTGCGGAGGTTTCGTCGCCCATTGCCCGGTGTGGATTACTAGTCGATCCAGAATTCCACTTCGTGATTTTCGAAATCCGAGTAGCTGTACTGCCGTGTGCCTGATTTCACGCTGCACCACACTGCGGTATTTAGAGAGCTGGGTCTGCAGAACGCCTCCATGAAATCTCGCTTCACTGTAGTCCTGTAGCCAACTAGGTCATGCACTACACGAGGGCATGCGGGCTCCCAATCGTTGAACCAATGCTCCCAAAGGGCGATCGGTGATCCACCAACCTGCATCTCGATCCCGTCATGAAGGCAGGCGACCTCTGGTTTTGGATGATCGGTGTGGGGCGAAGGCAGGTGCACATGAGTAACAAGCTCGACTAATCCACGCCCTACATCAAACGTTAGAGTTGTTCCGCAAAGCCTCCTTGGTGTGGAGCCATCGCTAAGGTGCGGACTGGAATAAAAGCCTCCTTCATAGCGCGCGGGATTGGCCAAATAAGACCATCGACGATCGCCCGGCTCCTTTCTGCTAGCGAACGCAGCCGCGCTCCCGGTCACAACGTCAAACTCGAAAACCGTGTAGCCACCTTCGGCCACTTCAACAGCGCGAAGGCCCGCAAGCATTTGATCGGGAGCGGCGTGCGAAGAAGCAGCAGACCAAATGGCTGATGCAAGCGCTTTGGGATCGCGATCCCCCAGTAAAATACCATCCGACCATCCAGGCCGTTCTACCGGCTCGACCCAAGCTAGGCCGCGATTCAAAGTCAGGGCCGCACGCGAATGTTGCTCAGCCAGCGAGTGGGGAAGGCGCCATTTGGTAGCTGCAAAAGAGAGCGTCCGCAGGTACGCCGATACGTAGGTCTCACGGTCAGCGAAATCGAACTGGCCGGTTAACTCGCGGTTGCCATGGAAGAAGTAGGAAGGATCCCCTTGGCTGCGCATCTCGCCTGCCTGTAGCCACTCCCACTCATGTTGCCACCGCGCAAGGAAAGGGAGGCCCGACTGCTCCTCTAGGTGGGAGAGGTGTGAGTGAAACATCTGCGGCACGCCATTAAACACCGAAAAAGAGCAGCGCACCGACTCCGGCAGATCAGCTTTTAATTCAGGAGCGTAGGCGTATCTAAAGGGAAAGAGGCCGTCGGCTTGGGCAAAGTTTACCTTCATCAGCCAGTCAGATAGATGCGACGCTGCATTCACTGAGTCCCGCACCTCAACAAATGCGAAAAAAGCGCCTAGGTTGAAAGCCTCGATAATGTTCAGGCCAAGGATCACCTCGCTTTCAAACTTCCTCTGGCTGATCCACACCAGCAAGCGGTCAGCGGCATTGCGATTACCACTCCTGATCAGCGCTGCTAGAGCTCTTGCAGCTTCCAACCGAACGCGAGGGACAGGCCATAGAAGCCGAGTAAGCAGGATATCTATCGGCACTACTAAGCCCATGAGGGGTTGTTGAGCGGCTGCTGCGCAACTTCCGCCTTGAAGGTATCGACCAAGGCTTCGGTATGGGCTTTGGCGAGCTCAAGTTCGCCTAGTTGAATAAGGAAATAGACGAGCCGCGTGAGGCCGATCACCAATCCGTTTCTACTTTCTCGAAGGTTGAGGGCTGGTTTGCTCGTCTCACGGATAAAGTCCTTCCAACGCGCTTTGTAGTCCCGAGCGACGAGTCGGAGCCGAGCTTCGGCCTCGACATTGCTGGTGAAATATCTTTGCCAGCCATAGCGCACGATGTGGGCGCGCACCAACCACTTGAACGCTTCGCTGCGACCGTGAATCTTCGCCGCCATTTCCGCTGCGGTATCAAGACCGCTTTCAATGTCGAGGTGCAGTCGTGTCTCGGACAGCCTCACCTCCAAATCAGCCAACGCCGCCGCGCCCATGCCCTTGGTATCCCAATAATTTAGCCACTCTCTGATCGCCGACCTCGAACTATCGTAAATGTTCAGGAGGTTACGCTCTGCGATCAGCTCCGAGAGCTTGCCGGGGGGATAATCGCTCGCATTTGGAAGCTCCACGTCGCTCCTTTCGGAATCCTCGTGGCTCTCCGATGCGTATCCATCCACCTTGCGAACGTGTTCAACGTTGGGGCCGACTTTTCTGCGAAGGGCATCCCCGATGGCCGGAGCTAGGTTGGCCTTCTCTACGGCGTGTTTCTCGTTCGGCATTATATAGGTGGAAAGAAGTGCAGCTCCTTCGACAGTTTGGGCAAGAGGGAGCGACGAAAGCTCCTCGTACAGATCCTCGACGTAGCGCCAGTTCTCGGCCCTGATAAGATCATCGATCATGGGTGCAATCCGTTCAGGGTGGTGCTTTGCAATGGCCGCGTAGTAGCTGCTACGAATATGGCTAGTTTCGGAACCGTCAGTGTAGTCCGTGATGTGGTGAAAAGCGCCTGCTAGATCCAAAAGTGTAAGCTTAGCGTCTTGATCCCCTGCTTCGATCATCATTTCCAGAGCGGTGAGGACATCGCCTGCAAAGACATCCTTCCGCCAGCCATATCCAAGCAGACAATCGACAGAACGCCTAAGCGCCTGAGCTGCGAGATGAGGTTTCTGGTGGTCGTGCGCGGCAAGAGCCAACTTGCCGAACGTGTCAGCTCGCTCGTTGAACTCGGTCACAGTGCGAGCGAGTTCTTCCATGTAGGTCGAGATAAATGTTTCGGCGCTCATGTCGTCATGCAATGAGACACGCCGCGATGTCATTTTTTCCAGCCAGAGTTCGTCAAGCCAAAAGGACGATGTACGTGCCTCAGAAAGAGCGGCATTATCGATTTGATATGCAGCATCAAGCCCTCGACCGATGAGGCATAGATCGAAGGCAGCGTCGATAAGTGCGAGACGCACGGCAATGAAACGGCTCTGAGCGTCATAACCTCGCTCGTAGCAAGGTTGTCCATCATACCAGCTGAAGATTTCGCCGAGAGTTGGCCAACGCTTCGTGTTGGCCCAGCATGCTGCGATGCGTTGTGCAAGTTTTTCGAACGCACCTACTGCATCTGCGAGCCAGCTCTTCGATGCATAATCGGGAATCTTTGCCCAGCTTCTTGTTGGCTTGCCGGCTAAACCGGCTGCCAGCGCAGACATGAAATTCGTGTAGACTATGCCTCTGATATCGGTCTGGTGGCGATCTTTGGGCCCTTCGCCACCAGCGAAAAGCCTCGACAAATCCTTGCCGGCATTGCTGCCTTTGATCGTGTCACCCTTAGCGAGCGCCAAGCAGCGAATGGCGGGGTGCTTTGCAGACTTCAAAGGAGCTTGACTGGCAGGCGATAGACCCTCGAGACACAGGCAGGCGAACAGTTCGCGGTCGAATTCGACACCCTTGAAGCCTCGGCCCGCTTCAAAGACGTAGTCCGCCGCTCCGACTAGTCGTGCACTTTGTGCAAAAGCGGCAACGATGGGATCGGGATGGGTCGCTCGGCGCGCAAAGCGGAGTACCCGGCTAACCGCATTCGCCTTGCCTGCCGCGACGACAGCAACCACGGCTTTCGCTAGTTCGCCGTGCTGATCATTGCTAACATGTTCGTCGCGCCCATTCTGGGTAATGCGTCCGTTAAGTTCGTCAATAGCTCGCTCGACAAGCGCTGCACGCTGACTCTCATCGGTCATTTGGACGAGCGCCGGGATAAGCGACGGAGACAAATTGCTCAGGTCAGCGCGGAGGATGGCCGGAACAAAAGGATCGCCGCTTTGTGCGGCCGCTATGTACCAAGTTTGGGCTAATTCTTCGTGCTGAAGCTCGTCAGCATTGAGGGCCCGTAACTTTAACAACCGGTGTCGTGCGACGGTTGCCAGCTCAAACTCTTCGAAGGCAGCCCGTTCGGCGTGATTAAGCACGTTGACTAAGCGGTCGATCGGATATCCTGAGGTGACGAAGGATAGTGCCCACTCGCGAGACGGCCCTTCGATGAGGTTTTTTGCGTTCCCACGCGTCGCTTGAGTGATCCATAGCCACGCCTCGCGCCAGTAGGGAGGCGCTTCCTTTTCCAACCACGCAAGAGTCGGCGCGCTGTTGGCCATGAATATTGAATCGTGATCCGGATCATCTTGTAAAAATGCGAACAGGCTTCCATGAAACGGCCGCACTTCTATTTCTCGAAAGTCAAGGAGATGACCAATCTCCGCGAGGCCTAAAATGCTCTGATCATCCACGCCGAAACAGTTGTTGAGCGCAAATGGCGGAGGACTGAAATCGAGGCCAGCTAGCACATGCAAAATGGCCTTCCCGCGTGAAGAAAGCTGCAACATGAACGAGGCATAGTAATCTCGAATATCGCCGGTGGGACATGCTGGTAGCGCCCGGATCGTATCGGGCGTTACTTCATTGCCTGCGCGTGCGGCCGCTTCGAACGAATAGATCAGGTGTAGGGGCAGACCTTTGGAGATGTCGAAAAATGCATCTGAAACACCCGCGAGCGCATTCCCTTCAGATTGATGGGGCCAACGAAAGAGATTGAGCCTTCCTGCATCGTGTTGTGATGCCACCCAGCCCCGCACCGCTTCACGATTCATGAGAGGAAGTTCGACCCAACCTTTCGGCGGCGCGGCGGTCAGCAATCTTGTGGGAAGATGCTTCTCGGCAATCTTCTGCGTCCCGACGATCAGGTGGGTGCCCGGCACAACAGGAATCAGCGCGTTGAAGAGTTCTTCAGCATATTCGCGATCACGGCCCTCCCGCCAGACATGATCAAGGCCGTCGATGATGACGATCAGACGCTTTCCGTCGGCTACCACCTTCTGGGCAGCCCGTTCGATCGTTTCCCCCAGGCTCTGCCTCCCCACACTAAAGCCTAGGATTTTCTCCTCAAGCTGGGATTCAAGCGAACGCGCGATGGCTTGAACATGGAAGCGCCCCTCGGAGCGATCGTCGAGACTGAGGAAGTAGTGATGCCGAATGCACACCACTTTCTCGGCGTCCAAGGAAGACGAGAAATGGCTGAGAAACGTACTTTTGCCGCGCCCAGGAGGAGCCCAAAGAACTGTGACGCCATCCCTTTTCTGAACGTGTGCAGAGAAGGTTCCCACAAATTCTGAGTCTGGCACACGATAGTCTATGGGCACGTTGAAGCCTTGCGGGAGGGGCTTGGCTCGCTCGGTTGAAAAGGCCTGCTGGAGATGGACATGCCGGACACGCCCGTCGGGATATGGCCAATTCTTCTGAGTAGCCCACAACTGAAGCTGCTTCTGAAACAGAGCCCAGCCAGCGCGGTCTGTGTCAGATGAGATGCGCGCCCATATGATGGCCTCGAGATCCTCAAGGACGGGCTGGGAATGAACAAAGTCGAAGTTGGAGAAGAATTTTTTAGCGGCGGCAGTCGATCCAAGCTGCGTAACGATCCGCTGGCGGGTCGGCCCGGGAATTCTTGAGTAACTGACACGGCTACCCTTCAAGGCTTTGGAAAAATCCACATCTGGCTTCCGGTCAGTCTTTAGACAGGCACTCGCCAACAACCCGGATTCCACATGCGTGGTGACTGGCCCAGCCCAGTGCTGAAGGCGAGACTTGCCTTTGGGTTTCTTCTCGAGCAGCCACTCCCAATCGAGAGCTGTCTTCGAGTTATCCGGATCAACAGCAAACTTTACTTGGGTGAGTTCGAAGCGCCCGTCGCCCCGGCACGCAACCACGTCATCCACGGCACGAAAAGACGAGTCAGATGCTTCCACCTGAACCCACTGATATTTGTTCGGGTATCGATAGAATTCGAGAAGCGTCTCGGCGGCGACTAGGTCCTGATAGGCGAAGCCCACCCGTGTAATCGCTGTTGGTTTGTAGTTGTGCCCCATGCGTCGTTTACCTCTTGAAGCGAGGCTTCGCTCCGACACTCGCGCAAGTTGGACCTATGGCATCGATCTTGCTCGAATTCCAAGCGATTTGCTTTTTTCAATTGGCTTCAACGCTGGACAAGACAACGGCGCCAACACGAGCAACGGTTTCGGATATTTGCAATGAGCGCATGG
Organism: Erythrobacter sp.; assembly: GCA_049647465.1. GTDB lineage: Bacteria > Pseudomonadota > Alphaproteobacteria > Sphingomonadales > Sphingomonadaceae > Erythrobacter. Next base: position 51,265 of record JBARXS010000075.1, read on the forward strand.
ACGTCACTGATTAACCATTGCCGCACTCCGGTCCCTGACTTCGATCCGCCTAATCATTGCATGAGCACAGCAGTGAACGCTGAAGACCACCAAAGGCCTCGTCTTCAGTAGTCATGACCTGGGCACCTGCACGGCGTAATCCATTTCGGCGACGGATCCCGCGTCGACCTGCGCCCGCAATATTGCAGCTGCTTCCTCCGAAGCGCAAAAGCTCTCCATGTCGAATTCGAAGCCAGGCAAGGTGCGGCCCAACTCCGGATCGGCTCTGAGAGTGATCTCCAGTTGCTCGTCGGCGGCGTCGAACAGGGCCTGGTATCGCGCGTCGACCTCGCCTAGCCGAAACTCTATAAGATTCGCCAGCCGCGCTGAGAAAGCAACCTTGTGCTGAGCGCGCGTTGTATAGGCGCCAATCTGCTTCTTGGGTCGTCCCTTGTCAATGTAGAGGCTTAACACGACGGCCTCTTTGACCAATGGGCCATCGGTGAAAGCTTCGCCGCGGCCGAAGTGGGCGATCGCTTTGTTGCGATAGCTCAAGGCCTCTCCATGGGTCGATCGATGCTCGTCGGAGAGTTTGGCTTCACCGAGAATTGACATACGATCTCCGGGCGTCGCAGTTGCACGGGCATAGAGCACAATGGCTTGGACGAATAGCGCGCCAATAACGGTAGTTTCATTGAACCATTCGGGCGTGTTGACTGACTCTACGCAAGCCTCCTCTTGGATCTGAACTATCTGATGGAGCGAAGCGCGGGCACTGCGCAAGTCTTCGCGGATCGAGCCTGCCGCCGCTGCTCGCTCGATCGCTTTCACAACGGTCGGATGCCGGTTGCCATCCTTGAGATGCTGGGCCAGAGAGGCAAGGTCGATGCGGGCTACAAGTTGCATAGTTCATCTCGAGGCTGCGGCCATCCACCACGCTGGCGTTTGGAAACTGGAAATTCGTACTCACAAAGCGGATTAGCGATGCCAATGATAGCCTGGGTCGCCGTCCTCATCCAAGAATAGCATGTGGTTCGGGAGCGGTTCAGGACTTCGGCGACCGCGAACCGGATAAGCTGCAGTTGTCTCAGACAAAGCAGAAGACTCGTTGCGATTCACACTGTGCTCGGGACTCATGTAATTACCATAGACCCATTGCAGGCGTGAGGTGCCGGGATCAAAACTCGCCATCTGTTCGAGGTTGAGCCTATGTCGACGTCCATCGACGCTGTTGCCTCCGGTCGTCTCATAGCCGACATGGACGACCCCAACGCAATCGCCCGGGAGTTGTGAGGCTGCGCCGGCCACCATCGACCGGAAGTGACGTGCTTTCCTTCGTGCAGCATCTTCGGACATGCTGAGCCAGCTCACGACACTGACGCGGCCCAATGCAGTAACATGGAATGGGCGTTCATCACCGGGCACCCAGTCCCCTCGGACATCGTAGTCGACGGCCATTTGATAATCGCCAATGAGCAGCTCGATCATCCGGCTGGAGCCGAAATAGATGTCGTCATGCCGGAGTATTGCGTCAATGGGCCGGCGGTCGATATGCAGCAGGAAGCCTTCGCCAAAGGAATCCTTCCAATGGGCCGGCCCACCATCCAGAAAAGCTGCGACATGATCGGCGAGATAGTGCTCATCGATCTGTGATAATTCAGCGAGGTAGGCAATCTTGATATCGAGAGAGGCTGAGGCCTGTTCGCATTTGGCGTGAGCCAAGCCCGCCATGGCATTCGCCCGATCGCGTTCCAGTCCTGAGTATTCCGATTGGCCAACGCGCTTGCACTCAACCGCTCGGCGCGCCCTTCCACGCCGGACGTCTAGGTCAGGAGTTCGGGCGACACCGGGTTCTTCTGGGACAAAAGTTACATGACGCCATCCTCGTCGCGCGTATGCTCCGGCGACGAGAAGTTCAAAGATTCCATTGTCAGGCGTTGTTCTCCCGCTGGTCATCAGCTTTGTGATGCGGTCTTCAACTCCACTCACCCTGCGCAAATCGGGGAGAAGTTGCCCCAAGCGGCGGAATACTGGGGCGATGCGGAATGCCTCATGTTCGACCCAATTATGTCTCTTGTTCGCAGTGGCATAAGCAGTCGCCTGAAACACGTACCAGGCGACCAGATCAGATGGATCGAACAACGCGATACGATCACCAGCGGCCCAATGATCACGCGCAGAAATGAAGGTTTCGCGAACCCGGTCAAGGCGCCTCTGCCATTGGGACGACGGGACCTGAGCGACCAGCCATTCGATCGCTGCTATCGACTCTGCGTCGTTCCAGTCTTGGCCGTGGCGCTGTGCTATCCAAAGTTTATCTGCTGACATCTAGCGCCCGCATCTATAAGGTTTTCGCGTTCGCTACTAGCCTTAGCATCGACAGGCTAGCTCTACAGCAGCCTTTCGTTAGCCTAGCCAGCGAGTAATTTTCCATGTTCAAGAGCTGAAGCGACGGCGGGTTTTGTGACTTCGATACACGGCTAATCAAGGCGACTGCTGACCCCGCCTTGAGCTAGCCCGATTGCCAGCTTTCCTCATTCTTGCGTCTGAAACCTTAGAGGTAAGGCGCGGCCCAAAATCGGTCATCTTCATATTGTATTGGCTACCCTGATTGCAGAATGTCCGGTCATCGTGCGGGAATGAAACAGGATGAATGTCTGCGCTGCGCGGAAAGCGGATGTGGCGCGACTCCGGAAGCTGCAGCCATTCTTGCTTGATTAAACGATAATGTAACCGTCGGACCGGGAGGGTTAGATGAGCGCGAAGACCCAGATCATTGGAAAAATCAACAGCAGAACTAGGATCTACCGCATCTTCAGGAAGGATTATTTCTTCAACCTGTTCAGTGACAGGGAGAATGTGCTGGTCCGACCGAAAATATGGGAAGACCCTTTCGAAAACGTGTTCCTAAAGGCGGAAGTTAGGACCGCGAACGGTGAGAAAGGCCGGTTTGGATTCCACGAGGACGTTTATGGCCAGTGTTGGACCTTGCACACGGCGTCGGACGCCATGTGGAGAATCTACTCCGAAAAAAAGGATGCAATCCGGGTCAGAACAACGGTCGGCCAGTTGCTCGACAGCCTATGCGCGGCGAATGGCGACTGGGCGCATACGACCTGCTTTATCGGCAAGGTCGATTACATGAGCGATACAAAGCTAAGCGCGTTTGCCAAGACCGTCTTCAAGGACGGTATCACGCCGGACGCGGTCGCTCGCTCATTGCTGGTCAAGCGCAATGCCTACAAGCACGAAAACGAGGTTCGGCTGATTTTCATTGAGCCCGGCAACAATAAGCACCCGAATGATCTTTACAGACACGGTATCGACCCCAGCGCCCTGTTCGACCAGGCGATGGCCGACCCGCGCTTGCCCTACGAGAAATTTCTCCGGCTCAAGAAGCAGATCGTCAAGCGAACCAGCCTGACCGAAAGGCAGGTTAAACGCTCTTTACTCTACAGGCAGCCCGAGAGCTTCGTCGTCGAAATTCCGTAGGAAGCGATCAAAAGAGTTCTAGCTTGCCCAATCGGGCGGATCGATCAGCCGCCACGTTTTGTATGTTCCCGGCACGGGAATCTTCACGTCCTTCTCTTTCAATTTCCCGGTTCGCAGATCGTAGATGTCGGCATGAACCTGCGGGTTGCCATAGTAAGGCGGCGGCCCCTTGAATTCACCTACCGAAGTCACACGCGCGCACGTATTGCTCCAAGTGGTGCGCCGCAGCCAGAAGCCCGGCTGTTCGCCATTGGTCACATACATCTGGAAGACGTTGTGGTCGGCAAACTCCGACATCAAAAAGTCCAGTTCAATAATTCGGTTCAACGAGACAGCTGGCGGGGCCTGAACACAGATATTCCCGCTCGCGGCTGTCGACGATTAGAGGGATCTGGGCCACAGCTCAACAGCCCGACGATATCTGCCAAACCCGACGAGCGACTGCAATTAGCAACTTAGTGCGGGTACCAAGCAGTCAGCAGGAATTGCAACTCGCGCGTCGCAAAGCCCGATTGGCTAACCCTGGCCGTAATGTCGGCCCTGGCATGCGTAACCGCTGGCAGCAGCTTTTCTGTTTCATAGGCTGCCTAACCAAGTAAATCGGGATGTTAGGGGTTGCCGAGAAACGATTTGGAATGTAATGAAACTGCATGATTTGAATAGAGATTGGGAAACGAACCTCTACTGTGAATTCTTATAGTGCCAGAGGTTGTGCCATCGTTAAAAATCAGACTTCATTTGAAAAATAAAAACAATTTGTTACTTGATGTTTTCGAGTCTTCTTCTGGGCACCATCGATTTAAGTCATTGAAATACATAGAGAAAATGGTTGATTTCAAGGACTCACATTGGTCCTCCAAACTATTGTCTCGGCTCGTCTTTTCCTTCCTCTTTCAGTGCCCAACGGTTTCAGGCGTTCTAATCTCTGATGGTCCCGGATCGATCTAGCTTGAAACTTTTGCGGGCCTTTTTGTGGGCTTTCCAGAAAACCACATTCCGAGGCCCGAAAATGCTTTCTTCGGCTACCCATTATTGAGTGTGGACCGGATCGTATCCCGCCTGAGCGTGGTTCGTCACGCGTCGCGTGACGCTTGACAAATTGAAGCGTAATGGCTAGACAGACCTGATGGAAATCGAATCCATTAGGCATAAGGGCCTGCGCCGCTTTTTCGAAACCGGCAGTCCTAAGGGCTTGGTGGGTGAGGTCGGTAGGCTGCGCAAGATGCTTGCCTTTATTGATGCAGCGGAAGGCACGGATGAGCTGTTTGTACCGCCAAACTTCGGCCTCCACGAACTTACTGGAGACAGAAAAGGTACCTGGTCGATGACTGTGACACGCAATTGGCGCTTGACCTTCAACGTGAATGAAGAAGGCGCGCTGATCGATATGGATCTGGAGGATTATCATGACGCTTAAGATGCACCCGTCGCTCGCTGTCCATGTTGGTGACTGGCTCAAAAGCGAGATTGTTGAGCCAGCAGGAGTCAGCGTAACCGATCTCGCTGCACACTTCGGTGTCTCGCGTCAGGCGCTGAGCACGCTTCTAAACGGCAATGCCAGCCTCTCTGCCGATATGGCGATCCGCTTCGAGAAGGCCTTCGGGGTCAGGGCCGATACTCTGCTACGGATGCAGACAGCCTATGAGCTCGCACAAGCCCGCGCGCATCAGGACGACATCAAAGTCACGAAGTTTAGCGAGGCAGCATGACAGCTACCGATCGTATTCAAACGGAATGAGACTTGAATTCATGGGGCATTCGAGGTTGCCAACCTTGTCGTCGGTCTTGCCGAGGGCTCGAAGCCTTCAGTGGCCTTAAGTGCTGTCAGCTAATGAGCCTGCGGTTGCCGAGTACGGAGCGCACAAGACGATCTGTAACCGGTTCATCCACTGGAGCCGGACGGGCGTGTTTAACAAAATCTTTGCGAGCCTTGCGGCGAAGGCGGGCAAGCCGGATCAGTTAATGATCGATGCGACGCATCTGAAAGCGCACCGAACGGCGGCCAGCCTCTCTTAAAAAAGGCCTGTTCCCAGACATATCGGGCGCACCAAAGGGGGCTTGAACTCAAAGCTCACGCCGTCTGCGATGGTCATGGCAGGCCCCTGATCCTGCTGCTGAGCGAAGGCCAGATGAGCGACTTCAAGGGTGCAGCCCTGATGATCCATGCCTTTCCGAAGGCCAAGGTGTTGCTCGGTGACAAGGGCTGCCGATGCTGGCAGGTTCCGCTCTGCCCTGGACAACCGGAATATCGCCGCCTGCATCCCGTCAAAAGCCAATCGCAAAGTCCACATCCCGCATGACAAGGCGCTCTATCGCCAGCGCCACAAGGTCGAGAACATCTTCGGAAAACTCAAGGAGGTGACAGCGCAGATGATCCGGGGGATCATCGAGCAGGAGCCCGCCGTATCCACACACGCTACGGCCGCTGCGCCCACACCTTCATGTCCGCCATATGCATCGCCGCAACCATAACCTTCTGGCTCAATCAATGAGTCCTGAGCCAAGCAGTTGTCGTGACACAGATGGACCTCAGTCTTCGCGCCGGGATATGCGGTCGCTCGCAAGAATAAAAGGGTTGTTGACACTAGATAGTTTAGTCCTAAGATAAATTGTATGAGTTCCACCTCCACCCATGCTCTCATCACCGGCGGCGGTTCGGGTATCGGGCTGAGTGTTGCGCGCCTTCTGGCTGCGCGCGGGTATGAGGTCACCGTCAGCGGGCGAGACGAAGACAAGCTTGCGAAGACCGGCTTTCGGTTCGTTCCTATGGATGTGTGCGATCGCGCTTCGATTGAAGCGGGTATGGAGCAAGTCGGGCGATGCGATATTTTCATCGCCAATGCCGGCTCCGCATCGACCGCGCCTGCGCTGAAGACACCGGTGGATGCTTGGGATTCCATGTTGGCGGCGAACTTGACCAGCACTTTTCACTGCGCGCAAATCGCAGTGCCGCCGATGATTGAGCGCGGCTGGGGGCGCTTTATCGCGGTCGCTTCGACCGCTTCGGTCAAGGGCTATGCCTACAGCGCCGCCTATGCCGCAGCCAAGCACGGGGTGCTGGGCTGGGTCCGCTCCCTGGCGATAGAAATCGCAAAGTCGGGCGTGACAGCCAATGCCGTATGCCCCGGTTTCACCGATACGCCCCTGATCGCAAATGCCGTCTCGTCACTCGAAGAACGCACTGGACGCATGCGCGACGATGTTGTGGCGCAGTTTGTCGCTGGCAACCCGATGAAGCGTCTGGTTGACCCGGACGAGGTCGCAGAAGCCGTGGCCTATTTATGCAGCGCTGGGGCGAATGCGGTGAACGGCCAATCCATCATCATCGACGGAGGGGAAACCATCTCGTGAGTGCTGAACGAAAACAGGTGCTGCGGCTTTGGATCGAGCTGCTGCGCGCCTCGAACATGATCAAGAAGGATCTTGATGGGAGATTGCGGGCTGAATTTGGCCAGTCGCTTTCCCGGTTTGATGTCCTGTCGGCACTTGATCGCGCCGGCGATGCCGGGTTGCGGGCGAGTGAGATTTCGCAATTTCTGCTGGTGACTGACGGCGCAACCTCACAACTGACGCCGCATCTGGTGAAGGAGGGGTTCGTTGAGCGCACGCCCTGCCCTGATGATCGACGCTCAGCGATCTTCAAGCTCACGCCAAGCGGGCGCGACCTGTTCGCACGCATGGCCAGCCGCCACGCGGAATGGGTCGAGTCCAAGTTCACGTCGCTTTCTGCGGGCGAGATGGATGCGCTGGGAGATTTGATCCGCCTGATTGAATTGCCCGCTCGTGGCCTCGCCGTCGACGCTAAGGAAACGGTGGCAGCGCAATGAGCCGCATCACACCACTCGACCCGGCGCAT